>AXCX01000360.1 GCA_000767215.1 Actinotalea fermentans ATCC 43279 = JCM 9966 = DSM 3133
GGTCGACGGTGACGCGAACGCTGTGACGGCGGCCTCGGGCTCGGGCGGCGCCGTGGCGGCGGAGAAGGACGGCCAGACGTTCCCGGGCACCCCGCGCAACTCGCCGTGCCCGTGCGGCTCGGGCAAGAAGTACAAGCTCTGCCACGGGAAGAACGAAGCAGCCTGACGCCAGGGCGAGCCCGGCCGGTCACCGGCCGGGCTCGCGCTCCGTCAGCGGCGGGAGCAGGTCAGCCGATCTGCAGGACCGTGGCCCGCCAGCTCCCGCGGTGCACCTCGAGACGGACGGCGGCCGCGCGGACGCGCGCACCGTCGTGCACCACCGCCGTGCCCTCGGCGACGGTGGGGCCGACGCGGCACAGCCGGACCGCGCGGAGGACGACGCCGCGTCGACCGGTGGCCGGGCCGGGGCGCACGGCCCGTGCCAGCGCCTCGTACACCTCCGGGCTGACCCAGCGCGCGAGCTGGACCAGCGGGCGGGCGGACGTGAGCGCCTCGATCGCCGCCATCACGACGGCGCCGCACAGCCGGGTCGGGTCCTCCAGCGGTTCCTCGCGCGGTGGCTCGGGGGCGGCCGTGGGCCACGCGGCAGAGGTCAGCGGGGACAGCACCGAACGACCGACCGGCGGTTGGCCGATCGACGCGCTCCGCGCCACGTGCGACGGCTCCGCGGTCGGGGGGAGCAGCAGGCGCGGGGGAGCGGTCGTCGCCGCGCGCGCGGCGGGGCGGGTCCTGGCCGGTGCGGTCGCAGATCCGGTCCGTGCGTCGGCCGACGTCGCCAGCGCGGCGCTCATACCGAGATCCCGGCAGGAACGGTGAGGACGTCACCGGGGTGGATCAGGCCCGGGTCGGGGCCGACGAGCGCCTGGTTGGCCGCGTAGAGCGAGGGCCAGGCGGCTGCGACCGCGGCGTCGGGGGCGTCCGGCGGCAGCAGGCTCGCCGTGATGCTCCACAGGCTGTCTCCGGGCTGGACGACGATCGAGGTCGGCTCCACGGCGGGGGCGGGCTGCGCACCGGGGGTCGGGGTCGTGGGAGCCGGCGGGCTCGCCAGGGGGACAGGTCCGCTCACCGCGCTGACCGGGCTCACCGCGCTGACCGGGCTCACCCCGCTCACGGTGGAGCCGGGGGCGGTCGGTGCCGAGGACGTCTGCGACACGGTCGAGGTGACCTGCCAGTCCACGTCGACGTCCTCGGCCAGCGCGGTGCCGCCGATGCCGAGCGACATCCCTGCCCCGACGCCGACGGTCAGCGCACGGCGCAGGACGGCGGGGACGACCCGCTGGGCCACGGCCTCGGTGCGCGACCACCGGTGTCCGAGGCCGGCGGCGACGGCCGTGACGGTGAGGACGGCGCAGCCGCCGGTGAGCACGGCCGCGGCGAGGGCCCCCACCGCGAGCACCGCGGTGCCCACCATCGCGTCGGGAGCCGGCGCCTGCGCGGAGGCGCTCACGGCAAGGCGGGCGAGGACGGCCGCCGCGCAGGCGCAGGCGGCGGTCGCCGTGAGGCCGCGCCAGGCGCCGTGTCGAGGGGTGCTCCGAGGGTCCACGGGTGCTCCGATCCGGGAGGTGGCCGAGCGCCGCGCGGCGGGCGATCTCAACCGATGCAGGATGATGCAGAACGATGATGGAGGATCGAGTTCCGTCACGTCGACTGGACGACCACTGTGTGGACAAAGCGGACATGTGGGCCAGGTCGGCGCCCTAGCGTGTGCGCATGCGCTGGCAGGCCCTCTTCGCCGATCTCGAGCTACAGCTCGATGCCGCGGAGTCGCGCGGCCGGCTCGACGACGTGCCGGACCTCACGCGGGCCGAGCGCGCCGCCGTCGACCTGGGTGCGCGGCTGCGCGCCCACACGGGCGAGCTCTCGGTCACGGTGCACGGCGGCGAGTGCCGGCGCGGCGTGCTCCAGGACGTCGGGCCGCAGTGGGTGCTGCTCGCGGACGGTCCCCGCGAGCACCTGGTCCCGCTCGACGCCATCGCCGTCGTCGCCGGGCTGGGCGACGTCGCCGCGCCGCCGGCGGG
>AXCX01000361.1 GCA_000767215.1 Actinotalea fermentans ATCC 43279 = JCM 9966 = DSM 3133
GCCGGCTCCGCCTCGGTCACGCGCTGCGTGCGGTCGCGCGCGACCGGTCCGTCGTGCGCGTGCTCACGACGGCGGGCACGGTGGTCGGCAGGGTCGACGCCGTCGGTACGGAGCACCTCGACGTGGCCCTGGTGCGGCCGGACGACGACCGACCGACCGGCGCCCGGTGCGCCGTCGCCTGGTCAGCCCTGCTCGTGCTGAGCCGCGGCTGACCCCGCTTCGATGCTCGCGCGGGTCTCGGCGTACATCCGCTCGATGTAGGCCTCGAGCTGGTCGGCCTCGACGCGCCACTGGCCGGCCTTGCCCTGTCCGCCGATCTTCATCGCGGGGAGGTCGCCGGACTTCACGAGGGCGTACGCCTGCGTCATCGAGATGTTGAGCACATCCGTCACGTCGGCGAGCGTCAGGAACCGCGGCATGGCAGGAGTCTGGCACGTCGGGCGCACGCCACCGAACCGTGCACAGGTGGGACTGAAGACCGGGACGAAACCGACCAGAACGGGCATGATGGGCGGGCGCGGGCGCGCGCCAGATGGGCAGGGCAGCCCGCGGCGAGCGCACGCGGACCACGGGCACGCCCGCGGGGACGACACCGAACGAGGGGGACATGGCCGACCACCCGCACCCACCCGCCAGCCCACCTGCACTGCGCCTGCGTCGGCCCGGCTGGCGGGACCCTCGCCTTCTGCTGGGGGTCGTGCTCGTGGCCGCCTCCGTCGCGCTCGGGTCGACGCTCGTCGCGTCCGCCGGGCGGACCGTGCCGGTGTACGCGGCCGCCGAGGCGCTCGTCCCCGGCGACGCGCTCGCCGCGGCGGACCTCACGGTCCGGCAGGTGCGTCTCGACGCTGCGGGCGCCACCTACGTGCGCGCGGACGAGCCGCTGGCGGACGACCTCGTCGCGACCAGGGTCGTCGGTGCGGGGGAGCTGCTCCCGAGGTCCGCAGTCGCGACGCAGACCGAGCTCGGGCTGCGTCCCGTGGCGATCGAGCCGGACGGCGCGCTGCCGGAGGGGCTCGCTGCCGGGGCCGCCGTCGACCTCTGGTTCGTCCCCGAGGGGGACGCCGGGGTGGCGCCGTCGTCCTCGGTCGGGGCGACCCGGGGCGCGCCGACCGTCGAGCCACAGCTCCTCGCGGCCGGGCTCACCGTGGCCGAGGTGAGCGAGCCACGCGGTGGGCTGGCGGTGGGTTCGGCGGTGACCGTCCACGTGCTCGTGCCCGTGGACGAGCTGCCCACGGTGCTCGGCGCGCTCGCGGCCGAGGGGTCGGTCGAGGTCGTCCTGGTGCCCGGGGGAGGTCGGTGAGCGCGCGGATCGGCGTCCTCAGTGCCGTGACGGGGGACGACGAGGCGACGGTGGTGCAGGTCCTGGCCGCCGAGCGCGGCGTCGAGGTGGTGCGCCGGTGCGCGGACCTGGCCGAGCTCCTCGCGGCCGGGGCGGCAGGCATCGGCCGGGTCGCCGTCGTCTCGGCCGACCTGCCGGGACTCGACCGGGCAGCGGTCGGTCACCTGCACGGTTCGGGGGTCTGGGTCGTCGTGGTCGCGGCCGCGGAGGACCGGGGGCGCGTGGACGGGCTCGGCGCGGACGCGGTGACCGCGGCGCCCGGCGTCGCACCGGCGGTCCAGCGGGTGCTGGACGGTGGCCGTCCGGCG
>AXCX01000038.1 GCA_000767215.1 Actinotalea fermentans ATCC 43279 = JCM 9966 = DSM 3133
CGTGGGCGCGCTGCTCGAGCGCGTGCCGGGATGGGCGGCGGGACGGCCGGAGGTGACCGCCGTCGGCCTGTGCGGGTCGTGGGCCGCGGCGCGGGCTCGCGACGACTCCGACGTCGACCTGGTCGTCCTCACCGCCCGACGCGCGGACCTCGCCGCGGACCTCGGCTGGCTCGCCGGCCTGTGCGGCGGTCCCGCGACGGTGGACCGCGTGCGCGACTGGGGGCCGCACCTCACGGAGGTCCGTGCCGTCCTGGTCGACGGTCTGGAGGTCGAGGTCGGGCTCGCCGACCTCGCGTGGGCCGCCACGGACCCGGTGGACCCGGGCACCGAGCGCGTCGTGACGGACGCCTGGGTGACGTTGTACGACCCGGGCGACGCGCTCGGGTCGCTCACGCACGCGGTGCACCGGCGCCCGGCGGCCGACGTCGTCGTCACGGAGGACCTCGTGCGGCGACTGCTCGCCGAGCAGCACCCCGACCTCGCCGACCACGCCCTGGTCCACGCCGACGGCGGCTGGGACAACGAGATGTACCGCCTGGGCGACGACCTGGCCGTGCGCCTGCCCCGCCGGGAGGTCGCCGCGGAGCTCGCCGCGAACGAGCACCGCTGGCTCCCCCGGCTCGCTCCGCTGCTGCGGCTGCGGCTGCCGGCGCCCGTCCGTACCGGCCGCCCGACGCGCGGCTTCCCCTACCCGTGGGGCGTCGTGCCGTGGCTGCCGGGCGCACCGGCGTGGCGTGAGCCCGTGGCCGGACGCACCGCCTGGGCGGCCGACCTCGCGGACGCCCTGGCCGACCTGCACGTGGCCGCGCCCACCGACGCTCCCGTCAACCCGTTCCGCTCCGGCCCTCTCGCCAACCGCGACGAGGCCGTGCGTCAGCGCCTGCTCGTCCCCGTCCCGGGCCTTCCCGACGCCGGACGCCTGCAGGCGGTCTGGCGGGACGCGCTGGCGGCGCCGCCGCTCCTCGGCCCGCCGACGTGGGTGCACGGCGACCCGCACCCCGCGAACCTGCTCGTCGCGAGCGGTCGCCTGGTCGCGCTGGTCGACTTCGGGGACCTCACCGCCGGCGACCCCGCCACCGACCTCGCCACGGCGTGGCTGACGTTCGACGAGGTGGGTCGCGCCGCGTTCCGCGATCGGCTCATGGCGCGCGGCGCGCTCGACGGCCCCACGTGGCGCCGGGCCCGAGGCTGGGCCTTGTCGATGGGCCTGACCATGGTGCGCCGCGCGAGCGACCCGGCCATCGGCGGCATCGGTCGGCATGCGCTCGGCCAGCTCCTCGCCGAGCCCGGCCCGCCGGCGTCCTAGAGGACCGGGACGCCCGCGCCCCGCAGCGCCTCGACGACCTTCGTCACGTTCTTGCCGTTCTTGCCGAAGTCGACGAGCTGCGTCTGCATCGAGCAGGTGCTCGTGAGCGTCACGAGCGACCCGCGCGGGCCGAAGCCCACGGTCGCCGTGACCTCCTCGCCCCAGCTGCTCCAGCCGACGGACGTCACGCCCCGCAGGAACCCGCCGCCACCGCGGACGCCCTGGACACCCGTCGCCGCGAGCGCCTGGTACACGGCTGCCTCCGCCTGCTGCGGGACGAGCGCGACCTCGACGGTCTGCGTGAAGCTGTGTGCCACGTCGGCCCTCCTCCGGTCGGGCCGCAGCCTAGGGGACGCGACCCGACCCGAGCAGGGACGCTCAGACGAGCGAGCGCAGCACGTACTGCAGGATGCCGCCGTTGCGGTAGTAGTCGGCCTCGCCGGGGGTGTCGATCCGCACCACGGCGTCGAACTCGACGCCGCCGCCGGGCTTCTCGGCGGTCACGCGCACCGTCCGCGGCGTCGTGCCCTCGTTGAGGGCGGCGACCCCGGCGATGGTGAACGTCTCGGTGCCGTCCAGGCCGAGCGAGTCGGCGGACTCCCCCGCCGGGAACTGCAGGGGCAGCACGCCCATCCCGATGAGGTTGGACCGGTGGATGCGCTCGAAGCTCTCCACGATGACCGCCCGGACGCCGAGCAGCGCCGTGCCCTTGGCCGCCCAGTCGCGCGAGGAGCCCGAGCCGTACTCCTTGCCGCCGAGGACGACGAGCGGCACGCCCGCCTCCTGGTAGGCCATCGCAGCGTCGTAGATCGACGTCTGCTCGCCGGTGAGGAGGTTGACCGTGTAGCCGCCCTCCACACCGGGGACGAGCTGGTTGCGCAGGCGGATGTTCGCGAACGTGCCGCGGATCATCA
>AXCX01000362.1 GCA_000767215.1 Actinotalea fermentans ATCC 43279 = JCM 9966 = DSM 3133
GTCCGCCGCGACGGACCGGCCGCCCGGGCTGGGGACGACGCCGTCGGCCAGGTCGCCTGGGGACGACGCCGCGCGGGGGCTCGTGCGGCGAGGCGCGACCCACCGGCGGGCACCCGACGCGTTCCCGCTAGGCTCGACCGAACGGTCGGCACCGACGGCGCGCGACCGGGACCGGACCGGGCCGAGAGGAGGGGGCGATGTCGCCGGCGGCCGCGTTCTTCGACCTGGACAAGACGATCATCGCCACGTCCTCGGTCACCGCGTTCTCGCGCCCGTTCTTCGCGGGCGGCCTCATCACCCGCCGCGAGGTGCTCCGCACGGCCTACGCCCAGTTCCTCTTCCTCCTCGGCCGCGCCGACAGCGAGCAGACGGACCGGCTCCGGGAGTTCCTCTCGTCGATGGTCAAGGGCTGGGACGTCGCGCAGGTGTCGCAGATCGTCACCGAGACCCTGCACCTGCACATCGAGCCCACCGTGTACGCGGAGGCGATCGCGCTCATCCACGAGCACCACCTCGCCGGCCGCGACGTGGTCATCGTCTCGGCGTCGGGCTCGGAGGTGGTCGAGCCGATCGCCCAGATGCTCGGCGCCGACCACGTCATCGCGACCCGCATGGAGGTCGTCGACGGGAGATACACCGGCGAGATCGCCTTCTACGCGTTCGGGGAGAACAAGGCGACGGCGGTGCGCGAGCTCGCCGAGGAGAAGGGCTACGACCTGGCGGCGAGCTACGCCTACTCCGACTCCCTGACCGACGCGCCGATGCTCGACCTCGTCGGTCACGGGCACGTCGTCAACCCCGACCGCACGCTCCGCAAGATCGCCGTCGAGCACGGCTGGGAGACCCTGACCTTCGTGCGCCCGGTCGCCCTCCGGCCGTCCTTCCCGCCGCCGCGGCGCACCGTCCCCGCGGCAGCCGTGATCGCAGCCGCTGCCGTCGGGCTCGTGCTGCTGGTGCGGCACCGGCGTCGCCGGCAGGCCTGAGGACGCCGCCCGCGGTCGCACGAGCGGGTCACATGGTGAGCGGGAACGTCCCGCCTGGCGACCCATCTGCCGCGCATCTGCGCAGGTCAGAGGCCTGTATGGGTGAACTCGGCGACAACGCTTCCGCATTGCCGACCCGTGGCGTAGAAAGGAATCACAACAGCACATCGGGTACGAGAACCCACGCGCGACCAGTCCTCGAGAGGACCTGCCGACCGGGCTAGCCCGTTGCGGTACGTATCGAGCAGCGCCTGATACCTCGTTCACCAGTGCTGTCGACGACGGCGCCCCTGCAGGGGCGCCGTCGCCTTGTGTACGGGTCCGCTCAGACCCAGGCGCCGCGCACGTACTGCGGCGGCCACGGCGCGCCGCCGTCCAGGCCGACCGGCACGCCCAGCTCGTGCGCCGCACGCAGCGTCCAGGCCGCGTCCGCGAGCGCCGGCCGCCCGATCATCACGACGTCGGCGCTCCCCGCGGTCAGCACGGCCTCCGCCTCCGCGCCGGACCCGATCAGCCCGACGGCCGACGTCGCCAGCCCCGACGCCTCGCGCACGGCACGCGCGAACGGGACCTGGTAGCCCGGCCCGACGGCGACCGGCGCGAGGACGTTCCCGCCCGACGAGACGTCGACGAGGTCGACCCCCAGCGGGGCCAGCCACGTCGCGACGGTGGCGACGTCGTCGACGGTCAGGCCGCCGTCCGTCCAGTCCGTGGCCGACAGGCGGACCAGCAGCGGCCGGTCCTCGGGCCAGGCCGCCCGCACGGTCCGGACCACCTCGAGCAGCAGGCGCGCCCGTCCGGCGAGGTCGCCGCCGTAGCCGTCGGTCCGCTCGTTGGACAGGGGCGAGAGGAACTGGTGCAGCAGGTAGCCGTGCGCGGCGTGCACCTCGACGGCGTCGAACCCCGCCGCGAGCGCCCTGCGCGTCGCCGCCGCGAACGCGTCGACCACGCCGGCGATGCCGGCCGCGTCGAGCTCGGTGGGCGGCGCGTAGCCGGGGAACGGCAGGGGCGACGGCGCCACGGTGGCCCACCCGCCGTCGTCGGGCGGGACCGTGCCCTGGGCCGCCGACCACGGCCGGTACGTCGAGGCCTTGCGGCCCGCGTGGGCGAGCTGGACGGCGACGAGCGCGCCGCGCGCGTGCACGGCGTCGACGACGGGCCGCCACGCCAGGGCCTGCTCGTCGGACCACAGGCCGACGTCCTGCGGCGTGATGCGCCCCTCGGGCACGACGGCCGTCGCCTCCGTGACCAGCAGGCCGAAGCCGCCCGACGCGCGGGCCGCCAGGTGCACGAGCTGCCACTCGCCCGGCATCCCGCCCTCGGCCGAGTACTGACACATGGGCGCCAGCCACACGCGGTTGCGGGCGGTGACCCCGCGCAGGGTCAGGGGCGTGAACAGGGCCGGGTGCGTCGTCGTGGGCATGGGGGCAGGAGCGGCGGAGGGGGTCACCGATCCACTGTGCGCCATGATCACCGGGACCAGCGGCGCCTTTCGTCCCATGTCCGCCGGGCTTTCGTCCCATGTTTGACCCGGCCGGTCCAGGGACAGTGGAGCAGTGCTGAGCCTCACCGACACCATGACCGCCCAGGCCGCCACCGCCGCGACCAAGGCCCGCGGCACCGCGCGGCCGCTCGCCTACCTCGTGCAGTCGATGTACGGCGGGGCGTTCATCGGCGTCGCCGTGGTGCTGATGTTCAGCGCCGCGGGCCCCCTGCGCGCCGCCGACTCCCCCTGGGCGCCCCTCGTGCAGGGCCTCGTGTTCGGCGTGGCCCTGACGCTCGTGGTGGCGGCCGGCGCGGAGCTCGCGACGTCCAACATGATGACGCTGACCCAGGGCGCGCTGCGCCGCGAGCTCGGCTGGGGCCGCGCGGGCGGCACCCTGGCGTTCTCCTTCCTCGGGAACATGGCCGGCGCCTTCGTCTTCGGCACGATGGTGCACCTCACCGGCCTGACCGCACCGACCACCGCCGCGGGGCAGATGCTCGCCGGCGTGCTCGAGGCGAAGGGCCACGAGACCGTCGGCCAGCTGTTCTGGCGCGGCGTCCTCTGCAACGCGCTCGTCTGCCTGGCGATCTGGGCCGGCGCCCGCATGCGCTCGGAGGTCGCCCGGCTCATCGTCATCTTCTGGTGCCTGCTCGCCTTCATCACCAGCGGGTTCGAGCACGTCGTCGCGAACATGACCACGTTCGCGCTGGGCCTCGTCGGCGCGCTGCCGGAGACGTCGTGGGCGGCCTTCGCGGAGAACATGGTCGTCGTCGGGCTCGGGAACCTCGTGGGGGGCGCCGTCGTCATCGGCGCCGGCTACGCCTACGCGGCGGGCCGCCCGACGCCGGTCGCCGCGCCGGTCGCTGCGCCCGTCACCACGCCCGTCACCGCGCCCGTCACCGCGCAGGCGGCGCAGCCGGCACCCGAGGCCGTCGGGGCGCCCCGCGCCTGACCGTCCCGAGACGGCCGTCGGGCCACGCACGGCCCGACGCACGGCGCCGCGGCGAGATGGGCACGCACGCTCCCCTCGTGCCCGAAGATCGTCGGCGCTAGGTTGAGGCGCAGGCCATCCGCGACAGGAGGGGACGCATGTCCACGACGCCCCGCGACAGCCAGGACGACCCGACGACGCCCGCCCCGCAGGGCCCCGAAGCACCGCCCGCCGACGACGCGCCCGTCGTCGAGGCCGCACCGCCGGTCGACGACGACGCACCGGTCGTCGACGACGCACCGCCGGCCCCCGCGGCTGCGACCGTGCCGGGCGCGCACG
>AXCX01000363.1 GCA_000767215.1 Actinotalea fermentans ATCC 43279 = JCM 9966 = DSM 3133
CCGCCGGGGGCCCGCAGCAGGAGCGGCGCGAGCACGGGCCCGGCGACGCCCACGAGCACCCCGAGCGTCCCGGTCTCGACGACGAGCGCCGCCACGAGGTGCGCGCGCGAGGCGCCCCGGGCGCGCATGAGGTCGTGCTCGGCGTTCCGTGCGTCGGCCACGAGCCGGGCGGTCTGCAGCAGGGCCGCGAAGGCGACGAGCAGCAGGATGACCGCGGCGACCGCCACCCCGGCGCGCGTGACGACGACGCCCGTCATCGTGTCCCGGAGCAGGAACCGCAGGGGCACCGAGACGTCGGCACCGCCCACGAGCGCGTCGACGCGGAAGCCGACCTCGTCCTCCATGGTGTCGGCGGCGGTGCGCAGCGCCGGCAGGTCGGCGGCCGTCATCTCCGACAGGTCGGGGGCGACGCGCAGCAGCGAGCGCAGCACCTGGATCACCCCGCTGTCGACCGTCTCCGCCGACGCGACCAGCGGGCCGAAGGCCTCGGTGGACAGGAACCCTCCGCTGCCCGGCACGGGGTAGCTGTCCGAGTAGGCCCACCCCCCGAGGCGGTCTCGCCCCCAGTCCGTGCGGTCCGGGTAGGCCACCTCGTACAGGCCGTCGATGCGCACGACGACGTCGGCCTCACCGATGCGGTCCTTGAGGACCAGGGTGTCGCCGACCTCGAGGTCGAAGGCCTGGGCGCCGACGACGGGCGCCGCGACCGGGACGGGTTCGTCGCCGCCCGCCCACGCCCCGGGCCAGGTCCCGTCGACGAGCGTCGCCGAGGACTCGATGCTGTCGCGGCGGTCGACGTAGGCGAGGGCGTCGATCATGCCGGGCCGGGCCACCCCGTACAGGTCGGAGGTCGCATGGACGTCGAGCGCGACGGGCGCGCCGAGGATGTCCGACACCGCCGCCGACACGCCCTCGCTCGCCTCGGTCACGGAGACGTCGAGGTCGCCCAGCGAGACCGTGAGCCGGGCGCGCTCGGGGTCGCTCGCGAGGGCCTGTCCGACGCCCCGGTTCTCCGTCAGGTGCAGGACGAGCGCGAGCGTCGCCACCAGCGTGGCCACGAGCAGCGCGACCGTCGCCGTGACGGCCAGCAGCCGCCACTGCGTGCCGGCGCGGTGCCGCACGATGCGCAGGAGCCAGAGGCCCGGGCGCGGGCGGACGGGGCGCCGCGAGCGTGCGCCGACGCCCGGGGTGCCGGTGGGCACGCTCCCGGTTCGCGAGCGCGTCGTCGTCGTCACCGGTCCGGCTCAGCCCTGGGTGTCCTCGACCAGCCGGCCGTCGGCCAGGCGGATCGTGCGGTCCGCCATCGCCATGAGCGTGGCGTCGTGGGTGGAGATGATCGCCGTCATGCCCTCGGCGCGGACGACGGCCCGCAGCAGCGCCATGATCGCCGCGCCGGTCTCGGCGTCGAGCTGACCGGTGGGCTCGTCGGCGACGAGCAGGCGCGGGGAGTTCGCGAGCGCCCGCGCGATCGCGACGCGCTGCTGCTGACCGCCGGACAGCTCCGACGGCCGCTGGGCGGCGTGCGGCGCGAGGCCGACCAGCTCGAGCAGGTGGGCCACGCGCGCCTCGCGCTCGGCGGGCGCGACCCGCCGCAGGCGCATCGGCAGACCGACGTTCTCCGCCGCCGACAGCAGCGGGACCAGGCCGAACGTCTGGAACACGAAGGCGAGCTCGTCGCGGCGCAGCCGCGTGCGGCCGGTCTCGTCCAGCGCGGTCACCTCGTGCTCGCCGATGCGCACCCGGCCCGACGTCGGCCGGTCCAGGCCGCCGATGCAGTTGAGCAGCGTCGTCTTGCCCGAGCCGGACCGGCCGACGAGCGCGACGAGCTGGCCCCGGGGGACGTCGAAGGTGATGCCGGCGAGCGCGTGCACGTCGCCGCCGGAGGACCGGTACGTGCGCGAGACGTCGACGACGCTGACCGCGGTGCCGGAGGTGCCGGCGGCCGCCGGCCCCGTGGCCGGGATGCGGCCCGTCTGCGCGGTCACGACGCACCCTCCTCGTCGCCGCGCCCGCGGCGCGACCGTCCGGCGTCGGGCCAGACGCCCACGTGGTCCTGCTCGAGCTCGAGGCGCACGCGGTCGCGCAGGCCGAGCGCGGACCGGTAGTCCTTGGGCAGCTGCAGGCGGCCGGCGCGGTCGAGCACCGCGTACTCCTCGGCGACCACGGAGGAGGCGCCGAACTCGTCGACCTCGGTCCGCCGCACGACCTCCGACGACGTGCGCCCGTCGCGGATCGCGACGGTGCGCTGGACCTGGGTGTGCACGCCTTCGTCGTGGGTGACCACGACGACCGTGGCGCCCAGCTGGGTGTTGGCCGCGCGCAGGGCCGCGAAGACCTCGTCGCCCGTCGCGGAGTCGAGCTCGCCGGTCGGCTCGTCGGCGAAGAGCACCTGCGGGCGGTTGGCGAGCGCGACGGCGACCGCGACCCGCTGCTGCTCGCCGCCCGACAGCTCCCCGGGCCGCCGGTGCGCCTTGTCCCCCATGCCCAGCATCTCCAGCAGCTCGGTCGCCCGACGGCGGCGCGCCCGCGCGCGGGTGCCGGCGAACGCCATCGGCAGGACGACGTTCTCGACGGCCGTCAGGTACGGCAGCAGGTTCCGCGCGGTCTGCTGCCAGATGAAGCCGACGACCTCGCGGCGGTAGGCGAGGCGGTCGGCGGTCGTCATGTGCAGCAGGTCCCAGCCGGCGACGCGGGCCCGGCCCGCGGTGGGCACGTCGAGCCCGGAGAGGATGTTCAGCAGCGTCGACTTCCCCGAGCCCGAGGCGCCGACGATGGCGACCATCTCGCCCGGGTGGATGAGCAGGTCGAGGCCCTGCAGCGCCTGCACCTCGATCTGCTCGACCTGGTAGATCCGCACGAGGTTGTCGCAGACGATGAGCGCGTCGGCCCCGTACTCGTGGTGGCCGGCGCCCTGGCCGGGACCGGGCGCAGCCAGGGGCGACGCCACGGACGTCACGGTCTGGGTCATGCCGTCGCCTCTCTGCTCGGCACTCCGGGGCTGGACCCTGCGCCGGGTCCCGTCGTCGGCATCCTGCCCACAAACTCAAGATCACGGGGACGGAACTGGACTGTCGCGTCCGAACCGTTACGAGAGGAGCCGTCGGGGGCTTCACTTGCGCGATAGAGCGATATATCGTGATGGCTCGACGATAGATAGACGACATCTCGGAGGTGTCAGCATGGGTGAGCACCCGACGTTCCCTCAGCCCCCGTTCGACGGACGCGGCGGCCGACGCCGACGTGGCCCGGGCTTCGGCCCCGGAGAGGGCTTCGGCCCGGCCGGCAGGTTCGGTTCCGGAGACGGCTTCGGCCCCCCCGGCGGGTTCGGTCCCCCGGGTGGGTTCGGCCCGGGCGGCGGCTTCGGACCCGGCCCGTTCGGGCGGCACGGCCGCGGGCGAGGCCGCGGACGCGGTCGCGGCGACGTCCGCGCCGCGATCCTCGTGCTGCTCGCCGAGCAGCCGCGCCACGGCTACGAGCTGATCCAGGAGATCTCCGCACGCAGCCAGGGCTTCTGGACGCCGAGCCCGGGCTCGGTCTACCCGACCCTGCAGGCGCT
>AXCX01000364.1 GCA_000767215.1 Actinotalea fermentans ATCC 43279 = JCM 9966 = DSM 3133
CGTCGGCCTCCACCGGCTCGACCCCGGCCGCCGCGCCCCCGGCAGCCTCGGCGTCCTGCACGACGTCGGTGCCCGCTCCGGCCGGCGCGTCCGGCTCCGCGGCCGGCGGCCCGTCGGGGTCGACGTCCACGGTGATGATCGGCGTCCCGACGTCGACGGTCTCCCCGACCGCCGCGAGGATCTCCGTCACGACGCCGTCGAACGGGCACGGCAGCTCGACCAGCGACTTCGCGGTCTCGATCTCGACGATCGGCTGGTTCACGGCGACGCGGTCGCCGACGGCGACGCGCCACTCGACGATGTCGGCCTCCGTGAGGCCCTCACCGGCGTCGGGCAGGCGGAACTGCTGGTACTGCGGCACGCGGTGCCCCTCTCAGAAGCCGACGGCGCGGTCGACGGCGTCGAGCACGCGGTCCACCGACGGCAGGTACTCGTGCTCGAGCCGGGCGATCGGGTACGGCGTCGCGAAGCCGCCCACGCGCAGCACGGGCGCCTGCAGGTGGTAGAAGCACGCCTCGGTGATCCGGGCGGCGATCTCGCCGCCGGTCCCGAACGCCACGGGCGCCTCGTGCACGACGACGCACCGCCCGGTCCGCCGCACGGACTCGGCCACGGTGTCGGTGTCGAGCGGGGAGATCGAGCGCAGGTCGATCACCTCGAGCGACCTGCCCTCCGCGGCGGCGGCGTCGGCGGCCTTGAGGGCGGTGTGCACGGTCGGCCCGTAGGCGACCACGGTGGCGTCAGTCCCGCGCCGCACCACGCGCGCCCGGTCCAGCCCGCCCGACGGCGTCGCGTACGGCCGGCCCAGGTCGACCTGGCCCTTCTCCCAGTAGCGGCCCTTGGGCTCGAAGAAGATCACCGGGTCCGGCGAGGCGATGGCCTCCTGGATCATCGTGAACGCGTCAGCGGGCGACGCCGGCGAGACCACGCGCAGGCCCGCGGTGTGCGCGAAGAGGACCTCGGGCGACTCGCTGTGGTGCTCCACCGCGCCGATGCCGCCACCGAACGGGATGCGGATGACGACGGGCAGCGAGAGCTTGCCGCGCGTCCGGTAGTGCATCTTGGCGAGCTGGGTGGTGATCTGGTCGAACGCCGGGAACACGAACCCGTCGAACTGGATCTCGCACACGGGCCGGTAGCCGCGCATCGCGAGCCCGATCGCGGTCCCGACGATGCCGGACTCCGCGAGCGGGGTGTCCACGACGCGGTCGGTGCCGAACTCGGCGGCCAGGCCGTCGGTCACGCGGAACACGCCGCCGAGTGCGCCGATGTCCTCGCCCATGAGCAGGACGAGCGGGTCCGCGGCGAGCGCCGCGCGCAGGCCGAGGTTGATGGCCTTGGCCATGGTCAGGGTCGTGAGGCCGTCGTCGCCGGCGCGGGCCGCGCCGTTCGCCTGGGCCGCGCCGCTCGGGCGCGTCTGGGTCATCGTCATCGGTCGCTCCCGGTCGCTGTCGAGGCGAGGTACTCCTGGCGCTCGCGGGCGACGCCCGCGTGGCTCGTGGCGTAGACGTGGTCGAACATCGACGCCGGGTCGGGCGCCGCCATCGCGCGGACGCCCTGGCGCAGCCGAGCACCCAGGGCCTCAGCCTCCGCCTCGACGCTCGCGAGGTACGCCTCGGGCAGCTCGCCGGTAGCCTCGAGGTAGGCGCGCAGCCGGTCGATCGGGTCGCGGCGCCGCCACGACTCCTCCTCCTCCGACGTCCGGTACCGGGTCGGGTCGTCCGACGTCGTGTGCGCGCCCATGCGGTAGGTGACGGCCTCGACGAAGGTGGGGCCGCCGCCGGACCGGGCCCGGTTCAGCGCCTCGCGGGTCACGGCCCAGCAGGCGAGGACGTCGTTGCCGTCCACGCGGACCGTCGGGATCCCGAAGCCCAGCCCACGGTCGGCGAGCGGGACGCGCGACTGCTTGCTGGTGGGCTCGGAGATCGCCCAGCCGTTGTTCTGGCAGAAGAACACGATCGGCGCGTCGTTCACGGCGGCGAAGACGAGCGACTCGTTGGTGTCGCCCTGCGACGTCGCGCCGTCGCCGAAGTAGGCGATGACCGCGGTGTCGCGCGCCGGGTCGCCGGTGCCCACGGCGCCGTCGCGGGCCACGCCCATCGCGTAGCCGGTCGCGTGCAGCGTGTGCGAGCCGATGACCAGCGTGTACAGGTGCACGCCCGACGCGCGGGGGTCCCACGCGCCGTAGTCGATGCCGCGGAAGAGGCTCAGCACGTCGAGCGGGTCGATGCCGCGGGTGTGCAGCACGCCGTGCTCGCGGTAGCTCGGGAAGACCATGTCCTGCGGCGCGAGCGCGTGCGCGGAGCCGATCTGCGCGGCCTCCTGGCCGAGCGCCGGGGCGAAGAGCGCGAGCTCGCCCTGCCGCTGGAGCGCGGTCGCCTCGGTGTCGAAGCGGCGCGCGAGCACCATGTCGCCGTACATCGCCCGGAGGTGGTCCGGGGTCAGGCGGGCGACCGCGTCGTCGTAGGTGGGATGGGCCACGCGGACGCCGTCGGGTGCGAGCAGCTGGACCGGTGGGGGAGTCTCGACCAACGGGGAGGTCCTCTCCGGGGACGGACGTGCTGACTTACGAAACCGTAGGCTACGGATGCGTAGGTAGCGCCTGCGGGCGGCCGACAAACCGGCCCCGGCCGTTTGTGCGATCCCTCCAACGAGCGCCTCCCGCCCGCATGGCGGCGGGTGTTGACTTTCCCGTAAGGGGAGACCCCACCGTGCAGGTGAGGGGAGGGACGCGAGCGATGGACACGCTGATCCCGATCGGACGCTTCTCGCGCGTCACGCGGCTGTCGGTCAAGGCGCTGCGGAACTACGCCGACGCCGGGCTGCTCGAGCCGGCGTGGGTCGACCCGGCGTCGGGCTACCGGTACTACACGTACGCCCAGGCGACGTCAGCCGAGGTGATCCGCGTGCTGCGCTCGCTCGAGATGCCGCTCGACGAGATCGCCGAGGTGCTCGCCGCGGCCGACGACGACGTCGTCGCCAAGGTCATGGACCGGCACCGCGCGCGGCTCGAGGACCGGCTGGAGCACGAGACCCGGATGCTCGCGTACCTCCGACGGCTCATCGAGGAGGAGGGAAGACCCATGACGTACGACGTGACGGTCAAGGAGCTGCCCGCGACGCACCTGGCGGTGCTGCGCAGGCGGGTGACGGCCGACGACGTCGGGCCGGCGGTGGCGGAGGGCTTCGCCACGATCGCGGCCGCCGTCGGGCGGTCGGGGGCAGGGTTCGCCGGGCCGCCGACGCTGGTCATGACGGAGATGGTCGACGCCGACGGTGGCGGCGAGGGCGAGGTGGAGCTCGCCTTCCCGACGGCGACGCCGTTCCCGGGGATCGGCGAGGTCGCCGGGGAGGAGCGGCCCGCCGAGCTGGTCGCGTCGACGGTGCACCGCGGCCCGTACGAGGAGGTCGGGCCGGCGTACGCGGCAGTCGAGCAATGGGTGGCCGAGCACGGGCACTCCGCGACGGGCGCGCCCCGGGAGGTCTACCTGAACGGCCCGCAGGAGGCGCCGAGCCCCGCCGACTACCTGACGGAGATCCAGTTCCCGATCGTCGTCCCGGACTGACGGCCCGACGCCGCCCCTCGCCGGCCCTCCGCCGGAGTAGACACCTGGCGCCGGCCCTCCCGGCGCACCCCCGCGCCACCCCTCCCG
>AXCX01000365.1 GCA_000767215.1 Actinotalea fermentans ATCC 43279 = JCM 9966 = DSM 3133
CCGGCGGCCGGTGCGCGCGCCGGCTGCCGGGGATTCCCCGACGCGCGGGCTCGCCAACCCGTGCTTAACCTGCGGCAATGATCACGCCCGCCGGGGAGGCCCCGCCCCCCGCCGACCCGCCCGGCCACCATCCCGGGCGTCGGCACCGGCTGGCGCGCGCGGTGACGTTCGCCGCCGCCCTGGTCCTCCCGGTCGCCGCGCTCGCGCTCCTGGTCCGCGCGAAGGGCTCGCCGCTGGTGACCCTCGACGAGGCGGCGATCCGCGCGGGGACGGACCTGACCAGGGAGAACCCAGCCCTGCGCGACGCGCTGCTCGCCTGGCAGACCGCGTTCCAGGCGCGCTGGGTCAACCTCGTCGTCGCGCTGGTGTGCCTGGGGGCCTGGCGTCGCCACGGGCTGCGGACGCGGGCGCTGTGGGCGTTCGTGACGCTCCTGGTCGCGTGGAACCTCGGTCTGCTCGCCAAGTACGTGGTGCAGCGCGCCCGGCCGGTGGTCGACGACGCGATCACCCTCGCCCCCGGCTACAGCTTCCCGTCCGGTCACGTGACCAACGCCGCCTCGGCCGGCCTGACGCTCGTGATCCTGCTCTGGCCGCTGCTCGGCCCGCGCGCCCGGGTGGCGGTCCCGACGGCGGTGGGCGCCGCCGTCGTCGTCACCGGCCTGGACCGCGTGCTGCTCGGTGCGCACTACCCGACCGACGTCGTCGCGGGGGTCCTGCTCGGCAGCGCGATGGCGGGCGCCTCCTACCTCGGCTACCTCGGCCGGCACCCCGCCGCGCCCGGGGCCCACCCCGCGTCCCCCGCGAAGGAGCACCGATGACGACGTCGTCCCCCGCCGCCGAGGGCGTCCGCGCCCGGTTCGACGCGTTCGTGCACAGGTACGAGCTCGACCCCAGCCGGCCGACCGTCGCGCAGGCCCGCCGCGACCTGGTCCGGCGCACGCTGGCCCCCGCCGTCGGCCTGTTCGCGGCCGTGGTCGCCGTCGGGCTGCTCATCGTCGGGCCGCTCGACTCGCTGCCCGGCGAGGT
>AXCX01000366.1 GCA_000767215.1 Actinotalea fermentans ATCC 43279 = JCM 9966 = DSM 3133
GAGCGGACGCCGCTGCTCAACCAGCTCACGGCGATCTGGTCCGCCGTCGGGAACACCGAGGTCATCATCGCCGGCTGCCTGCTGGTCATCGCCCTGGTCTGGTGGCGCACCCGGCAGTGGTGGGTCGCGGTGATCCCGGGGATCGCGGTCGCCGTGCAGGCGGCGGTGTTCATGCTGTCGGCGCTGGTGGTGGGCCGGGAGCGCCCCGACGTCGAGCTCCTCGACGAGGCGCCACCGACGTCCGGCTTCCCGAGCGGGCACGCGGGCGCGTCCGTCGCGTTCTACGTCTCGCTCGCGCTGCTCGCCCGGCGGATCCGCCGGCGCTGGCTGCGCTACCTCGTGACCACGCTGTGCGTCCTGGTGCCCGCGCTCGTCGCGTACGCGCGCCTCTACCGCGGCATGCACCACGCGACCGACGTCGGCGTCGGGGTGCTCAACGGGCTGGTGTGCGTCGCGCTCGGCTGGCGCTACCTGCAGCGCGAGCCGGCGGCGGAGCCTCAGACCCTGCCGACGCGCGCCCGGACGAACGAGTAGACGCCGTACGCGACGAACCCGAGCGCGACGATCGTGAGGAGCCACTGGCCGAAGGGCGCGTCGCGCAGCGTCTGCAGGGCGCCGTCGAGCCCCTGGGCGCGGTCGGGGTCGGCGGTGGCCGCGGCGGCCACGAACAGACCCCCGACGACGCCGAACGCGACGCCGCGCGCCACGTAGCCGAGCCGGCCGGCGCGGACCACCCAGGGCCCCGGGTGCTCGCGGAGGTCGCGCAGGAACGTGCGCGTCCAGCCCTTGTGCACGTGGTAGGCGCCGACGGCGATGACGCCGGCACCGACCGCGGCGACCAGCAGCCGGCCCAGCGGCTGGGCCATGAGGTCGGCCGTCCAGCCGGCCTCGCTCGAGCCGCCGGAGCCGGACGAGCCGGACCCGCCCTGGTCGACGACCCCGTACGCCGCGACGGCGAGCGCCAGGTACACGACCCCCTTGCCGGCCGCCTTGAGCCGCTCGCCGGTACGCCCGCCGAGCAGCGCCGTCGTGAGCTGCCAGAGGCCGAGCAGCGCGAACCCGACGAGCAGCACCCACAGGAGGAACCCGCCGACCGGGGTGCCCGCGAGGGTCCGGAGCGCGCCCGTCGCGCTCGCCTCCTCGCTCCCCGCGCCCCAGGCGACCTGGAGCGCCAGCCAGCCGATGGCGAGGTTGAGGACACCGTTGGCGGCGTAGCCCAGGCGGGCCCCACGCTGGAAGGCCGGGCGGCCGCGGACGTCGGCGACGGAGGCGCGCGTGCTCATGGTGGTCACCATCGCACCGGGCGCCCGCCCCCGCGCGTCGAGCCGCCCGCCCCGCCATCGCACCCCGCCGTTGCACCCACTCCGGCACCCCACCACCGGACGCGGGGGCCGACGCGCGAGGGCCCAGCCCCCAGGGGAGCCGGGCCCTCGCGGGATCGACCGGTCAGCCGCCGAGCAGACCGCCGAGGCCGCCGCCGCTGGACTTCTGCTGCTGGGCGCCGCCCTGCACCACGGACTCGCTCGGCTGCACGAGCACGTAGCCCTGGCCGCCGAACGCCATCTGCAGCAACTCGCCGGTGCCGCCACGGATCATCGACTTGATGCCGCCGGTGTCGACGCGGATGTCCATGCTCACGCCGGAGGTCCACAGCACGACGGCCTGCGCGTCGGCGAACGTCGGGGCGCTGGCGACGTCGAGCGCCACCGGGTCGCCCTTGGTGGTCACCGCGACGTAGCCGGTGCCGCGCAGGGAGACGTTGTACAGCCCGCCGGTCATCATCGCGCCGCGCGCCTGGACCCGGTGGATGTCCCACTCGATCGAGCTGGAGAACGCCAGGACGTTCGCGCCGTTGACGGAGATCATGTCGTTCTCCAGGTACATCACCTGGATCTCGCTCGCGAGGTCCGCCACGAAGAGCTCGCCCTGCCCGGTGCACTGCATCATGTCGACGCCCTCACCGGTGAGCTTCTGCTTCATCCACTTGTCCAGCCCGCCCGAGCCGGTGTTCTGGAAGCGGACGTCGCCCTGGTAGGCGACCATCGAGCCGGTCCGTGCCCAGACGGGGCCGTAGCCCATCTGGATCTTCAGCATCTTCTTGTTCTGCAGGGAGAACGGGTCCTGCGAGGTGTTCTCCTTGTGGTCCGCGAACAGCGAGCCGTGGATAGTCATGGCGACGGATCCCTTTGTCATTCCGCGCGGGCGCAGCGGGTTCGCTCGAACTCTAACGACGCAGGTCACCGCTTTGTAGGCTTTCCGTGCAGCCGGGACACGTCGCCCGTGACGCCCGGTGCACGCACCCGGGAGGAGCACGACGATGGGTCTTCTCGACAAGGCGAAGGCGGCCGCGTCCGACCTGGCCGCCAAGGCCGACTCGGCCATGAGCAACATGAGCAGCACGGCCACGGGCGGGCCCCGCCCGGCGGACCTGGACAAGTACTTCCGCGACCTGGGCGTGCTGACGTACCTCGAGGCGAGCGGCCGTCCCGCCGACGCCG
The DNA here is from genome assembly GCA_000767215.1 of Actinotalea fermentans ATCC 43279 = JCM 9966 = DSM 3133. Taxonomy (GTDB): domain Bacteria; phylum Actinomycetota; class Actinomycetes; order Actinomycetales; family Cellulomonadaceae; genus Actinotalea; species Actinotalea fermentans. Next base: position 2,499 of record AXCX01000366.1, read on the forward strand.
CCGAGCGCGACCGCGTGCTGACGACCCTGCGGGACCTCGACGGCCAGGGCGCGATCCGGTCGTTCGCCCTGCAGACCACGCCTCCCCCGGCCCCGGGCATGGCCGGTGCGCCGGTGACGCCGCCCCCGCCGGGCATGGCCGGCGCCACCCCGCCGCCGCCC
>AXCX01000367.1 GCA_000767215.1 Actinotalea fermentans ATCC 43279 = JCM 9966 = DSM 3133
CCGCCGGCACCGCGGCCGTGGCCGCGGACCTCGACGCCGGGCAGACCGCGCTGTTCGAGCGCCTGCGGGCCTGGCGGGCCGCGACGGCGAAGGAGCAGGGCGTGCCCGCGTACGTCGTCTTCCACGACGCGACGCTGCGCGAGCTGGCCCAGCGCCGCCCGACGACGCCGGCCGAGCTGGGCGCGGTGTCCGGCATCGGCGTCGCCAAGGTGGAGCGCTACGGCGCGGGCGTGCTCGCGGTGATCGCCGAGGGCTGAGTGCATCCCGGATCGGGATGCACGGGGATAGGCTCGCCTCATGAGCACGCAGATCGCGGTCCGCCTGCCGGACGAGATGGTCGCCTTCCTCGACGAGGCCGTCGCGTCCGGGAAGGCCCCGAGCCGCGCCGCACTGGTCGCCTCCGCGGTCGAGCGAGAGATGCGCCGGCTGCTCGCCGAGCACGACGCGGAGATCCTCTCCCGGCGCGGAGCCGCCGACGACCTCGACGACCTCGTCCGCTGGACCGCGGCGAACTTCGACGTCGAGCCCTGACCGGTGCGTGAGATCTGCCTCGTCCGGCTCGACAAGACTCGCCCGGCACTCGTGCTGACCCGCGAGCCCGCTCGCGCCGCCATGACGAAGGTGACCGTCGCACCGATCACCACCACCGTGAAGGGGCTGACGAGCGAGCTGCTCCTCGGGCCGGAGAACGGCCTCGACCGACGCTCTGCGGCCAGCCTCGACAACGTGGTGACGGTGCCCACCAGTCTGCTCGGCCGGACCGTCGGCTTCCTCACGGCCGAGCAGGAGACCCGGCTGGCCCGTGCCGTCGTGCTCGCCTACGACCTCGACGTGCCGCTGCTGGGGT
>AXCX01000368.1 GCA_000767215.1 Actinotalea fermentans ATCC 43279 = JCM 9966 = DSM 3133
ACGGCAGCCGCCTGGCCGCCCTCCGCGGTACCACCCTCCGCGCGCGCCTCCCCGCCGACGACGAAGCGCCGCTTGACCTCCTCGGCGATCGGCATCCCGTTGCGCCAGAGCAGGAACGTGAGGAGCGACGCGAGCGCCATCGGCAGCCACGGGCCCACGAACCACGCGGCCGCGACACCCAGGCCCACGATCGCGAGCGCCCCGACGGACGCGAACGGCTTGGCGACGACGAAGAACACGGCGATCCGGACGACGTCGCCGGTGCGGAAGCTGAAGAGCGAGGCCACGAGCAGCGCGTGCAGCGTCCACACCGCGACGAGCACCGCGGCCACGACGCCGACGACGCCGAACGCGATCGGGGCGCCGTTGCCGCGCAGGTTCGCCAGGTTGACCCCGAGCAGCACGAGCACGACGAGCGCGGGCACCCACAGGCGCAGGACGTCCGCCCAGTTCAAGCGGTAGCCGCGCCAGAAGTGCCGCGCCGGGGAGAGGTCACGGTCCTCCGTGAACCGCCGCCAGGCGAACAGGGCCGCCGCGAGCGCGGGCCCGACCGGGATGCCGAGCACGACCATCAGCGGCACGTTCACCCAGCTCGGCTCCAGGAACGGCAGCCACACGAGCGTCGGCACGGTCGTCAGCGCCACGAGCGCCTCGACCACGACCCACCACACCACGAGGGCCGGCACCAGCGGTGGCCGGGCGCCGGTGGTCTCGTCGTCGGCGCTCGTCGGGGCGGCTGGCTCGGTCATGGGGCCACGGTATCGGCGCGCGGGCGGCCGTCCTCCCGGACTCCGGTCCCGCACGCGGCGAAGCCCGAAACTATCGGCCCGCCACGGGCCCACCGCCCCGACGCACGGCCCGCCCCTGCCCGCCGCGCCGATGGTCCAGCCGGGGCGCCGACCAGCAGATGGACCACCTGCCCGAGACGCACGGCCGTCACCCGATCGGCGGTGCTACGGTGGTCGAAAATTGCGACCCGACACCGAAGGATCCTCGTGGGCAACGGAGCTCCGACGACGACGATCGCCGCCATCGCACGTGACGCAGGGGTCTCGGTGCCCACGGTGTCGAAGGTGCTCAACGGCCGCCCCGACGTCTCCCCCGCCACCCGGGCACGGGTGGAGGCCGCGATCGAGCGGCACCAGTACCGGCGCCGTCGGGCGAAGGCCGGACCGGGCTCACGCCTGATCGACCTGGTCATCCACGAGCTCGACTTCGCCTGGGCGGTCGAGCTCATCAAGGGCGTGGAGCAGGTGGCCGCGGCCGCGCGCGTCGGCGTCGTGCTCTCGGAGCTCGGGGGCGCGCACCGCCCGCCGCAGGAGTGGCTGGACGACATGCTCGCCCGCCCGCCGCTCGGCGTGATCCTGGTCCTGTCCGGCCTGGACGTGTCCCAGCGCCGGCAGCTCGCGGCGCGCTCCATCCCCGTCGTCGTCGTCGACACCGCGGGCGAGCCGCCCACGGACGTGCCGACCGTCGGCTCGGGGAACTGGAACGGCGGGCTGGTCGCGACCCGGCACCTCATCGGCCTGGGCCACCGGCGCATCGCCGTCATCGCGGGCCCGGCGGACGTCATGTGCTCGCGCGCCCGCATCGACGGGTACCGCACGGCACTCGAGGAGGCCGGGCTCTCGCTGGACCCGAAGCTGGTGCGGCACGGCGACTTCTTCGTCGGCGGCGGCTACACCCACGGCGCGGCCCTCCTGGACCTGCCCGAGCCCCCGACCGCGATCTTCGCGGGCAGCGACCTGCAGGCCCTCGGCGTCATGCGCGCGGCCCGCGAGCGCGGCCTGCGCGTGCCGGAGGACCTGTCGATCGTCGGGTACGACGACCTGCCGGTCGCGGCCTGGATCGGCCCGCCCCTGACCACGGTGCGCCAGCCGCTGCAGGAGATGGCGGCGACCGCGGCGCGCATGGTGCTCGACCTCGCGCGCGGGGAGGCGCCGTCCAACCTGCGGATCGACCTGGCCACGGAGCTCGTGGTGCGGGAGAGCACCGCGCCGCCGCGCGCGTGAGGCGGGCGGTGGCGTGATCCGGGTGATGTTCCACTCGCCGCGCATCGCGGGGAACACCGGCAACGCGATCCGGATGTGCGCGGCGACGGGCGCGTGGCTGCACCTGGTGGACCCGCTGTTCGAGCTCGACGAGCCGCGGCTGCGCCGGGCCGGCCTGGACTACCACGACCTCGCGCACGTCGTGGTGCACGCCGACCTCGACGAGGCGTTCGCGGCGGTGGCCGACGCGCGGGTCGTCGCCTTCACCACGCGCGCCCGGCTGCGGCACACGGACCTGGCGTACCGCGACGGCGACGTGCTGCTCTTCGGCCCCGAGCCCACCGGGCTGGACGACGCCGTCCTCGCCCACCCGCGCGTGACCGAGCAGGTGCGCATCCCGATGCTGCCCGGCCGGCGCTCGCTCAACCTCGCGAACGCCGCGGCGGTCGCCGCCTACGAGGCCTGGCGCCAGCTGGGCTTCCCTGACGGCGTCTGACCTCGAGTGGAACGAAGGTGCCGTGATCGGGGCTCGAGTGGAACGTCGTGCTCCATCTTCGTTCCACTCGGGGTCGGTCGGAGCTAGGGACGGATGGTGAGCGCGGACACCGATGCCGGCAGCTCGTGCGCGAGCTCGCCAGCCGGCAGCGCGCGCACCCAGTCCCAGGTGTCGCGGACGATGTCGGCCACCGGCCTGCTCGCCAGGCCGAGCTCGCGCGCGCGGGCCGTGCCCACCGCCCACGCCGTCAGGGCGGTCTCGCGGGGCAGCCACAGCGGCAGGTCTGCCCACGGCTGGACGCCGGCCTCGAGCAGCCGCGCGTCGGGCAGCGGCAGCGGCACGCCCGCCGAG
>AXCX01000369.1 GCA_000767215.1 Actinotalea fermentans ATCC 43279 = JCM 9966 = DSM 3133
CTCCGCGCGGGCTTCGTCGCCCGGGCCGGTGCCCGGCGGAGCGCGACCGTCCGGGCGCCGGAGAGCACGTCCGCGCTGGCCGGCGTCGTGCGCAGGGTGCCGTAGCCGTCGCCGTCCACCCCGACCAGCCCCTGCGCGAGCAGCTGCCGGACGACGCCGCGCCACTCGCCGTCGGACAGGTCCGCGCCCACGCCGAACACGGACAGCGACCGGTGGCCCAGCTGCTCGACGCGCGGGGTCGCCTTGCCGAGCAGCACGTCGATGAGGTGCCCGGCACCGAATCGCTGCCCGCGCTCGCGCTCCAGGCGCACGATGGCGGACAGCAGCTTCTGCGCCGCGACGGTCCCGTCCCAGGTCTCGGGCGGCTCGAGGCACGTGTCGCACGCGCCGCACGGTCCGGACTCCTCGCCGAAGTACGCGAGCATCTGCGCACGCCGGCAGGTCACCGTCTCGCAGAGCGCGAGCATCGCGTCGAGGTGCGCGCTCAGCCGGCGCCGGTGCGCGGCGTCGCCCTCGGAGGAGTCGATGAGCCGACGCTGCTGCACCACGTCCTGCAGGCCGTACGCGAGCCACGCCGTCGACGGCAGCCCGTCACGGCCGGCCCGGCCGGTCTCCTGGTAGTAGCCCTCGACCGACTTGGGCAGGTCCAGGTGCGCGACGAACCGCACGTCGGGCTTGTCGATGCCCATCCCGAACGCGATGGTCGCGACCATGACCAGGCCGTCCTCGCGCAGGAACCGCGACTGGTTCGCCGCGCGCACGGCCCGGTCCAGGCCCGCGTGGTACGGCAGCGCCGGCACGCCGTGCGCGCTGAGGTACTCGGCCGTCTGCTCCACCGACGCGCGGGACAGGCAGTAGACGATCCCCGCGTCCCCGGCGTGCTCGGTGCGGATGAGGTCGAGCACCTGCGCGCGTGGGTTGTCCTTGGGCACGATCCGGTAGGTGATGTTGGGCCGGTCGAAGCTCGCGACCACCTGCCGTGCGTCGTGCAGCGCGAGGCGCTCGACGATCTCGGTGCGGGTCGCGTGCGTGGCGGTCGCGGTGAGCGCGACGCGCGGCACCCCCAGCCAGCGCTCGTGCAGTACCGACAGCTGGAGGTACTCCGGCCGGAAGTCGTGCCCCCACTGGGACACGCAGTGCGCCTCGTCGATCGCGAAGAGCGCGATGGTCCCGCGGTCGAGCAGCGCCATCGTCGAGGGCACGAAGAGGCGCTCCGGCGCGAGGTAGAGCAGGTCGAGCTCGCCCGCCAGGAACGCGCGCTCGACGGCGGCCCGCTCGTCCGGCCGCTGCGTCGAGTTGAGGAACCCGGCGGCGACGCCGAGCGCGGACAGGGCGTCCACCTGGTCCTGCATCAGTGCGATGAGCGGGGAGATCACGACGCCGGTCCCCGGCCGCACCAGCGAGGGCACCTGGTAGCAGAGCGACTTGCCGCCTCCCGTGGGCATGAGGACGAGCGCGTCGCCCCCGGCCACGACCGTGTCGACGACCTCGGCCTGCGCGCCGCGGAACGCCTCGTAGCCGAAGACCCGGTGCAGCACCTCGAGCGGGTCGGTGGCCAGGGGTGCGCGGGCGCCCGACGGCGTCGCAGGAGCAGCGTGACCGCTCGGCGCCGGCCCGGTCGCGGGTCCGGTCACGGCAGGCGGCCCGGCGGGCGGAGCGTCGTCGAACTCCGGGTCGTAGGGCGGCTCGAGCAGCGCCCAGCCGTCGGCCACGTCCAGGGAGTTCACCCCGACACCCTACGAGCCACCCCCGACGGCGCCGCCCCCGTCGATGCCGCCCCGTCGATGCGGTCGATGCCGCGCCGGTCAGCAGATCGGGTTGCCCCGCGAGTCCGGGACGCCGGACTTCCGGTACACGTACGTGCGGACCTGGTCGCGCCACTCGCGGGCGCTGCGCTCCTGCTCGACGAGACGCGCGGCGACGCGGTCGTGCACGTCGTCGGGCACACGACCGCGCAGCGCTGCCCACTCCGCGATCATCTCGACCGTCCGCGCGTGGCCGTCCCACCGCGAGTCGTAGACGTGCTGGGCCACCGTGGCTCCCGACCGCAGGCGGTGCTCCCACGGCACGTGGTGGAAGAAGAGGAGCAGCTCGTCGGGGCATGTCTCGAGCGACTCGTACGTCTCGCGCCAGGGCGACGGGTACTGCCCCGCATAGCCGGTTCCGGTGGCGAGCGTCCGGTCCACGCCGATGCCGTCGCGGTCGGCGAAGTGGTACGTGCCCCACTGGCTGTACTCGTAGCCGTCCACGCTCGGGCCGTCGTGGCTGCCCGGCGTCACCATGAACCCGACGCCGAGCGGCGCCGTGTAGCTCTCGTAGACGCGACCGGAGTCGTCCATGAGGCGGTGCAGCGCCGCCACCACCGCGTCGTCGTCGCCGAAGGTCAGGCGGGCCCACTCGTCGAGCGCGGCCTCCGGCGCCAGGCCGGGGTCCCACGCGAGGCGGCCGAACGCGTACAGGTTCGCCTGCGCGAGCGGGTGGCCGGTCCAGTGCTCGTCGGTCCCGACGTTCGACACGCCGACGACGCCCG
>AXCX01000004.1 GCA_000767215.1 Actinotalea fermentans ATCC 43279 = JCM 9966 = DSM 3133
AGCTTCCGTAACGTCGCCGGGCACGGTGCCACCGCCACCGTGGACGGTCACACCGTGCTCGTCGGCAACCTGCGCCTCATGGCCGCCGAGAAGGTCGATCTCGGCACCCTCGCCGCCGTCCGAGACCGCCTGGCCGACGCCGGCCGCACGGCCGTCCTTGCTGCCGTGGACGGGCGCGCCGTCGCCGTCGTCGCGATGGCGGACGCCGCCCGCGAGACCGCCGCGGCTGCCGTCGAGGCGCTGCACGCGCTGGGCGTCGAGGTGGTCATGCTCACCGGCGACAACGAGGCCACCGCGCGCCGGATCGCCGGGCAGCTCGGGATCGACACCGTCATCGCCGAGGTCCTCCCCGGCGACAAGGCAGAGAAGGTCGCCGAGCTCCAGCGGTCGGGCAGGCGCGTCGCGATGGTCGGCGACGGCGTGAACGACGCGCCCGCCCTGGCCACCGCTGACATCGGGATCGCGATCGGAGCCGGCACCGACGTGGCGATCGAGACGGCCGACGTCGTGCTCATGCGCTCCGACCCGCTCGACGTCCCGGTGGCGCTGCGGATCGGCCGGGGAACACTGCGCAAGATGCGGCAGAACCTCGGCTGGGCGATCGGCTACAACGCGATCGCGCTACCGATCGCCGCGGGCGTCTTCGAGCCGTCCTTCGGGATCTCGCTGAGCCCGGAGATCGCCGCCCTGTCCATGTCGGGCTCGTCGGTGATCGTGGCGGTCAACGCCCTGCTCCTGAAGCGCCTGCGGCTGCCCGCGCCACCCGACTCGCCCCGACCGGCGGTGCCGGCGGAGACCCTGGCCTGACGTCTTCGTCGGATCTTCACCGGCCATGAACGCGACGTGAGTCTGGGTCGACCACGCTGAGGGTGATGGGCACGGCGTCGAAGGGACCGGCATGGCTCACAGCAGGCGACTGATGGTGGAAGGGCTGATGAGCGCCGCATGCCTCGCCGAGGTGCTCGAGCGGGTCCGTGCGGTCGACGGCGTCACCCGGGTGGGGCTGAGCCTCAACCGAGCAGGGCGCTCACGGATGACGGTGCACTGCGCCCGCTGGGTGGAGACCGGCGAGCTGCGGCGGGCGGTGTCCTCCGCGGGCTCGTTCCACGTCGCCGAGCCAGCGCGGACCGACGGCGCTGCGCCCGTCCCGGGCCGGGTGGTCTACGCGGCGGAGCGCTTCAGCACGGGGAGCATCCAGTGATGGAGCCCGCATCGAGGCTGGCGGCCGACCTGATGCCGGTCGGCCGAGTGGTCCCTTCAACCGACGAGCCCGCGCCGGGACGCGAGACCGAAACGACCGCGGCTCCGCCAGGGGGCGTCCGGCCCGCTGTCGGCGGCGCGCCTCAGCGCCGGGGCCGCACGCGCACCGCGGGCAGCATCGTGACAGGCACGCTCGGTGCGGTCGGTGGCGTCGCGCCACACGTCCTCCACCACGTGGGGCCACTGGTCGGGACGGCGCTCGTCTCAGGGGCGGGCGGGACGGCGCTCTTCGGGCTCCTCGGCCTCGGGGCGTCCGGACCGATGCTCATCCGCCTGAAGCGCCGCGTCGGGAGCTGGTGGGCACCCGTCGTCGCGCTCGCGGTCTTCGCCCTCATGTTCGTGATCTCCTCGCTCGTCGTCGGGCCGTGGATCAGCGGGACGTCCGACCGGGCCCCCGACGAGGTGACCACCGTCGTGCACGACGACAGCCACCACGACTGACGGGCGCCCGCGCGCGACCAGGTGCGGAGCGGGTCCGATCGACGCATGATCGACCCGTGTCCCTGCCCTGTCGACGAAGGGGTGTGTGGTGACGTCGAGCTCGAAGAACTCCCGTGAGGCCAGGAGGGCGGAAGCAGCGGCCCTCAAGGCCGCGCAGGAGCAGGCGGAGCGCAGGCGGCGCCGGCTGACCATCCTGATAACGGCGGTCGTCGCTGCTGCGCTGATCGTCCCGGTCGCGATCGTCGTCGCCAACCGCGCCCAGGAGAACGCGCGACGGGACGCCGCCGCGGAGCAACCGATCGTCGGGGAGAAGGACGTCGACGTCCCCTCCGCCGGGCACGTCTCCGGCGATGTCGCCTATCCGGCGACCACGCCGACCCCCACTCCAGGAGGTGCGGAGGCCGTGGGAAGCGCGCTCCCGCCCGTGGGCGGTGACCACGACCCGACGCCGCAGAACTGCGGGTTCTACGACCAGCCCGTCCGCGACGAGAACGCCGTGCACTCGCTCGAGCACGGCGCCGTCTGGCTGACCTACCGGACGGACCTCGACGAGGCTGACGTGAGCCGGCTCAGGGAGATCGCGCAGGGCGAGCCGTACGTGCTCGTCAGCCCGTACGAGGACCTGGCGGCACCCGTCGTCGCGACGGCGTGGGGCGTGCAGCTCGAGCTGGACTCCGTCGACGACGAACGGCTCGACGCCTTCCTCACCCGCTACGTCCAGGGTGAGCAGACGCCTGAACCCGGAGCCCCCTGCAGCGGCGGCGTGGGCACGCCCGCCAGCTGAGCGGCCGTCTGAGCCCGCTCAGCGGGAGCGGCCGACGACGACACGAGGGCGGGTGTCCCGGAGCTCCGCCGGGCCACCCGCCCTCGCGCCATCTTCCTCGTCCGACGGCATGGGCAGGGCCGTCGGACGAGGCGTCACAGCGAGTTCAGGAGATTGGTCATCTCGGTGATCTCGGCGGTCTGGTCGTCGATGATCTTCTGAGCGAGGCCCGTCGCCTCGGCGTTCTCGCCCTCGCCCCGCTCGGACTCGGCCATGACGATCGCGCCCTTGTGGTGCTCGATCATGAGCTCGAGGAACCGGCGGTCGAACTCCGCGCCGCTGAGGCCGCCGAGTTCGGCCATGACGGCCGTCTGGTCCATGCCGTCCATGTCCATGCCCTCGTGACCCATGCCACCCATCTCGGCCTCGTCGGGCTGCTCCTCGCCCCACGTGTCGAGCCACCCCGACATCAGGTCGATCTCGGGCCCCTGCGCGGCGGCGATGCGTTGGCCGAGCGCTCGAACCTCCTCCGTCGTGGCCTGCTCCACCGCCAGCTCTGCCATCTCGATGGCGCCCTGGTGGTGGATGATCATCATCTGCGCGAACTCGGTGTCGGCCCCGTTGTGCGCAGCCGGGTCGTCGGCGCCGGCGGCGCTGTCGTCCTCGGTGGTGGCCTGGCTCTCGGGCGTGGCCGGGGCCTCGTCGGCGTCCGCCGAGCAGGCGGCGAGGGTGAGCGCGAGCGCGAGGGCCGCGGCGGGTGCTGCGAAGCGGCGGGTGGTCGTCATCGTGATCTCCCAGGAGTCGGTGGTGGTCTGTGGACCGGGATCAGGCGTGCTGGGTCGCGCAGCACCCGTCACCGGCGGCACCGGAGGCGGACTCCCCTCCGCAGCAGCCGCCAGCGTCGGTCGTCTCGCTCTTGCAGCAGTCGGTCACGGACCCTCCTGGATCGTCAGGGGCGCCCGATGGTCGCCGGCACCCGGTCATCCCAGCCTCGGCCATGCGCCCTGAGGATTGCCTTACCTTCTATGAAGGTTCGCTGAAGCCGGGGCCGTTCTGGGGCGGGGCCACGGCGGTGATCGTCCCCGCGAACATGCCCATCGCGCAGGTGTAGACGTAGACGCCCGGCTCGTCGAGCGTGAAGGACAGCGTGGTGACGCCGGGCTCCAGCCCCATGTAGTCGATGCCGAGGTCCGGCGCGTAGAGAGAAGCGGCACAGCTCAGCGCCTGTGAGTCGATCTCCCACTGGACGGGCACCCCGGCAAGGACCCGGGCGTCGGCCGGCTCGTAGCTCTCCGCGAGCTGGGTGGTCCGCAGGACCTGGATCCCGTCGCTGATGGTGACGTTGTCTGAGACGTCAGGAGCCGGCGCCTCACGCTCCACCGAACGACCGACCGGGGGGGAGCGGTCGTCGTCGGCTGTCCGCGCAGTGCCGTCCGTCCCCGCGCCGGCCGAGGCGGGCGGGGGCCCGGATGCCGCGGGGGCGGGGCTCGCGATCGGGTTCAGCAGGCGCACCGCGCCGGTGAGGTTCACGACCGCGAGGGCCACGACCGCCACGCCGGCGAAGCGGAAGAACGCCGTCGCGGCACCTCCGCGAACCACGGCGGTCAGCCCGCCGACGCCGAGCAGGCCCGGCATCGTGCCCAGCGCGAACAGCCCCGTGATCGTCCCGGCCCGCCACGGGCTGCCGGTCGACATCGCATACACCTGGACGGCCTGGGTGAAACCGCAGGGCAGCAGGAAGGTCGCCGCGCCGAGGAGCGCCGTCCGGCGGTCGCTGTACCTGCGGGGAGCGTCCGTGCGGACCAAGCGCGACAGGTGGGTCGGCAGGGTGAGCGCAGCGCCCGCCGACAGGCGCGGGGACACCTGGCTCAGGCGCAGGCCGACCAGGCCCATCACCACCGACACGGTGATGAGCAGCACGGCGAGAACGCGTCCGTCCAGGGCGGCGAAGGACCCGAAGGCACCGAGCACCGCGCCGAGCACCGCGAAGCCGAGCACCCGGCCCGCGTTGAAGGCCAGCTGCGGGCGGAGCCGCTGCCGCGCGGTCAGGTGCCGGTGCTGCTCGGCGTACCGGGCGGACACGGCGAGGACCACGCCACCCACCAGCGCCATGCACGTCGAGAACCCGGCCGCCACACCGACGAGGACGATCACCGCCAGGCCACCCGAGCCCGCCAGCGCGCCGGCCTGGTTCGCCAGCGAGGTCGCACCGGTCGCGCGGAGCATCACGGCGAGCAGGGCGAGGACCGCACAGGCGATCGCGACGTCCCGCCACACGCGCGGCTCGCGGCTGAGCCACGGCCGGTCCTCGCGCCCGATGTCGTACCCGGCCCGGCGGACGGCCTCGTGCAGGCGCTCGTGGGGAACCGCACCTCGTGTGCGTAACGAGACGCGCCCCCGGCGCACTGACACGGCGACACCGACGACGCCCGGGACCTTGTCCAGCGCCCGGGAGACGCGACGTTCGCAGGCCGCGCACGTCATCCCGCGCACGTCGAGCTGGACCCGCGCCATTCAGGCGCCCTCTGCCGGCGTGCGCGGTCTCGACGCCCAGGTGCGGCCGGATGTCACGCGTCCTGCTCGGTCACCTGCGACCAGGCACGGAACCGGCGCAGCCGCAGCGAGTTCGACACGACGAACACGCTCGAGAACGCCATCGCCGCCCCGGCGACCAGCGGGTTGAGCCGCCCGGACGCCGCAAGGGGGATCGCGGCCACGTTGTACGCCAGCGCCCAGAAGAGGTTGCCCTTGATCGTGCCGAGCGTCCGCCGGGCGAGGCGGATCGCGTCGGCCGCAGAGCGCAGGTCGCCGCGCACGAGGGTGAGGTCGGACGCCTCGATGGCGGCATCGGTCCCCGTGCCCATCGACAGCCCGAGGTCTGCCTGGGCGAGCGCCGCGGCGTCGTTGACGCCGTCACCGACCATGGCGACCGTCTTGCCCTCGGCCTGCAGCCGGCTCACGACGGCGACCTTCTCCTCCGGCAGGACCTCGGCGATCACCTCGTCGATGCCGAGCTGTCGGGCGACGGCCGAGGCCGCGCGGGCGTTGTCGCCCGTCAGCAGCACGGGGGTCAGGCCGAGGCTGCGGATCTGGGAGATCGCCTCCGCCGAGGTCGGCTTGACCGTGTCGGCGACCACGATGACGGCACGTGCCGACCCGTCCCACCCGACCACGACGGCCGTCCGCCCGGCCTCTTCCGCCTCGTCCAGCGCACCGGCGAGCTCGCCAGGGAGCACGAGACCGCTCTCCGCCAACCACGTGGCGCGCCCGGCAAGGACGTGCTCCCCGTCGACGTCACCCTGGACGCCCCGGCCCGGGGTGTTCTGGAACTCCGCGACGGTCCCGAGCGCGATCCCGCGCTCGACCGCGCCGTCGGCCACGGCCGCGGCGATGGGGTGCTCGGAGGCGTTCTCCAGGGTCGCCGCGAGGAAGAGTGCCCGCGTCGCGTCGACCCCGGCCGCGGGGACGACGTGCTGCAGTGCCATCTGACCGGTCGTCACGGTGCCCGTCTTGTCGAGCACGATCGTGTCGACCTTGCGGGTGGACTCGAGCACCTCCGGGCCCTTGATGAGGATGCCCAGCTGGGCGCCGCGGCCGGTGCCGACGAGCAGGGCCGTGGGCGTCGCGAGGCCGAGCGCGCACGGGCAGGCGATGATCAGCACCGCGACGGCCGCGGTGAACGCCGAGACCGCGTCGCCGGACAGGCCGAGCCAGAAGCCGAGCGTGCCGACGGACAGGGCGATGACGATCGGCACGAACACGGCGGACAGCCGGTCCGCGAGCCGCTGGACCGCGGCCTTGCCCGACTGTGCCGCCAGGACGAGGGCGGCGATCTGCGCCAGCTTGGTGTCCGCGCCCACGCGCGTCGCCTCGACGACGAGCCGACCGCCCGCGTTGATCGTCGCGCCCGTGACGGTGTCACCGGGGCCGACCTCGACCGGGACCGGCTCGCCGGTGAGCAGGGCGGCGTCGATCGCCGACGTGCCCTCGAGCACGACGCCATCGGTGGCGACCTTCTCGCCGGGCCGGACGACGAACCGGTCACCCACGGCCAGCTGGTCGATCGGGACACGTGCTTCGACCGGCCCGTCCGGGCCGTCGCGCAGGAGGGCGACCTCCTTGGCCCCGAGGTCCAGGAGCGCCTTCAGGGCGGCGCCGGACCGGCGCTTGGCGTGCGCCTCGAAGTACCGGCCGAGCAGGATGAACATCGTCAGTGCCGCGGCGATCTCCAGGTAGATCTCGTCGCTGCCCGCCCCGGGCTCGGGGAAGAGAGTGAAGCCCATCCGCATCCCCGGCATCCCGGCGTCGCCGAGGAAGAGCGCGTACACCGACCAGGCGTAAGCCGCGATCACGCCGACCGAGATGAGGGTGTCCATCGTGGCCGTCGCGTGCCGCAGGTTCTTCCACGCGGCCCGGTGGAACGGCAGCGCGCCCCACACGACCACGGGCGATGCGAGCGTGAGCGACAGCCACTGCCAGTGGTCGAACTGCGCCGCGGGGATCATGGCCATGGCCAGCGTCGGCAGCGTCAGCACGGTGGTGATCACGAGCCGCCGACGGAGTTCGGCGACCGGGTCCACCTCCGCGCTCATGTGGCGCTCACCGTCGGACGCGTCGGTGGGCGCCGGCGGCTCGGGCAGGGCGGCGGTGTAGCCGGCGTCTTCCACGGCCGCAATGAGGTCGGCGACCGTCACCGGCTCCGCGAAACGGACCGACGCCGACTCGAGCGCGAAGTTCACGCTCGCCGTGACGCCGCCGATGCGGTTGAGCTTCTTCTCGATGCGCGCCGCGCAGGAGCTGCATGTCATGCCGCCGACGACGAGGTCGACGGTCGTCTCGTCGGTGCTGGGTGCCGAGGTGGTCTCAGTGGTCACGGCTCATGCCCCCACAACGGTGCCGAGCCCGAGGGCTGCGGCGAAGACCACGACGAGGACCAGGGCGTACCCCGCCAGTCGCAGGACCGGGTTGTTCATCGCACGGCTCCCATCAGTTCGTAGCCCGCCTGGGCGACCGCGGCCCGCAGGTCCGCGAGGGCCGGCTGCTCATGGCCGCGAACATCCACCTGGCCCATCGCCAGACGAACGTTCACGTCCTCGACGCCAGGGAGAGCCGCGATCGCGGTCGCGACAGCAGCGACGGCCCGGGCACAGGACATGCCGCTCACCGCGTACGTCTGCTGAGTCATCTCTTCCCCGTTCGCCGGAAGGCGCGCGTCGACGCGCCCTGCCGCACCGTAGGCCGCAGCGGCGGGGCGGCATCAGGGCCCGAGGGCCTTTCGGCACAGGTCTTCAGCGACTCTTCATGGTGGGCGATGGGTTCTTCATCGACCGGCGGGCCGCGCCGGGCGGTCCGGGACACCCCCGGCCCGCCGGGGATCACCTTCAGCGGATCTTCATCGTTCCGGCGTCGGTTCTTGACCCCGCCGATGCACCGTGGCTACTGGCGCCGAACAACGGCGCGGCGTCGAGGTGTCGAGCGGTGAGGAGATCGCCATGGGTCCCTGGTGCGGCCAGATGGGCGTTGGCGGGTGGGTCGGGATGGTGGCGTTCTGGCTGGTGATCGTGGCCCTGGCCATCTGGGCGATCTCCCGACTGTTCCCGGTCCAGTCGGGTGGGAGTGCTCGCGCCACGCTCGACGCCCGCCTCGCGCGCGGCGACATCGACCCGGAGACGTACCGACTCATCCGTGAAGAGCTCGACGGCCTGGAGGCCGCAGGAAGGGGACCCCGATGAACGGTCACATGAAGGCCCACGGGAAGCACATGCTCGTCGGAGGCGTGGGCGTCGCGCTGCTGGCCATCGCCTTCGGCGTCGGCTGGCAGCAGGCCGTCACGTGGGGCCTGCTCCTGGCGTGCCCGCTGGGCATGATGGGCATGATGTGGTTCATGGGCCGCCAGTCGTCCGGTGGCCACCAGCACGGCGGACAGCCGGCCGACACCGCGGCGAGCTGCCACGGGCAGGGCACGGACGTCCCGACGCAGCGGGTCAGCGAGCCGTTCGTTCCGGAGCGCTGACCGGCAACGTCACGACGAAGCGCGAGCCGCGTCCGCGACCCCGGGACTCCGCGCGGACACTCCCTCCGTGCGCCTCGACGATCGCCTTGGTGATCGCCAGCCCGATCCCGGAACCACCGCTGTGACGGTCCCGCGCCGTGTCGGCCCGGTAGAAGCGCTCGAAGAGGTGGGGAAGGTGCTCGGCTGCGATCCCCTCGCCGGTGTCCGCCACCATCAGGGCCACCCCGTCCCGCACCCGAGCCGCGGCCAAGGTGACACGACCGCCCGCGGGGGTGTGCCGCAGCGCGTTGTCCACCAGGTTCCCCAGCACCTGGGCGATGCGATCGGGATCGACGGCGATCGGGGGCAGCGCCGAGGGCGGCTTGTCCAGGCAGAGATCGACCCCCGCCGCGGCGGCGCGGTCGCGGGCGGCGAGATGCGCCAGGCCGAGCACCTCGACCGGTGGCGTCTCGACCATCGCGAGCTGCAGCTCGCCGCTCTCGGCCTTCGTGACCGCCGCGAGATCCTCCGAGAGCCTCGTGAGACGCGTGCCCTGCGCGCGCAGGAGCGCGACGGTCTCTGGAGTCAGCTCCGTGATGCCGTCCTCGAGCCCCTCGAGGTAGGCGGTGAGCGTGGCGACAGGAGTCCGGACCTCGTGCGCCACATCGGCGAGGAGCCTGTGCCGCAGGCGCTCACTCGACTCGAGCCGGGCTGCCATCTGGTTGAACGCGTCCACCAGCTCCTCGAACTCGTGGCCCATGTTCGGCGTGGGGACGCGCGCCTCGTAGCGGCCACCGGCGACCTGCCGCGCCGCGGCCGTCAGGGCCGCCAGCGACGTACCGATACGCCGCGTCAGGACGAGGCTCACGGTGAGCGCGGCCACGACCGCGGTCCCGAGCGCGATCGAGAGCGCGAGCCCGCTGGCCGTCCGGAACGCGGCCTCGGCGTGCGCCACGGCCTCCTCCGCGGTTCGGGTGCCCTCGTATATGAGGTGGTCGTGGAAGATGTACGGACCCACGGCGCCCGCAACGAGCCACGCCGTCAGCGCGGCGGTGGCCAGGACCAGGGCGAGCGCGGCCAGCAGCCGACGGGCGAGCCCCCCGCCCCGCACCACGCTCACGCGCCTGTCCCGATGCGATAGCCCACCCCTCGCACCGTGCGCACGTACCGCTGCTGGTCGGCCGTGTCACCGAGCTTCTGCCGCACGTGCAGCACGTGCACATCGACGAGGTGCTCGTCCCCGACCCAGGCCCCTCCCCACACCGCCTCGATGAGCGCCGCCCGGCTCATCACGGCGTTCGGCCGGCTCGCCAGAGATGCGAGCACGTCGAACTCGGTGCGGGTCAGCGGCACGAGGTCGCCGCCGACACGCGCCTCGCGCGCGGCGACGTCGACCGTCAGGTCGCCGACCGCGATCGCCGGAGCGGCGTCGTGCGAGCGGGGCGTCGCGGCGGCGCGTGGCCGGCGGAGCATGGCGCGGATCCGCGCGACGAGCTCCCGCGGACTGAACGGCTTGGTGACGTAGTCGTCAGCACCGACGGACAGGCCGACGAGCTTGTCGATCTCCTCGGTCCGCGCCGTGAGCATGACCACGTAGCAGTCGGAGAAGGTGCGCAGCTGGCGGCACACCTCGATGCCGTCGATGCCCGGCAGACCGAGGTCGAGGACGACGACGTCCGGGTCCAGCAGGCGCGCGTGCGCCAACGCATCCTCACCGGTCAGGGCGACCTCCACCTCGAACCCGTCACGGACCAGGTAGCTCGTCACGACGTCGGCGAGCGCGGGCTCGTCGTCGACGACCAACGCGCGCGGTGCGAGGGGACCAGTCGATGTGCTCACGGCGCCATTGTCGGCCATCCGGACGGGCCGGGGACCGCCACGACCGCCGCGCGGAGCGCTCTTCATCGAACCTCAATCAAAGGGAGATCAACCGCGCGGGGCGGATGCCCGACAGTGCTGGTGTGAGCATCTCGAAGGAGTCCTCGTGAGCACAGACGCGACCCCGCAGCCGATTGCGGTGACCCTCGTGCACAGCCCGGCCTGCCACTTCTGCGACGACGCCGAGGAGGCGCTGCACGAGCTGAGCGCGGAGTACGCGATCGACGTCTCGGTGGTGTACATCGACTCACCGCTCGGCCGGACCCTCGTGGCCGTTCACCGCCCGGCGATGAACCCCCTCGTCCTGGTCGACGGCGCGTTCTTCAGCTCGGGCCGGCTGCCGCGCAAGAAGCTCATCAAGCTCCTTGAGTCGCGCGGCGCGCGGCTGGCGACGGCGGGCCGCTGACATGGGATCTGAGCTCCTGACGACGGGCAGCATCCTCGCGGCCTTCTTCGCCGGCGGGGTCGCGCTCTTCGCGCCCTGCTGCATCGTGTTCCTCGCGCCGAGCTACCTGGCCGGTGCCGTGAAGAACAGCCGCTGGCGGCTGCTGCCCCTGACGTTCGTCTTCGCCGCGGGCCTCGGCCTGGTCCTGGTCCCCATCACGCTCGGGATGAGCCTGCTTTCGGGCGCTATCGCCAAGTACCACCAGCCTCTGTACTGGGCCGGCGGCATCCTCATGTTCGCCCTCGCGGCCCTCGCGCTGTCCGGACGCATGTGGTCGATGCCGTCGATGCTCCGCGCGCCGGACACGACCCGCGGGGACAGTGCGAGCTTCTTCGCCCTGGGTGTCTTCTCGGGCATCGCGTCGAGCTGCTGCGCCCCCGTGCTGGCGGGCGTCATGACGTTGTCCGTGCTCTCCGGTTCACCCATCGGCGGGTTCGCCCTCGGCGTGGCCTACGTCTTCGGCATGGTGTTCCCGCTGTTCGTGATGGCGCTGGTCTGGGACAAGGCGAAGCTCGGGGAGAAGCGCTTCCTGCGCGCCAAGCCCGTCCGGTTCCACGTCGCCGGACGGCTCGTCGCCACGAACACGGTCAACGTCGCCGTGGCCGCCGCCTTCGTGATCATGGGGACCTTCGTCATCGCCCTCGCCGGGTCCAAGGACATGACGGGCGGGACGGCCGCCCAGGCCTGGGCGAGCGAACGCCTCACCGACGTCTTCGCCGGCGTCCAGGACTTCCTCAGCCCGGTACCGGAGTGGATCCAGGGAACCGGCATCCTCGCGATCGCCGCCGTCTTCGTCTGGGCCACGCTCGCCGAGCGACGCCTTCCCTGGCGCCGTTCCGCCCGCGAGGCAGCCGACCCCACCGCCGCCGCAACCACGGCAACCGCCGAGGAGCCGAGCTGCCACGCCACCTCGACCACCGGCCCGGCCACGGCCGCCGGCCCCGACCACAAGGACTGACATGACTTCCGGAACCGCGATCAGGCGCCAGGCCGAGCGCCAGGAGCAGCTCGAGCAGGTGCGCAAGGAGCAGCAGGCGGCGCAGCGCAAACGGACCCTGATCCTGCGAATCGCCTCGCTGTCCGCCGTCCTCGTACTGATCGGCGTCGTCGTGGCCGCCCTGCTGTCAGCCCGCCCCGAGACGAGCAGCGAGGCGATCGACGCGACGCCGTTCACCCTCCCGATGAGCGACGGCTCCACCGTCTCGCTCTCCGACTACGCCGGCAGCCCCGTGATCCTGTACTTCAACGAGGGCGCCGGCTGCGACTCCTGCCTGGTCCAGATGGCGAAGATCGAGCAGGAGCCGGGCTTCGCCGAGGCCGGCATCGCGGTGCTGCCGATCGTGATGAACTCGGCCGACCAGATCAACGACGAACGGGAGCGGTTGGGCGTCGAGGCTCCGTTCGCCCTGGACGACGGCACCGTCTCCGAGGCGTACGGGACGTTGGGCACCGGCATGCACGAGGGCCTGCCAGGTCACGGCTTCATCCTGATCGACGCCGACGGCGTCCAGCGCTGGTACGGCAACTACCCGTCGATGTGGCTGGACCCGACCGAGCTGCTGGACATCGCGCTCGACAAGCTCTGACCTTCCCGCGGCGGCGCGGTGCCCGGGCATGCCCGGCGCCGCGCCGTCGTCGTCTCCATGGCTCTGCGACCCCTTCATTCCCGTTCCGAGGCAGCACGAGGAGGCAGCGATGGCGATTTTCACCACCAGGACCGCGACGGATCCCGTGTGCGGAACGGTGGTGCGCGTGGCGCGGGCGGCCGGTGCCGCGTACTACCGAGGTCAGGAGCTCTTCTTCTGCGCCAACCACTGCGGCGCCACGTTCGCCGCCGATCCCGACCGGTACGTGGCCGCGCCCTCCGCCCCGTCATGTCGCCCCTGAGCCGGCTCGGGAGCCCCACCGCGGCGTCGCCCGGCGGCGGCGCGCCCCAGGTCCCGGCCACCACCCCGGTGGCCGAGGTCGAAGCGACCATCACGAGAAGGAGTGCCCCATGCACCACGACCACGACCACGACAGCGCGGCGACGGCCGTCGACCCCGTCTGCGGCATGACCGTCGACCCAGCGACCGCGGCGGCGACGCGCGAGCACGACGGGGTCACGTTCTTCTTCTGCTCGCTTGGTTGCGCGAAGGCGTTCGACGCCGACCCGCACCGGTACGGGCACCCGACGGCCTGACGCCAGGAACGGCTGAAGGGACGACTCGTCAGGAGCTGAAGCTCGCCATGCCCGGCCGCGGCGGTACTGCGCGGCCGGGCATAGTCGCCTACGGCCGCGCCTCCGCCGCGTCGGCCTTCGTCCTCCCTACCCGGCGTGTGCGTGGGAGTGCCCGTGCGGCTCCACGTCGCGGTGCCTGTGCCGTGCACGCACGGCCGGCTGCGCCGTGACGACCAGGACCGAGATGAGCGTCGTCAGAGGGATCGCGAGGACGAGGCCGATCGACCCGACTGCGGTCCGCGCGATCTCCTCGGCGAACTCACCCGACGTGATCGTCGGGATGAGCGGGCGCTGGTACACCTGCAGCAGCAGCATCACCGGCAGCGCGGCACCCGCGTACGCGAAGGCCATCGTGTACACCGTTGACGCGATGTGGTCCCGGCCGATGCGCATCCCTCGCGAGAACAGCGTGCGGCGCGACGCCCCCGGGTCGGACTCCCGCAGCTCCCACACTGCGGAGGCCTGGGTGATCGTGACGTCGTTGAGGACTCCGAGCCCGGCGAGGATGACGCCGGCGAGGAAGATGCCCCTCAGGCCACCCTCGGTGAGGTGTCCGGTCAGAAGGGCCAGCTGGTATGTGTCCTCTCCGTTGATCCCGTCGAGGTGGGCCATCCGCGCGGCGACGGTGCCGAGTCCGGCGGTCACCCCGAGCCCGACGAGAGTCCCCAGCAGCGCCGTCGTCGTGCGGTGCGAGAAGCCGTGGGCGAGGTAGAGCACCACGAACATGATCGCCGACGACGCGACCAGACCGACCAGCGCGGGATCGCCTCCTTCCAAGAGCGCCGGGAGCATGAACGGCCCGATGATCGCGAATGCGAAGCCCAGCCCGAGGAGCGAGCGCAGCCCCCGCATCCCGGCGACGGCGATCACGACGATGGCGTACGCACCGGAGAGGGCGCCGAGCGGCAGTGCCCGGTTGAAGTCCTGCCACACCCAGATCGCAGGCTCGGTCTCCGTCGCCGGGTAGCGGACCAGGACGATGGGCGTGCCCGGAGACAGCTCGCCGACGGGCACCGTCGTGGGCGAGTAGACCTGCACCTCGAGCCCTCGTTCCGCGCCCTCGGTGACGCGCGCCACCACGTCGCCGCAGGGCACGGTCGGCGGGATCGTCCCGTCCGGTCGCCTGTCCTCGTTGGCGCCCTCGCAGTCCACCGGGCGCGCGGAGACCACCTCCGCATCACGGAACTCGGCCCCGACGTCGACGATCCCCGCGTCAGGGATCTCTCCGTCGGGCCAGAGGGCGATGAGGCCGACCCCGGTCGCGATCGCGAGCGGGACGAGCACGAGGGCGAGGATCACGCCCGGACTGCGGAACGATGTGCGGCTTCCGGTCACGCTCCATGGTCCCTGGCCAGGAGGCGGCGAACGCCTCCCAGGCGGCCCCTGCGGTGAACCTTCATCGAAGGTTGACCGACTCTCACCCATTCGTGCCGGGAAACGCCCGCAGCATCGACAGACCGGACAACAAGCGGGAGCCGCCAGATGGTCGTCAGCACCCTCGTCACGGCGACCACACGCCTGCCCGCGGGTGACTGTCAGGGGTTCATCCACCGCCACCAGCCGGTGATCGTCGCGGCGGCCGGCGGTGCCGTCACGGAGCTGGCGTTCTCCGAGCTCTCCCTGTGGCCGGCCGCGGTCCTCGGCGTCGCGCTCCTCGTACACGGACTCGACCCGCGCCAACGGGTCCGCCACGGCGCGCTCCTCGGGCTTGTCTGGGGGCTGGCGTTCTTCCTGCCGCACCTGTGGTGGGCGAACGAGGCGGTCGGTCCCCTGCCATGGTTCGCGCTCGCGACACTGGAGGCGGCCCTCGTGGCTTCCGGTGCAGCGGCCGCGACGGTGGTCCTGACGCTGCGCC
Source organism: Actinotalea fermentans ATCC 43279 = JCM 9966 = DSM 3133 (assembly GCA_000767215.1). Lineage (GTDB taxonomy): Bacteria > Actinomycetota > Actinomycetes > Actinomycetales > Cellulomonadaceae > Actinotalea > Actinotalea fermentans. The sequence continues at coordinate 14,856 of AXCX01000004.1, forward strand.
ACGTCCGGAGGCATGTCGCACTCGGTGCAGCGGCGTTCGGAGCGGTCTGGGCGGCGTCGGAGCAGCTGCGCCAGGTCTGGCCGTTCGGCGGCTTCCCATGGGGGCGGCTGGCGTTCTCGCAGGTGGACGGACCACTGCTGCCGCTGGCTCCCGTCGGCGGGGCACCGTTGGTCTCCTTCGTGGTGGCCGGACTCGGGTACGCGATGAGCGCGGCGTTCACGTCGTTGCGTGCGAGCGACCGAGCCGCCTTCGCCCGCGTCGTCGCGGCGGCGACGGTGACCGTGGCGGCCAGCGCCCTGGTTCCCCTGCCGACCGCACCGGAGACCGGCACCCTGCAGGTGGCTGCGGTCCAGGGAAACGTCTCGACACCTGGGCTCGACGCCTTCGCTCAGGCCCGCGAGGTGCTCGACAACCATGTCGTCGCCACGCGAGCCCTGGCCACTGACGGGCTCGCGGACGGCCTTGACGTGGTCCTATGGCCGGAGAACGCCACGGACATCAACCCGCGCGTTGACCCTGATGCCGCCCGAGCCATCGACGACGTCGCCTCTGCCCTGGGGGCCCCGATACTGCTGGGCACCGATCGGCACACGGACGGCGCCCGGTACAACGAGATGGTGCTCTGGGAGCCGGGCACAGGTGCGACGTTCGCCTACGCGAAGCAGGTCCCTGCCCCCTTCGGCGAGTACATCCCGTTCCGGCCGTTCTTCCGGCTGTTCTCGGCCGATGTCGATCGGGTCCGCGTCGACATGGCACGAGGCGGCGAGCCGGCCGTGGTTCCGGTCCCCGTCGCACGTCTGGGGCGCACCGTCGTGGCAGCGACCCCGATCTGCTTCGAGGTCGCCTACGACGCGGTCGTTCGAGCAGCGGTCCTCGAGGGCGCAGAGGTGCTCGTCGTGCCGACGAACAACGCCTCTTTCGGGTTCACCGCCGAGTCCGTGCAGCAGCTCGGCATGTCCCGGTTCCGTGCGGCAGAGCACGGCCGTGCCACCATCCAGATCTCCACGGTCGGCGTCAGTGCGGTGATCGCGCCCGACGGGGCACTCATCGAGCGCACGTCACTGTTCACGCAGGACCGCCTGGTGGCGGCCCTTCCGCTGCGCGGCACGTTGACGTTGAGCGACCGCATCGGCGACGCCCCCGCCACGGCTGCTGTGGTCGCCGCCCTCCTGCTCACCGTGCTCGGCCTCCGCGCCCACCGACGCGGCCACTCCGAATGACCGCGCGGAGGAGCCACGCGCGAGCGACACGTCGCGCGCGCGCCGTGGTGCCTAGAGGAAGGTCTCCGGGTCGACGGTTCGCCCGTCCACATAGACCTCGAAGTGCAGATGACACGCGGTCGACGTCCCCGTGGTCCCGGAGTAACCGATCACCTGCCCGCGGCTCACGCTGTCGCCACTTCGAACTGCGAACTTCGACAGGTGGTTGTAGCTCGTCAGGAGCGACGCGCCGTCGCGGTACCCGTGGTTGAGCATCACCTGGTTGCCGAAGCCGCCCATCGGCTTGGCCCACTGCACCGTCCCGGACTCGGCGGCGATGATCGGGTTGCCGCAATAGGCACGAAAGTCGGTCCCCGCGTGCAGCTTGCGGTAGCCGTAGATGGGGTGGATCCGCCAACCGTACGGAGAGGTGATGACCGGAGGGTCCGACGGAACCGGCGGGCCCAGCATGCCTCCACTGGCAGGCCATCCGGACGAGGGCGTGCTCGGCGGGGCCGCCGGGGGGCGGTTGGCCGCCTGCTCCCGGAGAACTGCAGCGATCTCGGCCGCGAGTGCTGCCTGCTGCGCTTCGTACTGGGCCTTGCGGGCCAGCTGGGCGTCGCGTTGAGCCTCGATCGCGTCAGCGCGGGTGCGTTGGTCGACGAGGAGCCGTTCCAGCTCGACGCGCCTCTCTTCCGCCCGCGCAGCCTCTTCCGCAGCCCGCTCGACGAGCACGTCCATCGCGGCGTCGAGGTCGGCGATCTCGGCACGCACCGCCGCCAGCCGGCGACCTTGGTTCCGCTCCACGGCCGCTAGCTGCTCCGCTTCGCGAAGGGCGGTCGACTGAAGGCGGCCCGCGAGCTTCGCCGCCTCGGCGCGCGCGAGGAAGTCGGATCGCGAGTCGGCCTCGACCACGACGCGGACGGGAGTGAGCGACAGCTCTCCTCGGTAGGCCTGCCGCGCCGTCTCCCCGAGCGCTGCGCGAACCTCGGCGGTCCGCGCAGCGTTGGCCTCGAGGGCATCCGCGACGCGGCGCTCCTCGGCCCCGGCGGCGTCCAGCCGCTGCTGGAGGATCGCTGACTCGGCGGTCAGTCGGGCGAGCTCTCCGGCCGCGCGCTCGTAGGCGGCCTGCGCCTCGGGGAGCTGAGCCTCGATCGCCGTCAGCTCGGCGAAGGCCTGGACGAGCGCTGCATCCGTGTCCTCGAGCAGCTCGTCGATGTCGCCCAGAGCGTCGGTCACAGCGTCCTGCTCCGCCTCGGCCTGAGCGCGACGATCGTCGTACTCGTCCGCCGATGCAGGGCCGACCAGCGCAAGGCCGGCGACTAGGGCGACCGCGATCCCGAGCGGGACGCATCGGCGCGATGTGATCACCGCGAGAGGACCTCGGCGGTCTCGCGAGGCGTCGTCGGTGCGCTCTCGGTCGCCGGCCGACGGCCGGCGGCGGCCCAGAGACCGACTCCGGCGAGCATGCTCGCCACCGCCCACAGCTGCGGCTGGGTCAGGCCGAGCAGCACCGGGTCGTTGATGCGCAGGAACTCGACGACGAACCGGGAGAGGCCGCTGCCCAGGAGGTAGAGGGCGAACGTCCGGGTGGGGTCGGCGCGGCGCCAGTACTGCCAGAGCACGACCGCGAGCAGGGCCGCAGCGATCGCCTCGTAGAGGGGCGTGGGATGGACGGGGACGTCGGTCGCGACCACGCCGCTCGGGAACGCCATGCCCCACGGCAGGTCGGTCGGCCTGCCGTACGTTCCGTCGCCCGAGATGAGGCAGCCGAGGCGTCCGACGGCGTAGGCCGCGCTCAGGGGAGCCGCCATCGCGCCGGCAACCTGCGCCAGTGGGAGCCCGTGCCTGCGAACGATCACGAGTGCGGCGGCGACCCCACCGATGAGCCCCCCGTACCAGGTGAAGCCCATCCCGCCGAGGTGGTGCATCGTGATGTTCGGCGCCTGCTCGAGCAGGTAGTAGATCTTGCCGCCCACGAACCCCCACACGGTCGCCCACATCGCCAGGGAGTACGCCGAGTCGCGCGGCAGGTTCCGCTGCTCGAATGCCCAAGCGAGGAGGAGTCCCCCGATCACTGCGGCGAGCACCTTGCTGACGCCGTAGGTCTGGACGTCGAAGCCGAGGATGCTGAAGAGGACGGGTCGCACGGTGCCTCCGAGGACGAGCTTTGCGTGGTCTCGACTCTCGGGCGCCAAGGCTGAGAACTGGCGTCACGTTTCATGAAGGTTCGCTCAAGGAACCGCTCCGGGGCTTCCGCTGGGGGCGGTGCCTCTGCTTACCGTGGTCCAGCCCCGCCGCTCGGTGGGGCGCCGAGGCGGTACGCCGAGTCCTGCCGCCCGCCCCGGCCCACGACCACGAGGCGGCAGGAGCGGGGGACCCATCCTCGGGCGCACCAGCGTCCTCGGGGTGAAGCCGGCGTCCCATGCGGGCCCGGCCGGGTGTTCTCCCACCCGAACCCGACAGCTCACCTCGCAGGCGGCAGGAGGCACCACGTGTCTGAGCCGACCCCTCGTGCGCGCCACCGGGCCGCATCCCGCCCCCAGACGGCCCTGGACGACGCGGCACGCACGCTCGTCGTCCGGGCGACAGCTGCGGGACGCCGCTACGGCGTCGCCCTGGCGTCGTCCGGCCTCATCATGTCCGTCGCCGCACCCGCGACTGCCGCCGTTCCCGCCGACCACCCGGTCGAGGGCGTGCAGTCGGTCGACGTCGCCCAGCTCACCGCGCAGGCTCGTTCGGCACTGGCGACGTCGGTGGCCGTCTCCGTCCCGACCGAGGCCCAGCCGTGGACGTTCGAGGCGCCGGCGCTCACCGTCACCGCCAACCCGAAGCCCGAGCCGGTCGCACCGCGCCCGCCGGCTGCTTCCCGCTCCGAGGTGCGCGCACAGGCGCCGTCCGGCGGAGCGATCCCGGCATCGGCGGCAGGGAGCGCCGTCATCGAGATCGCCGCGAGGTACGTCGGCGTTGCCTACGTCTACGGCGGGACCACTCCCGACGGCTTCGACTGCTCCGGGTTCACGGCGTACGTCTACGCGCAGCTCGGGATCACGTTGTCGCGCGTGTCAGGGGATCAGCGGTACGACGGCGTAGAGGTCCCGCGGGATCAGGCACAGCCCGGCGACCTGGTGTGGAGCCCCGGGCACGTGGGGATCTACGCGGGAGACAACATGATGATCGACTCCCCGAGGCCCGGGAAGAGCGTCCAGTTCCGGGAGATGTGGCAGACGAACCCGATCTTCATCCGCGTCACCGGGTGACCAGGCGCACCTCAGGGGGTGAGGCGCCGTAGGGCGTCGGCGCCGGTGGGGACTTCGCCCTGCCAGGGCACCACGACGGGGCGCCGGGGGCTCGCGACGGTCATCTCCAGGAGCCAGCGGGCCTCGTCGGCGGCCCGGGCGCGCAGCACGGGGTCGGTGGGCGACGCGGCGGCGAGGGAGGAGTTGGCGACCCAGGTCCACGGCCGCAGGCCTGAGCGGGCGAGGTCGTCCTGCAGGGCCAGCGCCTCGTGCACCGGCGTCGCTTCGGGCAGGGCCACCAGGACGATGCGGGTGCGCCGCTCGTCGGCGAGGGCGGCGAACAGCGAGGTCGCGGCGTCGTCGGCGCGGTCACGGCGGGCGCTGGCCTGGCGGGCAAAGCTCTGCGAGGACTCCAGCAGGAGCAGCGTGTGCCCTGTGGGGGCGGTGTCGATGACAACGAACCGACCCGCGGCCTCGGCGACGGTGCGGGCGAAGGCGTGGAAGACCGCGACCTCCTCCGTGCAAGGAGAGCGCAGGTCCTCGGTCAGCAGGTCGCGCGCAGCGTCATCGAGGCCGGAGCCCGCGGTGGACAGCACGTGCTCGGTCCAGGCCGCGGTCTCGGCCGCCGGGTCCAGGCGCGTCACCTCGAGATTGGCCGGCGGGTCGGGCAGGACGCCGGTGACGTGCGCCGCGGGGTCGGTGGTGGTGAGCGTGACCGGCAGCCCCTGGTCCGCGAGGGCGAGGGCGATGGCGGCGGCGATCGTCGTCTTGCCGACACCGCCCTTGCCCATCGTCATGACGATGCAGGGCTCGCCGTCGGCCAGGTCGGCGATGAGGTCGCACAGGCGGTCCAGCTCCGGTGCGGCGACGGTGTCGTCGGCGTCCGGCGCAGGGGTGCCGGCGAGGGCGGCGCGCAGCGCCTCGACGCCGATCGGGGCGCGTGCGAACAGCGGGACGGTGTCGACGGAGGCCGCGCTGCCGAGGGTGTCCGGCATCGCGGCGAGGGCGGCGGCCTCCCGGTCGCGGCGGGCAAGGGCGATGGGGTCGCTCAGCACGGGGTCGCTGAGCACCCCGTTGACGATCAGCCGCTGGCTCGTCATGCCGAGGTCGGCGAGGTCGCGGCTGGCCCGGTCGGCCTCGGCCAGGGACGACGCCTCGGCGCGCGTCACGAGGACGACGGTGGTCCGGTCCGGGTCGCGCAGGGCGGCGAGGCTGGCGGCGTAGGACTCCTGCGCGTGCCCGAGCGCCGACACCGGGCCGACGCAGGTGACGCCCGCGGTGTTGGTCTCCAGGAACCCGGTCCACGCGGCGGGCAGCGCGAGGAGGCGCAGGGTGTGCCCCGTGGGCGCGGTGTCGAAGACGACGTGGTCGTAGCTGGCCGCGATCTCAGGGCTGGTGAGCAGCGTGACGAACTCGTTGAACGCCGCCACCTCGACCGTGCAGGAACCCGAGAGCTCCTCCTCGATCGACGCGACGGCGTCGGCGGGCAGCACGGCCCGGTACGGGCCCACCACGCGCTCCCGGTACTCCGCAGCCGCCGCAGCCGGGTCGATGTCCACCACGTCCAGGCCGGAGACCCCGGGCAGCGGTGCGGGCGACCCGACGACCTGCTCCGACATGCCGAAGACCTCTGCGAGGTTGCTCGCAGGGTCCGTCGACACGATCAGCACCCGGCGCCCGGCATCCGCCAGGGCGATCGCCGTCGCGGCGGCGCAGGAGGTCTTCCCGACCCCGCCCTTGCCGGTGAAGAACAGGTACGGCGTCGACGCGCCCAACACCCCGGGGAGAAGCTTGGGCTCGGCCGTGACCGGTGCGGTCATCTCAGCAGCAGCCCGACCCGCCGCAGCACGACTGCGACTGGTCGGCGGTCGCCTGCACCACCGCGCTCAGCGGGATCGCCGTCCGCGGCACGTCGGCCCACGCGGCGAGCTCGGTGCGGGTCGGGTAGTGCCCCTTCGCCTTGACGGTGCCGTCGACCAGGACCATCGGCAGGGCGGCGGTGCCGTCGATCTCCAGGGCCTGGCGGACCGGGCCGCTGGCGATGAACCTCGCGGGCTCCTGGGACAGCGTGGCGCGATCCACCTGGACCCCGCGGGCGCTGAGCCATGCGACGTCGGCGGCGAAGCGCGACAGCGTCGGGTCCACATCGGTGCCGCACACGCCCGTCGAGCAGCACATCGCCGGGTCGAAGATCTCCACGCGCACCATCAGGTCCTCCTCGGCTCAGGCACTCACGCGTTGCATCACGTCCTGCTGACATCACATCACACTGATGCGTTGTAGCGTATGGGACATGAGTCCGGTCGCCGTCCCGCTGCCCAGGGTCCCGACGCCGCCCGTCGCCGGCAGCCAGTTCGCGCTCCTGGCGGACCCCCTGCGGCTGGCGATCATCGAGGCCCTGTCGCGCGAGCAGCTGTGCACCTGCCACCTGGTCGACATCACCGGCGCCCGCCAGACCACGATCAGCAACCACCTGCGCCTGCTGCGCGAAGCCGGCGTCGTCCTGGCCGAGCCCGAGGGCCGCTACACCTGGTACCGCCTCGCCCCCGGAGCGTTCGCCGAGGCCCTGCGGGCGCTCGGCGCCGTCGTCGCGGACGGCCCCGACGCACCCCGGCTGCGCCCGGCCTGCGTCAGCTGACCCCGGCGGGCCGCTCGGACCCGGGCACCGCGCTCAGGCGTGCTGGCGCAACTCGTGCCCGCCGTGCCCGACGGGCTCGACCTGGAACGTGCAGTGCTCGGTCTCGAAGTGCTCGCCCAGGCAGGCGCCGAGCTGGTCGAGGACCAGCCCGGTGCGGCCGCCGTCGATGCAGTCCTGGTCGACGACGACGTGGGCCGACAGGACCGGGACGCCGCTGGTGATGGTCCAGGCGTGCAGGTCGTGCACGTCCACCACGCCTGGCGTCTGGCGGATGTGCTCGCGCACCACGTCCAGGTCCAGCCCCTTGGGCGTGGCCTCGAGGAGCACGTCCAGGACGTCGCGCAGCAGGCCCCAGGCCCGGGGGAGGATGAACAGGCCGATGCCGACCGAGGCGATGACGTCGGCCCGGGCGTACCCCGTGGTGGCGATGATGACGGCGGCGATGATGACGGCGATGGACCCGACCAGGTCGCCGAGCACCTCCAGGTAGGCGCCCCGGACGTTCAGGCTCTCGTCGCGCGCCCCGCGCAGGGCCAGCAGGCTGACGACGTTGGCCCCGGCGCCGACGAGCGCCACGAGCAGCATCAGCCCGCTGCCCACCTCGGGCGGGTCGTTCCAGCGGCCGATCGCCTCGACGATGACCCACACGGCCAGCGCGGCGAGCAGGACCGCGTTCGCCAGCGCTGCGAGCACCTCGGCGCGCTGTAACCCGAACGTGCGCGCGCTGGTCGCCGGGCGCGCCGCCAGGACGGACGCGATGAGCGCGATCGCGACCCCCGTCGCATCGGTGAGCATGTGGCCGGCGTCGGCGAGCAGCGCCAGCGACCCCGACACCAGCCCACCGACCACCTGGACACCGACCACCGACAACGTCATGGCGAGCACGAGGACCAGGCGGCGCCGGTGCCGCCCGGTGGCAGTGCCGTGGGCGTGCTCGTGCCCGGCGCCCATCACCTCACCTCGGCACTCGTCGGCACGGCCGGCCCAGGTTCGCGGCGGCTGGCAGCGCCGTCATCGTCGTCGTGACCGCCCTCGTCCTCGTCGTCGTCCTCGACGAGCTCGCCTTCCCAGGCCTCCCTGCCCTCGTGGATCGCGAACGCCGCGATGACGAAGCCCGCGACGGGGTCCAGCCAGGCCGCGCCCGTGAGCTGGAACAGGCCCACCCCGGCCAGGGTCGACACGCTCAGGAGGACGCAGATCCTGGTCTCGGCGGCGTCGGCGAGGATCAGGTTGTCGCGCAGCGCCAGGCCGACCCGACGCTTCGCGGCCGCAAGGACGGGCATCACGACGATCGACGCGGCCAGCAGAACGAGGGCCAAGGGCGAGGCGTCCGGCGCCTCGCCGTCGACCAGGCTGCGCACGCCCTCGACCGTCACGTACGCCGCGAGGACGAAGAACGTCACGGCCACGGCGCGGAGGACGAGCCGCTCCTTGTCCTCATCCGCGTGGCCGTGCCGCAACCGGGCAGCGAGCCGCAGACCGACCAGGACGGCGGCGATGGACTCGATGCCGGAGTCGATGCCGAAGCCGATCACCGACACGAGCTCGGCCAGGATGCCGGCGGTGATCGCGACCACGCCCTCGACGACGTTGTAGGCGACGGTGAACTGCGCCAGACGGAGCCCACGACGCGTGAGCCGCTCGACCTCAGGTGCGGCCAGCTCGGCGTCGCTCACGACACAGCCCCTTCGGTGTGCGCCGCCGCCGCCCGGCCACCCATGCCGTACACCGGGCACAGCGCGACCGCGTCACCGGTGAGCCCGAGAAGCCGCTCCGCCGCAGCGAGCACGTCCAGCACCGCCTCGGGATGCGTCAACGAGAACACCGACGCCCGACCCTCCGCCCGGGAGGACACCAGCCCACAGTCACGGAGGCACGCCAGGTGCTTGGAGACCGTCGACTGCGCCAGACCGAGGTGCCTGGTGAGGTCCACCACGCGGTGCTCCCCGAGAGCGAGATGGCGGAGGATCGCCAACCGTGAAGCATCACTGAAGCCATGGAACAGGCAAGCCGCAGCGGATACGGCGGCCGTCTCGTCCACATGCGGATCGCTCGTGGTCGCTATCATCGTCATACAGCGATGCTACATGCTCGACGGACCCGCATCGCTATCGCAGTCCGCATCTAGTCCGCAACTCGGCGAGAACGGGCCCTCACGAACGAGAGAGGTCGGGAGGCATCACCCCAGGTCAGACCCGCAGAGGGCACCACGACCAGGCGCCGCCTCCCCCACCACAAGCGACTTTTAATCCGCGGGTTGTGGGTTCGATCCCCACGGGGCCCACGTTTCCGCAGGTCAGAGCGTTGTTGATCTTGCCGAGTCGGCTCGGAAGTCGTGGTCATCTGGTCCGCGGGTTGTGAATGCCAACCTCAAGGCGAGTCTGGTATCTGCGCAGGTCAGCGGCCCGGACGTCCTCGCCGCGGTCGAGCCGCGCGGGCCGGGTCCGCATCTAGTCCGCATCTAGTCCGCACTTGGTCAGCAGCGGGTGACGCCGGCGAGCCGTCACCCGCCCGCGGATGCTGGCCGGTATTGCCTACCCCCGGGGCTTCGTCGCCCGGACGATCGCGCCGTGGAGGCCGTCGGCAACCTCATGGGTGAAGGTGACGTCGGCGCCCTCGAATCCGGCGCTGGCGAGGATCTCCAGGTACTCGGAGCGGGACAGTGCGCCGGCGATGCAGCCGACGTAGCTGCCGCGTTCGGCGCGTTGGGCGGGGGAGATGTGGTCCTCGGCGACGACGTCGGACACCCCGAACCGCCCGCCGGGCGCCAGGACTCGGAAGGCCTCGCGGAGGACGGCGGGCTTGTCGACGGAGAGGTTGATGACGCAGTTGGAGATGATGACGTCGATGTCGCCGTCGGCGAAGGGCAGGTTCTCGATGGCGCCCTCGCGGAACTCGACGTTCGTGGCTCCGGCCTTTGCGGTGTTGGCGCGGGCGAGGTCGAGCATCTCGGGGGTCATGTCGACGCCGTAGGCGAACCCGGTCGGTCCGACGCGGCGGGCGGAGAGCAGGACGTCGATCCCGCCGCCGGAGCCGAGGTCGAGGACGACGTCGCCTTCGCGTAGCTCGGCGACCATCAGGGGGTTGCCGCATCCGAGGGAGGCCAGGACTGCCTCGGCCGGCAGTCCCTCGACGTCGTCGGCGGCATAGAGGCCGGCGCCGAACAGGTCGGCGTCGGCTCCCACCTCTGCACAGCAGCTGGCCGCCCCGTCGGCCGGCCCGCAGCAGCCGCTGCCGACGGCGGTGGCCGCCAGGGCGTAGCGTTCGCGGACTTCGTCCCTGAGCGCGTCGGTCTCGGTCACTGGTCCTCCTCAGCGAGGCGCCGCGATCAGGGCGCCGGTTTGCATCGACAGGTGTCAATGTACCGGTGACGTTGGTCCCTCGTCCGCCCGGATCGGCGGTCGTACGTTTCGAGTGTGACTGATTCAAGCGTGGTTGATGTGACGCTGACCCGCGCAGAGCGGATCGAGCTCCTGCAGGCCGTGGCCGATCCGGTGCGGTGGGCGGTGCTGGAGGAGCTCGCGGACACGACCAAGTGCGTCTGTGACATCCGGAAGCGGGTGCCGGTGCCGGCGAACCTGCTCAGCTACCACTTGAAGGTGCTGCGCGACACCGGGCTCGTGACGGCCACGCGACGCGGTCGGTGGATCGACTACGCCCTCGCCGACGACGCCCGCCGGCTCATGCACGCGGCCCTCCCGGGCGGCCCGGCGGAGGGGCCCGCATGAGCGTCACCGAGCGGCTGCGCGTCACGACCCCGGTCGGTCGATGGGTGGGTCTGGGCCTGGCCGCGGCTGCCTGGGCGGGTCTCTACGCGCTCAACGAGGTCGTCTGGACGTGGCTGGTGGGTGACGTCGTGGGGGCGGACCTCGAGGACCGCGTGCCCGGCGCCGTGCACTTCTTCCTCTACGACGTCTCCAAGATCTTCCTCCTGCTGTCGGGGCTGATGTTCGTCATCGGACTGGCGCGCGCGAGCCTGGACGTGGAGCGGGCGCGCGCCTACCTCGAGGGCAGGGGCTTGTTCGTGGGCCTGGTCCTGGCGGTGGTCCTCGGTGCGGTGACGCCGTTCTGCTCGTGCTCGTCGATCCCGTTGTTCATGGGGTTCGTCGCGGCGGGCATCCCGCTGTCGGTGACCCTGACGTTCCTGGTCGCCTCGCCGCTGATCAGTGAGATCGCAGCGATCATGATCGGCGACCAGTTCGGCTGGGGGATCGCCGCCGCCTACGTGGCCGCCGGGGCGGTCGTCGCGCTGCTGATCGGGTGGGTGTTCTCCCGCCTGCGCCTGGACCGCTGGGTCGAGGACATGGTCTTCGCGACGAGGATCGCGACCCTGCGTGCCGACGGCCACGTGCCCACGTGGGCCGAGCGCATCGACGCCGCCAAGGCCGAGACCCGCGAGATCTTCGGCAAGGTCTGGAAGTGGGTGCTGGTCGGCGTGGCCATCGGCGCGGCGATCCACGGCTGGGTCCCGGCGGAGTTCTTCGCCGACGTCGCGGGCGCCGACAACCCGCTAGCGGTCCCGATCGTGACGCTCGCGGGCATGCCGCTGTACGTCAACGGCGCGGGCGTCGTCCCGATCGCCGAAGCCCTGTGGAGCAAGGGCATGCCGCTGGGCACGGTCATGGCCTTCACGATGAGCGCGATCGCCCTGTCGATCCCCGAGGCCGTGATGCTCCGCCGCGTCCTCAAGCCGCCGCTGCTCGCGATCTTCTTCGGCGCGGTCGTCGTCGGAATCGTCGCCGTCGGCTACTTCTTCAACGCCGTCCTGTGACCCACCCACCGAAGGGAACCACCATGAAGATCAAGGTCCTGGGCCCCGGCTGCGCCAACTGCGTCAACCTCGAGAGGGCGACGCGCGAGGCGGTCGCTGCGCTCGGCATCGACGCCGAGATCGAGAAGGTCACCGACTACGCCGCCATCGTGGGCTACGGCATCATGCGCACCCCCGGCCTCGTGGTCGACGAGCAGGTCGTGCTCTCCGGCCGCGTTCCGACGGCAGCGCAGGTGCGAGACATCCTCGCGCCGCTCGTCGCCGGCGCTGCCCGGTGAGCCTCTGACGTCGCCCGCCCGCCCACTCTGACCGGCCTGACGAGGGACCGAGATGAAGATCACCGTCCTGGGCCCGGGCTGTCCCAGCTGCCTGAGCCTTGAGCGGGCGATGCGCGAGGCGGTCGCTGCGCTCGACCTGGACGCCGAGCTGGAGATCGTCTCCGACTACGCGGCGATCCTCAGCTACGGGATCATGAGCACCCCCGCGCTGGCGATCGACGGGACCGTGGTGGTCGTGGGCCGCGTCCCCAAGGCCGCGGCGCTCCGCGAGCTGCTCTCCCAGGCGGCCGCGCGGTGACGGGGCCGATGAGCACGCCCACCGGCGCTCCCTCCGGCGACGCCGGTCGCACCACTGCGGTGGGCCCCGCCCGGCTCCAGGCCCATCTGAGCCGATGGTTGATGCTCTACGCGCTCGGTTCGATGCTCGTCGGCGTCCTCGTGGGCTACCCCCTGCGGGACTGGACCTCCCGCCACACCGACGACCTGGGGACGGTCACCACGATCTCGGTGTTCCTGGTGATCTACCCGATGATGGTCAACCTCCGCGTGGAGGCCTTGGCCCGTGCCGGGCGCAACGTGCGCGGGCTCGCTCTGGCGCTGGTCTACAACTTCGTGTGGGCGCCCGCGGTCGGCTTCGTGCTCGCGCGGCTCTTCCTGCACGACCACCTGCTTGCGCTCGGGTTCCTGCTGGTCATGGTGGTGCCGTGCTCGAGCATGAGCATCGCCTACACGGGCCTGGCCAAGGGTGACGTCGAGCTGGCGACGGTGGTCGTCGGGACGAGCTTCGTCCTGGCCGTGGTCGTGGTGCCGGCATGGATGGCGGTCTTCGCCTCCGGGTACGACCTGGACGTGCCGATCGGCTCGATGGTCGTGTCCATCGTCACGGTGCTGATCGGGCCGATGATCGCCGGGTGGCTCACGCGGGTGGGCGTCGCCCGGTGGCGGGGCCCGGCCGTCATGGGGCGCCTTCAGCCCGCCTTCTCCGCGGCGTCGATGCTCGCGATGTTCGCCACGATCTTCGGCATCTTCTTCAGCAAGGCCACGATTATCGTGGACCGCTGGAGCACCGTCCTGCTCCTGCTCGTGCCCAACGCCCTGTTCATGGCGCTGACCTTGGGTGTGGCGACCTGGGTGAACCGTCGGCTCGGGCTGAGCTACGAGCAGTCGGTCGCGGTCGTGTTCGCCTCCGCGGGCAAGAACAACGCCACCGCCATCGCGATCGCCGCGACCGCCTTCTCACCGCTGGTCGCTGTGCCGGCGGCCACGATGCCGATCTTCCAGGTGATCTTGATGGTCGGCTTCCTCCGGCTCGCGCCCCGGGTTCGCGCGTACTACGCGCCGCGCATCACCCGCCCGACTCCCGGCGCGGCATCGCCGGCCGGTCACCTCGAAGAATTGGAGAAGACATGACCAGCACGGCCCCCGCCCGCACGCCGATGGACATCCTCGGCGCGGTCTCGCCCGAAGGCGCCAGCACCTACCTGGCGCACCGCGCCGCGATCATGGACAACCCTGCGCTCAGCGCGCTGCCGACCAAGGACAAGCTCCTCATCGGGATCGGCGTCGCCGCCGCGCTGCAGTCCTCGACGTGCACCCTCATGTGGACCCGGCAGGCCAAGAACGCCGGTGCCAGCGACGCCGAGATCGCCGAGGCGGTGCTGGTCGCCCGGTTGATGAAGATGGCCACCGTGAACGACACCGCAGCCGACGCCCTCGCCTGGCTCGAAGCCCAGCAGCAGTAGCCGTCGCACCCGGCAGGAGGAAGAGCCCGTGGACACCGGCACGATCATCGTCGTCGCGGTCGGCCTGCTCGCGCTCTCGGTCGCCTCGGGGATGCTCGGGCTCGGCGTCGCGTTCGCCGCCGTGCCGTTCCTGGGCTTCTTCATGGGCGACCTGGTGCACGAGGTGCAGCCGCTGAGCCTGTTCCTGAACGGGGTGACCGCGATCTTCGCGGCGGTCGGATTCGCCAAGAGCGGCCTGGTCGCGTGGCGGCCTGCGCTGATGCTCACCGCGGTGACGGCCGTCGGCGCCCCGCTCGGCTCCTGGCTGGCGCAGGGCACCAGCCAGGCGTGGCTGTGGGGCCTCTACCTGGTCGCCGTGGCGTACCTCGCCTTCCGGATGTTCCAGAAGGGAGGGGGCCCGAGGGAGGGTGCCGCCCAGCATCCCCGGCTCGGCCTTGCCCTGATCCTCGCGGTCCCGATCTCGGTCGTGGCGGGCCTGCTGGGCGTGGGGCCGGGCTTCCTGCTGATGCCTGTGCTGATCCTCGCCGGGTACGAGCCGAAGCTTGCCGCGGGCATCAACGCCGTGGCCGTGACGATGCCCTCGTTCACCGCGCTGATCCCGCACGTGGACACCGCCGAGGTGGACCTGCGCGTGGCCACCGTCCTGGTGGTCGTCGGCGCCGCAGGTTCCTTCCTCGGGGCCCGGCTGACCAGCCGGTTCGTCTCCGGCCCCACGCTCAAGCGGGTATTCGGCATCCTCATCGTCGTCATGACGGCCGTGAAGATCGTCACGATGGCGGTGGGCTGACGGGGTGAATGCGGCGAAGCTGGAGTCTTGAAGGGACGCTGAGAGTGAAGTCGGAGATCGCCGCGACGCGGACCCCGCGTCCGTCCTGCGCATTGGTGGGCAGCTCGATCACGGACGCGGAGGCGGCCGAGCTCGCCCACCGCCTCAGGGCGATCGCCGAGCCGGGCCGGCTCCGCCTGCTCTCGCTGATCGCAGCGCACGAGAACCACGAGGCATGCGTCGCCGACCTCACAGATCTCGTCGGGCTCAGTCAGCCGACCGTCTCCCATCACCTGAAGGTCCTCGTCGAGGCCAGGTTCGTGACGCGCTCCAAGCGCGGCGTCTTCGTCTACTACGCGCTCGAGCCGGACGCCCTCGGCATCCTCGGCCGACAGGTGGAGGCCACCTGCTGCTGACAGCCCGTTCCACGATCGTCCGGACCGTCGTGCACGCACTTCGGCGTGCGTATGTGTGACGACTCAGGCGCGCGCCACCGGGACGCCGAGCTCGCCGAGCAGCGCCTCGACCCGACCGCGGATCTCATCGCGGATGGGGCGGACGGAGTCGATCCCCTGGCCGGCCGGGTCGTCCAGCTTCCAGTCCTCGTAGCGCTTGCCGGGGAAGATCGGGCAGACATCGCCGCAGCCCATCGTGATCACGACGTCGGAGGCCTGGACCGCCTCTGTGGTGAGCACCTTGGGCTGCTCGGCGCGGATGTCCACGCCCTCCTCGAGCATCGCCTCGACGGCGACCGGGTTGATCTGGTCGGCGGGCATGGACCCTGCGGACCGGACCTCGACTGCGCCGCCGGACAGGTAGGTCAGCCAGCCGGCCGCCATCTGCGATCGTCCGGCGTTGTGCACGCAGACGAACAGCACGCTGGGGCGGGTGGTCTGCGGTGCGGTCTGGTCGGTCACGCTGGGTCCTCCTGGATGGGTGTGGGTCAGGTGTCGGTGGAGATCGGCTGGTCGAGCAGCTCGACGGCCAGCGCCCGCACACGGGCGTCGATCTCGTCGCGGATGGCGCGCACCCCCTCGGGGGACGCGAGGGCGGGGTCCCCGAGCGCCCAGTCCTCGTAGCGCTTACCCGGGAAGACGGGGCAGACGTCGCCGCAGCCCATCGTGATCACCACGTCCGCGGCACGCACGGCGTCGTCAGTCAAGGGCTTGGGGAACGGGGTCTCGGCGTCGGGGCCCAGGATCTCCTCCAGCAGGGGCTGGACGGTGGGGTGGATCTCGTCCGCCGGGTGCGAACCGGCGGAGCGGATGACGACGGCGTCGCCGACGTAGTGGCGCAGCAGGGCGGCGGCCAGCTGGGACCGCCCGGCGTTGGCCACGCACACGAAGAGCACCTGCGGCCGACGGACCGTGGCGCTCTGGCCCTCCACCCGGCGCAGGTCGTCCAGGCGCTGCTTGGCGAACCGTTCGGCGAGCACCGGGACGTATCTGGTGACGCGCGCGGTGCGCAGGAGCGCCGTGTAGGACTCGCGGACCGTCCGCACGACGACGTCGCGGGTCAGGTCGCCATAGCGCTCGACCAGCTTCTCGCCGACGCGGTCGATGAGCTCGTCCGCGTGCCGCAACGGGTCGATCCCGCCCAGCCGCTCGGGGACGTCGGGACGGCGCTGGGAACCAAGGCGCGCGGCCACTGGGGCGAAGGCCTCGAGCAGCACGGTCACGGCCTGCTGGACGTCCGTGGCCAGCCGGTAGTAGACGGCGCTGGCCCGGCGGTCCGAGACGAGCAGGCCCGCCTCCTTGAGCACCCGCAGGTGGTGGGAGACGGTCGGCGCGGTGACTTCCGTCATCGCGGCAAGCTCACCGGCCGACACCTCACCGGCGTCCGCGGTGGCGATGGCCGAAAGAACGCGCAGGCGGATCGGATCGCCGATGGCGCGCAGTGCCTCGGCGAGCGCCTCCGCCACCCCCGAGCCGATGGCCCGCTCTCGTGCTCCTGTCGCCATCCGGTCCTCCCGTGGATTCGAGGCTAGTCTAATTAGACTGGGCTCGAATCCGCAACGAGGCTAGGCACCGACCACCATGAGCCAGCCCACCAGTGCAAGGAGCGTCACGGCGAGCACCGGGATGGTCAGGACGATGCCGACCTTGAAGTAGGTGCCCCAGCCGATGTGCATGCCCTTGCGGTCCAGGACGTGCAGCCACAGCAGGGTCGCAAGGCTGCCGATCGGGGTGATCTTCGGCCCCAGGTCGGCCCCGATGACGTTCGCGTAGACCATCAGCTCGTGCGTGATCCCGGTCGCGCCGGCCGCGTCGATGCCCAGGGCGGCGACCAGGACGGTGGGCATGTTGTTCATCACCGAGGACATGCCTGCGACGAGGAAGCCGGTGCCGCCGGCTGCGGCGAACGGGCCCTGGTCGCCGAACCAGGCGAACACCTCGCCGAGGGAGTCGGTCAGGCCCTGGTTGCGCAGCCCGTAGACGACCAGGTACATGCCCAGGCTGAACAGGACGACCTGCCACGGCGCCGAGCGCAGCACGGGCGCGATCGGGATGTGCACGCTCGGCTTGGTCCGCGCTGGCGCCGGCTCGTGATGTCCGGCGCCCGTGTCCAGGGCGTGGTCGTGGATGTCGTCGTGCACCACGCCTGAGCGGGCGTGGTCGTGGGCCGGTTCGACGACGCCCTCGACGTCGACGGTCAGCAGCGTGGGTGCCAGGCGGGCGAAGGCCCAGGCAGGCTTGCGGGCGGCGATCAGGACGATGGCGACAGCCCCGAGCCCGGCGACGGCGGCGATCGGGACGCCGAGCGGGTCGGCGACGAAGTACCCGACCAGCAGCACAGCCAGGACGACCCACCCCGCGCGGAAGGTCAGGTGGTCGTGGACGACGTCGGCCGGACGGGCCAGGTCGGCGACGTCGTAGCGGCCGGGGATCGCCTTGCGGAAGTACACGCGCAGGACGAGCAGGCTGGCGGCGAGTGAGGCGAGGCTGACGGGGATCATCACCAGGGCGTAGCGGCCGAAGCCGATGCCGAAGAAGTCGGCCGAGACGATGTTGACCAGGTTCGACACCACCAGCGGCAGGCTCGTGGTGTCGGCGATGAACCCGGTGGCCATCACGAACGCGAAGGCCGCCTTGGGGTCGAACTTCAGCGCCAGGAGCATCTGGTAGACGATCGGCGTCAGGATCAACGCAGCGCCGTCGTTGGCGAACACCGCGGCGATCGCGGCACCCAGGACCACGATGAGGTTGAACAGCATCCGTCCGTTGCCGCGGCCCCACCGGGCCACGTGCAGCGCCGACCACTCGAACGTCCCGGCCTCGTCGAGCACGAGGGAGATGATGATCACCGCGACGAACGTGAGCGTCGCGTTCCACACGATCACCCAGACGTCGGGCACGTCGCCGAGCTGAACGACCCCGGTGATCAGGGCGAGGGCGGCACCGCCGAGGGCGCTCCACCCGATGCCCAGCCCGCGGGGCTGCCAGATGACCAGGGTCAAGGTGAGCACGAAGATGACGACGGCGAGCAGCACGGGCGGGTCTCCAAGCGCGGGTCGGTTGGGGCGCCGCGAGGCGCGGCACTGAGTTCGGTGGACAGGTCAGGCGGGCGCTACCCGGTCAGGCGCCGCAGCCCGCCCGCGCCGGCCGGCACCTCGGCCATCCACGGCACGATGACCGGGCGGCGGGGACTTGCCTCGGTGATCTCGCTGAGCCACCGGGCCTCGTCGGCCGCGCGTGCCCGCAGGACGGGGTCGGTCGTCCCGGTGGCGGCGAGCGAGGAGTTGGCCACCCACGTCCATGGGCGCAGACCGGAGCGGGCGAGGTCGGCCTGCAGGGCCAGCGCCTCGTGCACCGGCGTCGCCTCCGGAAGGGCCACGAGGACGATGCGGGTGCGCTCCGGGTCGGCGAGCGAGGCGAACAACGACGTCGCGGCGTCGTCCCTGCCCCCACCGCGGACCGCTTGTCGGGCGAAGCTCTGGGAGGACTCCAGCAGCAGCAGGGTGTGGCCGGTGGGTGCGGTGTCGATGACGACGAAGCGGTCCGCGGCGTCGGCGACGGTCCGCGCGAACGCGTGGAAGACGGCGACCTCCTCCGTGCACGGTGAGCGCAGGTCCTCGGTGAGCAGGTCGCGGGCGGCGTCGTCCAGGCCGGCCCCGGCGGTCGCGAGCACATGCTCGGTCCACGCGGCGGTTTCGGCGAC
Source organism: Actinotalea fermentans ATCC 43279 = JCM 9966 = DSM 3133 (assembly GCA_000767215.1). Lineage (GTDB taxonomy): Bacteria > Actinomycetota > Actinomycetes > Actinomycetales > Cellulomonadaceae > Actinotalea > Actinotalea fermentans. The sequence goes on from AXCX01000004.1 coordinate 33,647, forward strand.
CGGGTCCAGGCGCGTGATGTCCAGGTTCGCCGGGGGGTCAGGCAGCACGCCGGTGATGTGGGCAGCAGGGTCGGTGGTGGTGAGCGTGACCGGCAGTCCGCGGTCGGCGAGCGCCAGCGCGATGGCCGCGGCGATCGTGGTCTTGCCGACACCGCCCTTGCCCATCGTCATGACGATGCAGGGCTCGCCCTCGGCCAGCTCGTCCACTAGCGACCCGAGCGGGTCCAGGTCGGGGGCGGCGACGCGTACGACGTCGTGGGAGGCGGGCGTGCCGGCGAGCGCGGCACGCAGGGCCGCCACACCGATCGGAGCACGGGCCAGGAGCGGGACGGTGTCGACGGAGGTCGCGGCGCTCAGCACGGCGGGGAGTTCGTCGAGCGCTGCCGCCTCGCGTGCACGGCGCGCGATGGCGGTGGTGTCGTCGCCGGCCGGTTCGGCGAGGACGCCGTTGATGACGAGGCGTTGCTGGGTCATGCCCAGGTCGGCCAGATCGGTCGCGGCGCGCGCGGCCTCGAGCAGCGACGACGCCTCGGCGCGGGCGACCAGGACCACCGTGGTGCGGTCACGATCGCGCAGGGCGGCCAGGCTGGCGGCGTAGGACTCCTGGGCGTGCCCGAGCGCGGAGACCGGCCCGACGCAGGTGACGCCGGCGGTGTTGGTCTCCAGGAACCCGGTCCAGGCCGCGGGCAGGGCAAGCAGGCGCAGGGTGTGCCCGGTGGGGGCGGTGTCGAACACCACGTGGTCGTAGGTGGCGGCGACGTCCTCGCTGGTCAGGAGGGTGACGAACTCGTTGAACGCCGCGACCTCGACCGTGCAGGACCCGGACAGCTCCTCCTCGATCGACGCGACGGCGTCGGCGGGCAACAGCCCTCGGTAGGGCCCGACGACGCGCTCCCGGTACTCGGCGGCCGCGGCCGCCGGGTCGATGTCGACCACGTCGAGACCCGGCACGCCGGGCACCGGCTCGGGGGACGACGATGTCGGCTCGGGCATGCCGAAGACCTCGGCGAGGTTGCTCGCCGGGTCGGTGGAGACGATGAGCACCCGGCGGCCGGCGTCGGCCAGCGCGACCGCTGTCGCCGCCGCGCACGACGTCTTGCCCACGCCCCCCTTGCCCGTGAAGAACAGGTACGGCGTCGGCGCGGCCAGGACGCCCGTGAGCAGTCGCGTGTCGCCCAGCGCCAGGGAGGTCATGTCAGCAGCAGCCCGTCCCACCGCAGCACCCCTGCGCCGGGGCACTCGCCAGCGCGACGGCGGCGCTGAGCGGGATCGCGGTGCGCGGCACCTCCGCCCACGTCGCGAGCTCGTTGCGGCTCGGGTAGTGCCCCTTCGCCTTCACGGCCCCGTCGACGACCACCATGGGCAGGGCCGCCGCGCCGTCGATCTCCAGCGCCTGCCGCACCGCGGCGTTGGCGACGAACTTCGCAGGCTCCTGGGACAACGTGGCGCGGTCGACCTCGACGCCGCGCGACGACAGCCACGCGACGTCAGCGGCGAACCGCGAGAGCGTCGGGTCGACGTCGGTGCCGCACACCCCGGTCGAGCAGCACATCGCCGGGTCGAAGATCTCCACGCGAGCCATCAGGTCCTCCTCGAAGCGAGTGCACATCATCTGCTGCTGACATCAGACCACACTGATGAGTTGTAGCGTATGGGACATGAGTCCGGTCGCCGTCCCGCTGCCCAGGGTCCCCACGCCCCCTGTGGTCGCCAGCCAGTTCGCGCTCCTCGCCGACCCGCTGCGGCTGCGGATCGTGGAGGCGCTCTCCCGTGAGCAGCTGTGCACGTGCCACCTCGTCGACATCACCGGCGCCCGCCAGACCACGATCAGCAACCACCTGCGCCTGCTGCGCGAGGCCGGCGTCGTCGCCAGCGAACCGGAGGGCCGCTACACCTGGTACCGGCTCGCGCCCGGCGCGTTCGCCGACACACTGCGAGCCCTGGGTGCGATCGTCGCCGACGGGCCCGACGCACCGCGCCTGCGCCCGGCCTGCGTCACCTGAGTGGAGGATGACGTGATGCGCGCGCAGCTCCTCTACTTCGACGGGTGCCCGAACTGGCACGTCGCCGACGCCCGCCTACGTGAAGCCCTTCGCATGGTCGGCAGCGACGCCAAGGTGGAGCGGGTTCTGATCACCACCCAGGAGCAGGCCGAGCACTGGGCCTTTCACGGGTCTCCATCGCTGCTCTTGGACGGCCAGGACCCCTTCGCCCAGCCGGGCGCTCCAGTAGGCCTCTCGTGTCGGCTGTACCGGACGGCGAACGGCGTTGCCGGCTCGCCGACGATGGAGGAGCTTGTCGCGGCGATCCAGTCCGCATCTAGTCCGCAACTGGCCGAGAATGGGCCCCAACCGACGAGAGCCATCCGAAGGTCCCGCCGCAGGTCAGCCCCGCTCTCGCCCCTCTGACCAGCCACCCAACTCCCCACCACAAGCGTCTTTTAATCCGCGGGTTGTGGGTTCGATCCCCACGGGGCCCACGTCGCCGCAGGTCACGGCGTTGCTGACCATGAGTCTCTTTCGACCGAGGAATCGACAGGCGGCCCCTTCCTCGCGTACCTGTTCGCACTCTCGGGCGCGTCTGTGCAGGTCAGGCGGCTGTGGACCTTCAACCGGTCGCACGGGAGTACGCGTGGACCTAGGGTCCACGGGTTGCGCATTCGCACCGACGCCAAACCAGACATCACTGCAGGTCAGCCTGTAGGGCGCGCGTACGCGGCACGACGATGGGCAACGCCTGGTCCGCATTCCGTCCGCAGCCTGCAGGGCAAGCCGCCGGCGGCGACCAGAAGCTGACCAGTTCCCGTCGAGCCCGGGGCTCGTGCCGCAGTCCCGCGCCCCGGTGTGGCAGCGAAGCCCTCAGCGCGTGACGCGCCGACGCCCTTCCCTTGGGCGAGCCGGAGGCGGACCCATCGGCCTCGCAGGAGACGACCACGGCGTCCGTGTTCATGTTGCCGTCCGCCTCTGACGTCCGCCCCCGGCTCGCGCCGTTCACCCGAACAGCCCAGGCGCGGTCCCATTCTTCGGGCGGGGCGGGGGTGAAATCCGCGTAGTTCAGGCGGACCCGGGGAACCGCCGTGCTTGCCGAAAAGGCCCGTTTGGCGCCGTTGTGAGCGTTCGCGTGTCAATAGTCACGGTCATGCGCCTGGCTTTCTGGAAGTCATCGTCACTCTGACGGCGCATTGCCGCCCGGTTGGGAACGCTGCCAAGGTTCGGCCCACTTGCCGTCCGAGCAGGGGGTCCCCTCGTGTCCGTGCACGCCCCGTCCGCCATCGCCGCCCCGAGTCGCCGACTGCGAGGCGCCTGCGCAGCGCTAGCGACCAGCGCGCTCCTCATCACGGGAGCCCTGGTGCAACCTGCCGCGGCCGCCGGATCGGCGCCGGTCCTGAAGCCGGCGGAGCCGTTCATGGTGCAGAACGGAGGCGTCACCGCTTCGGTATGGTCCGACGATCCGGGCGTCGCCGGCGGCACGGCAACGCTGAGGCTCGCGCCGACCACGGGGGATGTCCCGGAGGGCGCCGTCTCCGAGGTTGCGACGTTCGCGGCGACCGACGCCTCGGGGGCGGCCCTCACCCGGTGGCCGGGCGCGGCCGCCTTGTCGGGCGGCCTAGTCGATGAACCATGGTCCGCGGAGCTGTCGGCGCCCGGTGTGGAGGTGGCGTTCGCTCGCGAGGCGCTCGAGGTGCGTGACGACGCGCTGACGACGCTCCAGGTCTGGCACCGCACGACCGACGATGCGGAGTGGGCCCCCGTGCCCTCGGCCTGGCTGCCGGCCCGCGGCGCAGTCGTGGCGCAGGCGGACTCCACAGGGGACTTCGTCGTGGCTCCGTCGGCTCCGCGGGCTGCCCCAGTGGTGGCGCTGGACCTCGACGACGACGCGGCACGCGCCATGTGGGACGGCGAGGTCGTCGGAGAGCTCCCGACGACCGCGGCCGTGGCGGAGCTGTTCGAGGGGTACGTCGAGGACGCGTGCATGGCCGACGTCCTCATCACTCGGTCGGCCGAGACCGCCGTCGTGGATCCGGCCATGCGAGCCGCGGCGGTCACCCGCACCCGCCCGACGCTCGCTCTGACGCTCGGCTTCGACGCTACCGACGGCCTTCCCGGGGGCACTGCCGAGACCGGCGGCGCGCGCGTCTGGAGCACCGACACCGCACTAGCCGCCGCGATGACCGACGCCCTCGTGACGTACACGGGTCGGCCGGCGCGAACGGTGGACTCCACAGAGCTTGGGACCGCTCGGCCGGTCGCCGACGCGGCCCAGGTCGCCGACGCCACCTACGCCCGAGTCGAGCTCGGTTACCTGGACCACAACTACGACCACGCGGTGATCGCACATCGTCCCGAGCTCTACGCCCAGGCCCTCGCGCGGGCCGTCGTCAGCACCCTGGATCGATCCGGCGAGTGCTGGCCGAGGCCTTCGGCAGCCGCCGGGACCGTCGTGGCGGGTGGGCACGGCTTCTCCAGGGGGACCGACGCGCACGTCCTGCCGATGGCGGAGGGGGACGAGGGCTCCTGGTGGGGCGGGGTGAACCAGCGCTTCGAAGAGGTCGACGAGGGCGGCGTCACGGCGACGTACTCGGTCACCGCCTTCCCGGCCGAGGGCGAACCGGGAACCGTGCGGGTGAACGCCTCGTGGGACATCGACCCGCACCAGGACATGCTCTCGAGGTTCTGGACGGCCATCCGCGAGGTCGGCTGGTGGCTGGACATCGTGGTCGCGAGTCTGGGCGAGGGGTCCGGGGACTTCGAGCTCTACCCGGCCTTCAGCCCCGTGTTCTCGTACGACCCAGCCACGGGCAACGCTTCGTCGCTCGGCAACATCTCGTCCTGGGTGAGCTACCGCGTCGACGGCGACTGGGACGGCCACGTCTACGTGCTCAACTCCAGCGACGACCCGATCCTGGCCTGGACCGCGCCGTGGGCCGCTCCCCCGCTGCCGCCGGGGCCGTTCCTCCCCCTGCCGCCCGACCGGGACGTGCTCGCGCTGCTCGCCGGCTATGGCCTGACGTACGAGCAGATCTACGGCGGCGACCCGGTGAACCTGGCCACCGGCAACGTGACACAGAGCGAGGAGCTGCTCGCCCTGACCGGCGTCGGCGACCAGATGATCGACCTCACCCTCACGTACAACGGCGGTGACGGGCGCATCACCCCCGTCGGTCGGGGCTGGAACTTCGCGTACTCGGCCTGGGCGCAGAAGTACGACGGCGGCGGGGTACTCATCACCGGCGCGAACGGCCAGGGCCTGTACTTCACCCCCGATGGCGGCGGCTACGCGTCCCCGCCCGCCGCTCGGGCGACGCTCGCCAAGACGGCCGACGGCGTCGTCCTGACCCGCATCGACGGCACGCAGGAGACCTACACGATCGATCCGCTCACCGGCACGGGCGTCCTTACTGGCGTCGTCGACCGCCAGGGCAACGCCTACACGCTCGCCTACGCCAGCCGCGCGCGCGGCGGGGAGGGAGCGGTTTTCGCCCCCCTGGCTTCGATCACGGACGAGGGTGGCCAGCAGGTCGTCGTCACCACCACGAGCACGGGGCGGATCACCGGGTTCACCCGCCCCGACGGCGCCGCCTGGACCCTCGGCTACGACGGCGACAACCTGACGTCGATCACCGACGCCGCCGGGCACACCCGGTCCTTCGCCTACGACGACGCCGGCTACCTCACCTCCATCACACGCGCCGACGGCGTCGTCGAGGTCACCAATGCCTACGACCTCGACCACCGTGTCGCGGTCCAGGTCGACGGCAGAGGCCTGCGGCGCACCTTCGCCTACGACGGCGACGGCACCACCACCCTCACCGACGCCCTGGGCAACAGCAGCACCGTCGTGCACGACGACGCTGGCCTGCCCGAGCGCACGATCGACGCCGCCGGCGGAGTCACGCGCACGGAGTATGACGATGCGCGTAACCCGGTGACCTCGGTCGACGCCCTGGGCAACGAGCACCACTCGACCTTCGACGCCACAGGCCGGGTCCTGACCACCACCGATCCTCTCGGCAACACCACTACGTCCGCCTACAACGCCGCCGGCGACCTGACCTCGAGGACCACCACGGCGCCGGACGGCTCGAACGCGACGACCACCTTCGTTCTCAACGAGGACGGCCGTGCAGTCGAGACGCACCTGCCTGACGGCACCGTGATGACGGCGGCGTACGACGCGCACGGCGACGTCACCTCGGTCACGGACGCTGCGGGCAACACCACCCGGCACTCCTACGACGCCCGCGGCAACCGCGTCCAGACCGTCGACGCGGAGGGCGGCACCAGCACCTTCGAGTTCGACCTAGCCAATCGGCTCACCGCCTCGACCGACCCCACGGGAGCCCGAACCGTCTACACCTACGACGGCGACGACAATGTCGTGTCGGTGACCGACCCGATCGGCGCGGTGACCAAGCACGAGTACGACGCCACCGGGACACGCACGTCCACGACCGACCCGCTCGGAAACGTCACCCGGTTCGAGCACAACGCGAACCTCCAGATCACCGCCGAGATCGCGCCCGACGGGGCACGCACCGAGTTGGCCTACGACGACGAGCACCACGTCACCACTCGGACCAACCCGGACGGCACGACCGTCACGTTCACCTACGACGCCCTCGGGCGGCAGGTCAGCATCACCGATGAGGCCGACGCCACGACCACCACCGAGTACGACGCCGTCGGGAACCCGGTCGCGGTCGTGGACGCCGAGGGCGGAAGGACCACGTCGAGCTTCGACGCCCTCGGTCAGGTCACCTCGGTGACCGACCCGCTCGGCCACACCACCTCCACCACCTGGCTCCCCGGCGGTCTGGTGGGCCAGCAGACGGACGCCATCGGCGGCGTGACCGCGCGCACCTACGACGTGATGGGCCGGCTCACCGGCGTGACGACCCCGGACGCCGCGACCACTACCTACACCTACGACCCGGTGGGCAACATCGCCACGATCACCGACCCTCGTGGCGGCGTCACAGCCTTCGCCTACGACGCCCTCGGCCGGCAGGTCAGCAGGACAGACGCGACGGGCGCGGTCTGGACCACGGAGTACGACGGCGCGGGCCGCATCGTCACAACCACGGACCCCACGGGCGCCACCACGACCAACGCCTACGACGCGGCCGGGCACCTGGTTGCCACCACCGACCCCACCGGCGGCACAACGTCCACGACGTACGACGCCGCCGGACGCGTCACCGCGAGCACCGATCCGCTCGGCCGGGTCACCACGCTCACCTACGACGAAGCCGGCCGCGTCCTCACCGTGACCGACCCCACAGGTGCGGTGACCACGCAGGCCTACGACGAGGCAGGCCGCCTCGCCCAGCTCACCGACGCCCGAGGCCAGGTCACCACCTACGGCTACGACCCCACCGGCCGGCGCACCCTCATGGTCGACGCGGCCGGCGGTCACTGGACCACGGAGTACGACCGCCTGGGCCGCGCGTTGGCCGAGACAGACCCGACGGGTGCCCGCACCGAGTACACCTACGACGCCGCCGGGCGCCGAGTCGAGGTCACCGACCCCACGGGTGCGACGACGACGACCAGCTACGACACGCGCGGTGTGGCAGCGGTGGTCACCGACCCGGTGGGCGGCCGCACCACCGTCGAGTCCGACCCGATGGGCCGGCCCCTCACGATGACCGATCCGACCGGCGCCATCACCCGGATCGCCTACGACGCCGCGGGTAACGCGACCACCGTCACGGACGCGAACGGCCACACCACGACGACCGTCTTCGACGCGGCCAACCGCCCGGTGTCCGTCACCGACGGCACCGGAGCGGCGACCCTGACCGCCTACGACGTGGCAGGTCGGCCCGTCAGCGTCACCGACCCGCTCGGCCACGCCACGACCACGGAGTACGACGCCGCAGGGCGCCCCGTCGCCGTCACGGACCCGACCGGCGCCACGACCACGACGGTGTATGACGCCGCAGGCCAGGTGGTCAAGGTGACCGACCCACTCGGCCGCATCACCCGCTACGCCTACGACGGCACCGGGCGCGTCACCGAGGTGGCGCGACCCGACGGAACGACGATCACCTCCGCGTACAACCCGACCGGCCAGATGGTGGCCCAGACCAATGGCCGCGGCCACACCATCGAGCTGGTCGTGGACGCCCTTGGTCGGCCCATCGCCATGACCGACGAGGCGGGCCAGGACTGGGCCACCACCTACGACGCTCGAGGCATGGTCACGGCCACCACCGACCCGCTCGGTGGCACCACGACGACGGAGTACGACGCCGCTGGCCGACCCGTCGCGGTGACCGACCCGACGGGCGGCATCACCAAGACGACCTACGACGCTCGCGGCCTCGCCGTGGTGACGACCGACGCCGTCGGCAGCCAGACGACTCTCACGTATGACGGTGCCGGACGGCAGCTCACCATGACGCTCCCCTCCGGTGCGACGTGGACCCAGACGTGGGACGGCGTCGGGAACCTCCTGACCTCGACCGACCCGACCGGGGCGACGACGTCGAGCACCTACGACGCCGCCGACCGGCCCGTCACGATCACCGACGCCACCGGCGCGACCACCACGACCGCCTACGACGCCGCGGGACGCGTCGTAGCAACCACGGACCCGGTCGGCGCGACGACGGCCACGGCCTACGACGCCGTCGGCCGTCCAACCTCCGTCACCGACGCCGAGGGCAACACGACCACCTACGCCTACGACTCCGTCGGGAACCTCGTGACCCGGACGACGCCGAGGGGCGGGGTCACCGCGTGGGAGTACGACGCGATGGACCGGCCCGTGCAGGTCACGGACGCCGAAGGCGGGGTGACCGCGACCGTGTACGACGGCCAGGGCAACGCCGTGACGGTGACCGACCCCGTCGGGGTCGTCAGCGCCATGACCTACGACCCGCGCGACCTGCTCACCGCCGTCGTCGAGAACGCCCTCCCGGACACCCCGGCGGGACCGGCGGTGAACGTCACCACGCAATACGCCTACGACGACGCCGGCCGCCTCTCCTCGGCGACCGACCCCCGCGGGAACACCACCGCTTACGCTCGTGACGCTGCCGGTCGTGTGACGGCGACCACGGATGCGGCCGGGCGTGTCAAGGCGACGGCGTACGACGCCGCCGGCCGGCCGGTCACGGCGACCGCGCCGGATGGCCAGGTCACCGCTACGGCGTACACGCCGGACGGGCAGGTGGCCTCGGTTGCCTACCCCGACCACGCCGTCACGTTCGGGTACGACGCCGTTGGTCGACGCACCTCCATGAAGGATCCGATGGGGACCAGCTCGTGGGTGTACGACCCGGTGGGCCGGGTCACGAGGGCACAGGACGCCTCCGGTGCTGTCATCGGCTACGTCTACGACGCCGCAGGCAACCAGGTGCAGGTCTCCTACCCCGACGCGCGACGCCTCACCCGGGAGTTCGATGCCCGCGGCCTCGCGACCACGCAGGCAGACGCCACCGGCACGACTCGGTTCTCCTACGACGCTGACGGGAACCTGTCGGTGACATCCCGGCCGACCGGGGTCGTAACCTCGCTGACGCGCGACCTCAACGGACGCGTCACCGGGATGACGCACACCGGCAGCGGCGCGGCACCCGGGACCTCCCCGGCGGGGAACTCGTCTGCGAACGCGCCGGGCAACGCCTTCGGCCACTGCAAGGACAACCCGACGGGCCACCCGAACCAGCAGCCTGCCTGCACCACCTCGACCCTCGTCGTGTCCTACACCTACGACCCGCGCGGCCTGGTGACCACGCGGACCGTGACCACGGACGAGGCGATTACGACCACCGAGTACGCGCACGACGCCCTGGGCCGCCTGGTGTCATCCACGACCGGCGGGTACGTCGCCACGTACGGGTGGGATGCGGCGTCGAACCTGGTTGCGGAGGTGACGTCGGACGACCCGACCACCCCCATCGACGCGGACGGATGGTCCGCGCTCCGCTCGGTCAACGCGATCAACCAAACCACGACGATCGTGACCGACTACGCACACGCCCCGGTCCCGCACACCGAGACGGTCGCGCTCACCTATGACTTGCGGGGGAACCGGACCGGGCAGACCACGACGACGACCTCGGGCGGTGCCACGCACACGCAGGCACGCATCGCCTACGCCTACGACGCCGCCGACCGGCTGGTCCGCGAACACGACGCCGGGGCGAACCTCAACAACGCCCGCGACGACATCATCACCACCTGGGGCCGGGACGGCCTGGGCAGGGCACTGGTCGAGACGCAGAACGGCACCGCCCAACGCCGGGTGTTTGACGGGTCGCTGGCCGTGGCCGACGGGCCCACGCGGATCACCCGCGGGCCTGCCGGCGAAGCGCTGGTGGAGACCACGGACACCGTCGTGGGTCACGGCCGCAACGCCACGACGGTCCCGGTGGCGGTCGACGTGCTCGCCGACCTCCTCGGCACCCCGCTGAGCATTGCCGAGGCCGGGGTGGTTTCCGACGACCTGGCCTGGACCGGCGCCTTCGGCAATGTCGTCGCCACACCCGGCTGGGACACCGTCACGGGCTACACCGGGCACCTGGAGGCGGCCGGGCTGGTCGAGACGCCCACCCGCACCTACGACCCCGCATCACGGGTGTGGGTGCAGGAGGACACCTGGCCGGGCACCGCTACGGTCGCCGCGACGCAGAACCGGTACACCTACGCCCAGGGCGCCCCGGAGACCCTGGTCGACCCGACCGGGCGGATGGCCGCCCAGGCGGCGATCCTGGCCCAACGGCTGCCCGCGGAAGAACTTGCCTACGTCCTGGGGCTCATGGCGATGTGCCGGGTGTTCCCCGCGGAGAACCAGTGCCGGCCCTTCGAGGACGACGGCGTGCCGACGTGGACGCAGATGGACCTCGACACCTACCGCTCCAACCTGCAGGCCGCGATGGTCGGCCTGCAGTACGGCATGGAGCAAGGCACCATCAGCCCCGACCGCGCGACCGCCGTCGCCCAAGCGATGCGACTGCTCAAGCTCGGCGTGCCCACGGACTTCATGAGCCCCCAGGAAGCGTTCGAGTCCCTTGGAGCCACGGCGGCCGGGGCGCTGGTCGCTGGTGGGGTCTTCGTGATCTGCGAAGCAGGCACCGGAGGGGCGGGCAGCTACGGCTGCGCCTTCATCGCCGGCGCAGCCGGCGGTGCCACAACGGCGGCGCTTGGCTACACCACGTCGACCCCGCAGTATCGTTGGGACGGGGGTGATGCCTCCCTGTACATCGGCACGGGCGCTCTCATCGGCGGCACACTCTCGGTGGCCGGACGGGGCTTCTTCGGACCGGGCACCAGCGGAAGCGCGGCGGGGCCTGGCACGGCTAACACCGCGCCAGCGTTCGGCTCCCTCTCAAATGCGGAGGCCCGCGCTTGGTATCTTGCTCAAGAGCAGCAAATCGCAGCCCGAAACGCAGAGATGATCGCCGCCGGGGTTCCCGCCGAGGTCCGTGCCCAGATGGCATTTGAGGCGCGAAACGCAATACGTTCACAGGCGCGTGCCGCAATGTCCGATCGGGAGGCGGCTGCCGCGCTTTCACGGTCGGATCCGAATCTCACCTGGGAACAGGTGCTCCAGAAGTATGACGGGGACTTCGACGCCATTGCACAGGCTGCATCGAGGTCGCGAACATCCGTGAACCAGCAGTACGGATTGGGGGAGCAGAGGTGATCGATCTTACGAGTCTGATGCGCATGCCGCTGCACTGGGAACCTGACGCGACTCGCGAGCTCTGGCTGAAGGCTTCAATCGACGATGGCGAAGTCTTCATCCGGATGAACCGCTTCCCGGAGGAGCACATGTACAGCCTTGAGCTGGGCGACGGGAAATTCACCGACTTCGATGACTTCCCGCCAACGTGGTCTCGCGGCGCACTGGCCTGGCCTGAGACGGCCCTACCTCGCTGGAATGCAGACTCGTAGGGGTCACGCCGCTCGACGAGGCTATGAAGGCGATCCCTATCGTGACTTCGTCGGTCGATTGGACGGATGGACCTGGCCGACACAGCGAGCCCAGAGGGCTGAGTGACGGCATCTCGGCCATCTGGCGAACAGCGAGGCGATGCACGGCCAGTCCGCACCTAGTCCGCAACTGACCGAGAAAGGGCCCTCAAAGACAAGAACCGTCGGAAGGCATCGCTGCAGCTCAGGCCGACTTTCGGCCCTCTTGCCAGCCGCTCGAACTGCCACCACAAGCGTCTTTTAATCCGCGGGTTGTGGGTTCGATCCCCACGGGGCCCACCCGTGCACACCCGCCGCGCATTCGCGGAGGTCAGAGGCCCGCGTGGCGCACCGGGGCAAGCCTGATGCGGATCGCCCGCCCGCACACCGTCCCACGCGGCATCATGCCGAGGGTGGGAGCCGACGGGGACGGGGGCTGTGCCGTGAGAGAGCCGCGGGTTGCTGGCATCCGGGGCCGCACGGGGTCCGGCACCGCACCGAGTCGATCGAGATCTCGCGCGCGACGACGGCCTGGCAGGGTGCGACCGATGGGGCTGGGCCTCCTGCTACCCGTGCTGGCCGCGTGCAGCTCGGGGGGCCCGGCTGCCGACTACCCCGGCTACGCCACGGTCGACGAGATGGTCGTCGCGGCGGACGTGATCGTCACGGGACGAGTCCTGAGCACCCGCGTGGAAGACGTCTACGCCGATCAGGATCTGGGGACGGATCCGAGCCTGAACCCGCAAGCCGGGGCGGCGGCGACCGCCGATCGAGGATCGGCCATCGTGGTGACCGTGGCCGAGGTCGAGGTCACGCGCGCGATGAAGGGCGACGTGCGCGAGGGCCAGGTCATCGAGGTGAGCCAACTCGGGACGCGGGACCAGCCTGCGGCCGGAACGACTCTTGTCGAGCCAGGCGACGCGGAGTACGCCTTCGTCCTGAACCGCCACGACGGGGCACCGTACGACCTCGTCAACCCCGCGCAGGGGCTGTACCGGGTCGGCCCCGACGGCGCCCTCGCCACGATCGGCCGAGGCAATGAGTTGCCGATCGAGCACGTCACCGACCTCGAGGCGCAGCCGTGACCCCGGCGCACGCCGGCCAGGTGCCGCCGTCGGCGGTGGAGGACGCGGGAACGGGAAGGGCCGGCCGGCGCTCGCGCACCGACCGGCCCGGGTTCCCCGTCAGGTGGGAACGTCTCAGCGCTCGGCCTGGAACATCCACAGGTGCTTCTCGAGCGCGGCCGTGATGCCGATCAGCAGGTCCTGGCTGACCACGTCGTGCTTCTCGGTCTCGGCGATCGCCTCGCGCAGGCGCCCGATGGCGGTGCCGAGCGCGGACACGAAGTAGTCGATCACGTCGGTGTCCTGCGCCCACCCGGTCGGGTGCTCGGGCAGGGCCGACTCCGCAGCGACGGTCTTCGCGCGGCCGTCGGGCGTCACGCCGATGGTGACGGCGCGCTCGGCGACGTCGTCGGCGTGGATGCGGACGGCGTCGACCACCTCGTCCAGCTGGAGGTGCAGGCTGCGGAAGCCACGGCCGACCAGCGTCCAGTGCGCCTGCTTGCCGACGAGGCTCAGGTCGATCAGGTCCGCGAGCACACGGTTGAGTGCCGCTCCGGTGGCCGCCTTGTCGGCGTCACCCAGGGGGCTCGTCATGGCGGGTGCAGTCATCGCTCTCCCTCTCTCTCGTCGCGATCATGCCCTCCCGAGTCTGCCCGGTCCCCGGGCCGGCCGTCCGGGACTCTGGACTCTCGAAGGACCCCGTCACAGCCGGGTGAAATCCGGCGCCAGCCCCACACGACCAGGGACCAACACGACAGAACACGCACCCACCCCCTCCCGGCGGAGCCCTCGCGGGCATGAGGATGGGGCTAGGGCCGCGCACACAGGCCCGTGGTGACACGACAGGGGACCGTGATGGCCATACGCACCGAGAGCCCGTCGAGGACAGTCGTCCCGACGTCGTGGCTCGACGGCGCGATCCGGCGCGGCGCCGCCTGGCCGTGGTGGGCGACCGCGCTGTGCGTCGGCATCCTCATCGCCGCCGCGTGGCTGGCGACGTACGCCTCCGGCGGCAGCCAACGGGCGTTCCCTCACCTCTTCTACATCCCGATCATCGGCGCGGCGATGCTCTTCGGGTTCCGCGGCGGGATCCCGGCCGCCCTGGTGTCCGCGATCGCCGTCGGGCCGCTGATGCCGCTCAACACGGCGACGGGCGAGGCCCAGCAGCCCAACGGCTGGCTCCTGCGCGCGGTCATGTTCTGCATCGTCGCGGGCGCAGCCACGCTCGCCATGGAGATCCGCGAGCGCGTCAGCGAGCAGCAGCTCACCACCGAGATCCGCGACCGCGTCACTCGCAGCTACGGCGCAGACGAGACCGACGACGCCGTCCTGCCGGCTCTGGAGCGCGTGCTCGCCGAGGGGCTCTTCCACGTGGTCTACCAGCCCGCCTACTCGCTCGCGGACGGCCGCCTCGTCGCGGTCGAGGCGCTCACGCGGTTCGACGCCGAGCCCCGCCGCACGCCCGACGTCTGGTTCCGCGCGGCGGCCATCGCCGGCCTCGGCACGGATCTCGAGATCGCCGCCATCGAGAAGGCCGCCGACGGCGCCCGCGACCTCCCGCGCCACGTGTCCCTCGCGGTGAACGCCTCCCCGGCGACTCTCGCGGACCCGCGTCTGCACGCGATCCTCGCCGGCCACCCGGACCGGACGTTCGCCGTCGAGATCACCGAGCACGCCGTCGTCGAGGACTACGCCCTGCTGCAGGAGCACCTCAGCGACCTCCGGGCCCTCGGCGTCCGCCTCGCCGTCGACGACACCGGCGCCGGGTTCTCGAGCCTGCGGCACATCGTCCAGCTGGCCCCGGACATCATCAAGATCGACATCTCGCTCGCGCAGGGCGTCGGCAGCAGCCCGCTCAAGCGCGCGCTGGCCACCTCGCTGACCGAGTTCGCGCACGCCGCGGGCGCGCGCATGGTCGTCGAGGGCATCGAGGACGTCGACGACCTGGTGGCCTGGTCGGCGCTCGGCGCCGAGGCGGTCCAGGGCTACCTCACGGGCCGACCGGGGCCGCTGCCGGTCGCCGAGACGAGCGCGATCGTCGCCGCGCTGCGCAGCCGGCTGACGGTCTGAGCTAGCGGGCCACGCCGTCCGCCCCGGCGTCGGGCGCGTCCTGGGGAGCCAGGAGGAAGCCCGTGCCCTCGGGCGACGGGACGGCGTCGAGCTTCTGGTCGGCGAGGATCTCCGACGTCGTCGGCTCGACGTACACGTGCGCCGACCCGGCGTCGATGATCTCGTCGCCGTCGAGCGGCGCCGCCACCAGGGAGAGCTCGAAGGCGCCGGTCTGGGCCTCGGACTCGGCGATCCGCAGACCACCCTCCTCCGGGAGCCCGGCGCGCGCGGCGATGTCCTGCACGGCGAAGCGGGCGTTGTCGGTCAGGGTGAGCATGAGCGCTGTCCTTCCATCGAACGTCGCGGCACCGCAGGGCGGGCCTCGGACCACTCCACCGTCGGGGCGGCACGGCGCTCCCGCAACCCCTACGCCCCGGTACGTCCACATCTCGGGACGGTTCGTCCGGTACTCGCCCGGGCTCCGGACCGGCCCGCCGCACGACGCGCGAGTGCGAGACTGTGCGCACGTCGCCCGGCGCTGGGCGGCGTGGGCACGACCACCCGAAGGACCTCGATCACCCGCACGACGAGGAGTTCCCATGGCCCGCGTGTTCGTCACCGGATCGACCGCCGGCATCGGCCGGGAGACCGCCCGGCAGCTGCTCGAGGCGGGTCACGAGGTCGTCGGGCACGCGCGGAGCGCCGAGCGGGCCGACCAGGTCCGCGCCGTCCTGCCCGGGCTCGCGGACGTCGTCGTCGGCGACCTCTCCTCCCTCGCCCAGACCCGTGCGCTCGCGGAGGCGGCCGCGGCCGCGGGGCCGTTCGACGCCGTCGTGCACAACGCGGGGATCGGCGGCGGCGCACCGGACAAGGTGCTCACCGCGGACGGGCTCGAGCGCATCTTCCAGGTCGACGCCGTGGCGCCCTACGTCCTCACCGCGCTCATGCCGCGCCCGCGCCGGCTCGTCTACCTCACCTCGGGCCTGCAGGCCGAGGGGTACGCCGAGCCCGACGAGATCGAGTGGGGCTGGGACGGCATGCAGGCCTACGCGGACGCCAAGCTCGTCGACCTGGTCCTCGCCTGCGCGGTGTCCCGCCTGTGGCCCGACGTCGTCACGAACGCCGTCGACCCGGGCTGGGTCCGCACCCGGCTGGGCGGGCCGAACGCGACCGACGACCTCGGACCCGGCGCGGAGACGCAGGTCTGGCTCGCGACGTCGGACGATCCCGAGGCGCTCGTCGGCGGCCGGTTCCTCAAGCACCGCACGCCGCTCGAGCCCAACCCGCAGGCGCTCGACGTCGAGCTCCAGGAGCGCGTGCTCACCCGGCTCGCCGACGTGACGGGGATCGTCCTGCCGCGCTGAGACCCGCGGCGGGGTCGGGTGCCGGTCGGCCGGTCGGCCGGTCGGCCGGTCAGCCCGTCTCAGGCCTCGGCTGCGGCGTCGCGCTCGGCGAGCACGTCCGCGCCCGGGCCGGTGAACGACTGCGAGCGCTCGACCGCGAAGACGCTCCCGGTGAACAGCCGCGAGTCCTTGCGCGGGTCGACCGTCATCGTCGTGTCGCCGGAGTGCCGGCCCGTGGGCTGCGGCGGCGCGGCACCCTCGGCCCTGGACGGGCGCACCCGCACGAGGTGGTCGACCAGGCCCTCCCGGACGTCGCAGCGCAGGTCAGCGAGCTGCGGCGCGTCCGCGGCGCTCACGACGGCCCGCAACCGCACCCGACCGCCGGTCGCGTCGGCGACCTGCAGGACGGCGACGCGGCGGTCCCACAGGTCGTTCGCCTCGACGACGCGGAGCAGGGCCGCGCGCACGTCGGCGACGGGGACGGCCGGGTCGACGTCGACGTCGACGGTCCCGACCAGGTCGGCGCTGCGGTGCGTCCAGTTCTCGAAGCCCGCCGCCACCAGGCGCCGGGCCGGCACGACCACGCGGCGGTCGTCCCACGCCTGCACGACGACGGTGGTCGCGGTGATCTCCTCCACGCGACCCCACAGGCGGTCGGTGCCGACGCCGTCGGCCGCCGTCGGGGCGAGGGGACCGCGGCCGGACGGCGCGCCGTCGGCCCCCAGGCCACCGAGGGCGATGACGTCGTCGAGCCGGAGCGCGTCCGCGGAGGCCAGCTCGAGGCCCGCGACGACGTCGCGCAGCCAGGGCAGCGCGGCGCCCACCACCGCG
>AXCX01000039.1 GCA_000767215.1 Actinotalea fermentans ATCC 43279 = JCM 9966 = DSM 3133
GTAGGAGTTGAAGTCGCGCCGCTCGACCCCGTGCTCGGCGAGGTAACGGCCCGCGGGGCTGTCGGCCTTGATCGAGCCCGCCGGGCTGATGTGGTCGGTCGTGACCGAGTCGCCGAGCTTGGCGAGCACGCGGGCGCCGGCGATGTCCGTGACAGGCTGCGGCTCGCGCCCCATGCCCTCGAAGTACGGGGGCTTGCGCACGTAGGTGGAGTCGGCGTCCCACACGAAGGTGTCGCCCTGCGGCGTCGGGAGCGAGCGCCACCTGTCGTCGCCGGCGAAGACGTCCGCGTAGTCCTTGGCGAACATCTCCCGGTCGATGGCCCCGTCGATGGTCGCCTGGACCTCCGCGGCCGTCGGCCAGATGTCGCGCAGGTACACCGGCGTGCCGGCCTCGTCGGTGCCGAGCGGCTCGGTCTCGAAGTCGGTGTCCATCGTGCCCGCGAGCGCGTACGCGACCACGAGCGGCGGCGAGGCAAGGTAGTTCATCTTCACGTCGGGGTTGATCCGGCCCTCGAAGTTCCGGTTGCCCGACAGGACGGAGACGACCGCGAGGTCGTGGTCGTTCACGACCGCGGAGACCTCCTCGGGCAGCGGGCCCGAGTTGCCGATGCACGTGGCGCAGCCGTAGCCGACGAGGTGGAAGCCGAGCTTCTCCAGGTACGGCCAGAGCCCGGCCTTCTCGTAGTAGTCGGTGACGACCTTGGAGCCGGGCGCCATCGACGTCTTCACCCACGGCTTGGCGACCAGCCCGCGCGCGACGGCGTTCTTGGCCAGCAGCGCCGCGGCGAGCATGACCTCGGGGTTGGAGGTGTTGGTGCACGACGTGATGGACGCGATGACCACGTGCCCGTGGTCGAGCTCGGTCGCGGTGCCGTCCGCGAGCGTGACCGGCACGCGGCGGTGCGGGCGCCGCGCGGCATCGCCGTGTCCGGCGTCGTGCGGGGCGTCCGAGGCGTCGGCGTGCTCGCCGGCGGCGATCGGGTCGGACGCCGGGAACGTCTCGGCGACGGACTCGTCGAGGCCGGACTCCGCCTCGGGCGCGCCGTCGTCCACGTAGTTCCCGATGACGGACGCGAACGCCTCCTTGGCCTGCGTGAGCGCGATGCGGTCCTGGGGCCGCTTCGGGCCGGCGATCGACGGGACGACGGTCGAGAGGTCGAGCTCGAGGTACTCGGAGTAGACCGGCTCGGCGTACTCGGGCGACGACGGGTCGTGCCAGAGGCCCTGCTCCTTGGCGTACGCCTCGACGAGCGCCACGGACGCCTCGTCCCGGCCGGTGAGCCGCAGGTAGTCCAGTGTCACGTCGTCGACCGGGAAGATCGCGCAGGTGGAGCCGAACTCCGGGCTCATGTTGCCGATCGTGGCCCGGTTGGCCAGCGGCACCTGCCCGACGCCCTCGCCGTAGAACTCGACGAACTTGCCCACCACGCCGTGCCGGCGCAGCTGCTCGGTGATGGTGAGCACGACGTCGGTCGCGGTCACCCCGGAGGGGATGGTCCCGGAGAGCTTGAAACCGACGACGCGCGGGATGAGCATCGAGACGGGCTGGCCGAGCATCGCGGCCTCGGCCTCGATGCCGCCGACGCCCCAGCCGAGCACGCCCAGGCCGTTGACCATCGTGGTGTGGGAGTCGGTGCCCACGCAGGTGTCCGGGTAGGCACGGGTCACCGTGCCGTCCGCGGTGTCCACCGTGCGGGTCATCACCCCGCGGGCGAGGTACTCCAGGTTGACCTGGTGCACGATGCCCGTGCCCGGCGGGACCACCCGGAAGTCGTCGAACGCCGTTTGGCCCCAGCGCAGGAACTGGTACCGCTCGCGGTTGCGCTCGTACTCGAGCTCGACGTTGCGCTCGAACGCGTCGCGGCGCCCGGCGACGTCGATCTGCACCGAGTGGTCGATGACCAGCTCGGCGGGCGCGAGCGGGTTGATCCGCGCGGGGTCGCCGCCGAGCTCGGCGACGGCCTCGCGCATCGTGGCGAGGTCGACGACGCACGGCACTCCGGTGAAGTCCTGCATGATCACGCGGGCTGGCGTGAACTGGATCTCGGTGCTCGGCTCGGCCGCCGGGTCCCACCGCGCGAAGGCGCGCACGTGGTCGGCGGTGACGTTCGCGCCGTCCTCCGTGCGCAGCAGGTTCTCGGCGAGCACCTTCAGGCTGTACGGGAGCCGCTCGAGACCCGCCACGGCGGAGAGCCGGAAGATCTCGTAGCTCGCGCCACCTACCTCGAGCACACCCTTGGCCCCGAACGTGTCCACCGTCGACTCCTTCTCTGCTCGGCTCCGCTGCCGCGTCCTCGCGGCGCCCGTCCGATTTATCTTGACGTCAAGATACATGGTACCCCGAAGCCCCGCTGTCGCGCGCTCGGCGGGCGCGTCACGGGCGCGCGAGCCGAGAGGCTACCCATCCGAGGACACCGGGCGCGTCCACGTCCGGCATCTGCGCCGCGGTCACCACTCGCCACAGCTCCTCGGCGGCGGCCCCGGCTGCCACGAGCGAGGCCGCGGCGAGCGGCCCCCGCCGCCCCCACGCCGTCAGGCACGCCAGCCCGACGCCCGCACCCACCCCCGCTGCCTTGTTCGACCACGTGTGCAGGAGCACCGGGCGCCCCCAGCGGACCACGCCTGTCGCGGCGGCGCAGCCACGCACGGCCGCGACCGCGACGACGGCGGGCGTCAGGGACCGTGCCCGCTCGGGCTGCGCACGCAGGCATGCGGCGACGAGACCGCCGAAGAACGCCACGTCGGCCACGGAGTCCACGACGGCGCCACGCGGGCCCGCCGTGCCCGCCCGGCGGGCGACGGGGCCGTCGAGGGCATCGGTGACGCCACCCAGTGCGGCAAGTGCGAGGAAGGCGCGGGGCCGCAGGGCCACCAGGGGAAGCACGGGCGCGGCCACGAGCCGGAGGCCGGACAGCAGGTCCGCCGTCGCCACCCGCCGCGCGGACAACGCGGCCGCCTACGCGCCCGGCGTCACGACGAAGATCGAGCCCGCGCGGGCGTACCCGAGCTTCTCGTAGTACGGGTCGACGTCGCTCATCACGTAGACGGTCTGCCCGGGGGCGTCCGCGCACACGCGCTCCATGAGCGCCCGGCCCAGGTGCCTGCCCCGGTGCGGTCCGCGTACCAGCAGGTCGTGCACGTAGACGCCGAAGCCGTCGTCGTCCCGGCACCGCGCGTAGCCGCAGAGCTCGCCGTCCACGAGCAGCAGGTAGGCGATGCTGGAGCGCATCGCCCTGGCATAGGCCGGGCGGCCCGCCGGCCCGACGTACTCCCGCCAGTCGTCGCCCTCGCCCTCGAGCATCGCGAAGAACGCCTGCTCGTCCGCCGGCCCGTACCGCCGGATCACGACGTCGACCATCACGCCTCCCGCGTGAACACCGCCACGCACTCGACGTGGTGCGTCATCGGGAAGATGTCGAAGGCGCGCAGCCCCGTCAACGCATATCCACGTCCACGCAGGTAGGCGACGTCGCGGGCGAGCGCCGCCGGGTCGCACGCGACGTAGACCACCCGATCCGCGCCGAGCGCCGCGACGCGGTCGACCACCGCGCGGCCGGCCCCCACGCGCGGCGGGTCGAGCACGACGACGTCTGCCCGGGCGACGGCCCCGTCGCGCAGGACGTCGGCCACCGGACCCAGGTGCAGGTCCACCCACGGCGCGTCGTGAGCGTTGCGACGCGCGTCCTTGACCGCCCGCACGTCGCCCTCGACGGCGACCACGCGACCCTGCTCCCCCACCAGCCCGGCCAGCGGCACGGTGAACAGGCCCGCACCCGCGTACAGGTCCACGACCGTGGCCCCCGGCACCGCACCGACCGCGTCCACCACGGCCTGGGCGAGCACGGTCGGAGCCGCCCGGTGCACCTGCCAGAAGCCGTCGGCGGCGACGCGCCAGGTGTGCGTGCTCCCGGCAACGTCGGCGACCTCGCGCACCGACGTGCGCGCGTTCGGCCGCCGGTCGGGTCCGCTGCCCGCCCACGGCACGCCGTCGACCAGCACGAGCGGCCGGTCACCGCCCACGGGCGCCACGGCCGTGAGCCGGGCACTGGCAGGCCACCGGCGGTCGAAGAGCCCCAGCTCACGCAGTGCCGGCACGGCGAGCGGCATGTCCGTCAGCGGCAGGACGTCGGCGGACCGGTACCGGTGCATCCCGGCCCGCCCCCGCGCGTCGACCGTCAGCTCGATGCGGGTCCGCCAGCCGAGACCGTCCGTCTCCCCCGGCACCGCCTCCACGACGACGTCCCGCTCGTCCCGGGCCAGGCGCCGCAGCTGCTCGGCGACCACTGCGGCCTTCCACGCGCGCTGCGCCGGCAGCGCCACGTGCCCGAGCTCTCCGCCGCCCACGCCGCCCGGGCCCGCCTCCGGCCACGGCGACGCGACACGGTCGGGGCTCGCGTCGAGCACCCGGACGGCGTCGGCGCGCCAGAACCGGGCGCTCTCGCCCCGCTCCGTGAGCCGTGCCTCGACCCGCTCGCCCGGCAGGGCGTGGCGGACGAACACGACGCGGCCCTCGTGCCGCGCGACGCAGTGCCCGCCGTGCGCGACGGCCCCGACCTCGAGGACGACGACGTCGGCGTCGCCGGCCTGGGTCACTGGGCGACCCCGTCACCAGCGGCGACCGCGGACGACTCCAGCTGCCAGGGCACGCTCGCCACCACGACACCCGGCGTGAACAGCAGGCGGCTCTTCAGGCGCAGGGCGCTCTGGTTGTGCAGGAGCTGCTCCCACCAGTGGCCGACCACGTACTCCGGCACGTACACGACCACGAGGTCGCGCGGGCTCTCGCGCCGGATGGACTTCACGTACCCCACCACGGGCCGGGTGATCTCGCGGAACGGCGAGTCGAGGACCCGCAGCGGGACGGGGATCTCGAGCGCCTCCCACTGCTCCCGCAGCGCGTCGGTCGCCTCGTCGTCGACGTTCACCGTCACGCCCTCGAGCACGCTGGGCCGGGTGGCGCGCGCGTACGCGATCGCCCGCATCGCGGGCTTGTGCAGGCGGGCGAGCAGCACGATCGCGTGCACCCGGCTCGGCAGCGCCCGGGCGGTCGACGGGTCGTCGTCGAGGGCGAGCTCGGCGGCCACGTGGTCGTAGTGGCGTCGCACCGCCCACATCGTCGCGTAGACGACGGCCATCGCCAGGAGCGCGATCCAGGCGCCGCGCGTGAACTTCGAGATCAGGACCACGATGAGCACGGTCCCGGTGAGGACGAAGCCGGTCATGTTGATCGCCCGCGACCGGAGCATCCTCCGCCGCGAGACCTCGTCCGGCACGGTGCGCAGCTCGCGGTTCCAGTGCCGGACCATGCTGAGCTGGCTCATCGTGAAGGAGACGAACACGCCGACGATGTACAGCTGGATGAGCCTGGTCACCTGGGCGTCGAAGGCCCAGATCAGGACGGCGGCCCCGACCGCCAGCGTGACGATGCCGTTGGAGAACGCCAGCCGGTCGCCGCGCGTGTGCAGCTGCTTGGGCAGGTAGCCGTCCTTGGCGAGGATCGACCCGAGGACCGGGAAGCCGTTGAACGCCGTGTTGGCCGCGAGCACGAGGATGAGGCCGGCCGCGATCGTGACCAGGTAGAAGGCCGGCGGCACACCGCGGAAGACCGCGTCGGCGAGCTGGCTGAGCACCGGGTGCTGCACGTACTCCTCGCCGACCGGGACGCCGTCGCGCACGAGCTGCTCCGCCGGGAACTCCACCAGCTTGGCGCCGGTCGCACGAGCCAGCAGCAGGATGGACATCAGGAACGTCACCGAGAGCATGCCGAGCATGAGCAGCGTCGTCGCGGCGTTCTTGCTCTTGGGCTTGCGGAAGTTCGGCACGCCGTTGCTGATGGCCTCGACGCCCGTCAGGGCGGCCGAGCCCGAGGCGAACGCGCGCAGCACGAGGAGCGCACCGCCGAGCCCGACGAGTCCCTGCTCGTAGCCGGTCTCCGCAAGGACGTCGAGGTCCGCGCTCTCGGCTGCCGGGAGGTCACCCATCAGGTAGCGGACGGCGCCCGTGACCGCCATCGCCGCGACGGCGAACATGAAGATGTAGGTCGGGATCGCGAACAGGGTCCCCGACTCCTTGATGCCCCGCAGGTTCAGCAGCATGAGGACCAGCACGAGCAGGAGCGCGAACGAGACCTCGTGGCCGCGGAGGACCGGGATGGCCGACGCCGCGTACTGAGCTCCCGAGGAGATCGACACGGCGACGGTGAGCGCGTAGTCGACGAGCAGCGCGCTGCCGACCGCGAGGCCCGGCTTGGCCCCGAGGTTGGTCGTGACCACCTCGTAGTCGCCGCCGCCGGACGGGTAGGCGTGCACGTTCTGCCGGTAGGACGCGACCACGACGATGAGCACCACGACCACGGCGAGGCCGACCCACGGCGAGAGCAGCGAGGCTCCGACGCCCGCGATCGACAAGGTCAGGATGATCTCGTCCGGCGCGTACGCGACCGAGGAGAGCGCGTCCGACGCGAAGACCGGCAGGGCGATCCGCTTCGGCAGGAGGGTGTGGCTCAGACGGTCGCTCCGGAACGGGCGACCGAGGAGCAGGCGCTTGGCGGCGCCGGCGATGTCGGACACGGGAGCCCATGCTAGGCCTGCCCGGGGCAGGCGGCGCCCGCATCGGCGCGTGCCCGTCGCGGGCCGCAGTCCCGGGGCCCGCGGTGTAGCGTCAGCGGACGTGCACTTCGTCATCATGGGCTGCGGCCGCGTGGGCGCCACGCTCGCCCAGTCACTCGAGGGCAACGGCCACTCCGTCGCCGTGATCGACATGAACCCCGAGGCCTTCCGCCGGCTCGACGCGAGCTTCAGCGGCAAGAAGGTCACCGGCCTCGGGTTCGACCGCGGGACGCTGCAGCAGGCGGGCATCGAGGACGCCTACGCGTTCGCGGCCGTCTCGGACGGCGACAACTCGAACATCATCTCCGCGCGCGTGGTCCGCGAGACCTACGGCGTCAGCAACGTCGTCGCCCGGATCTACGACCCGCACCGCGCGGAGATCTACCAGCGGCTGGGCATCCCGACAGTCGCCACGGTGCGCTGGACGGCCGACCAGGTGCTGCGCCGGATGCTGCCGATGGGCGCGACCGACGAGTACCGCGACGCCTCCGGCCGGATCGTGATGGCGCAGGTCGACGTGCACCCGGGCTGGCTCGGCCGCCCCGCCGTCGACCTCGAGGCGGCCACGGGCGCCCGCCTGGCCTTCCTCACCCGGTTCGGTGACGGGATGCTCCCACCGCCCGGTGCCGTGCTCCAGGAGCACGACCTCGTCCACATGCTCCTCCCCGCCGAGGACCTGCCCAGGGTCGAGCGCCTGCTCACCCGCCCGCCCGCCCCGGAGGTCGACTGATGCGCGTGGTGATCGCCGGAGCAGGCTCCGTCGGGCGCTCCATCGCGAACGAGCTGCTGCTGTCCGGGCACGAGGTCATGCTCGTCGACCGCTCGCCGAGCGCGATGCGCGTGGCGTCGGTCGCCGAGGCGGAGTGGCTGCTCGCGGACGCGTGCGAGCTGTCGAGCCTGGAGGAGGCGCGCGTCGACGAGTGCGACGTCGTCGTCGCGGCGACCGGTGACGACAAGGTCAACCTCGTGGTGTCGTTCCTGGCCAAGACGGAGTTCGGCGTCCCGCGCACCGTCGCCCGCGTGAACAACCCCAAGAACGAGTGGATGTTCGACGAGGCGTGGGGCGTGGACGTGGCCGTCTCGACGCCCCGCATCATGACGGCGATGGTCGAGGAGGCCGTGGCCATCGGCGACCTCGTCAAGATCTTCACGTTCCACCAGTCCGGCGCCGAGATCCTCGAGGTGACCCTGCCGTCCGACTCGCCGATGGCGGGGACCCGGGTCGGTCAGGTCGTCTGGCCGCGCGACACGGTCCTCGCCGCCATCGTGCGCGGCGCGCAGCCCATCGCCCCGTCCGTCGACGACACGCTCGAGGCGGGCGACGAGCTGCTCATCGTGGCTGGGTCGGAGGCGGATCTGGGAGGTCTGCACGAGCTGCTCGCGACCCCACGAGCAACCACGTGACCCACAGGCCGACCGCGAAGAGCGGGAGGCCCATCGCCAGCTTGGCGGTGCCCAGCGCAGCGACCGCGCTCTCCCCCGCGAGGTAGAGCGGCACCTGGACGGCCAGTCGCAGCGCGAACACGGCCGCCATCACCCACGTCGCCCACACGAAGCGACGGCGCTCGTGCGAGCGCTCCGGGTCCGTGCGCCAGGCGGAGTCCTCGCCGCGCAGCAGCGCGACCACGACGCCCACGGCCGGCCAGCGCGCGGCGATCGAGACGACCATCGCCACGAGGTAGCCGACGTTCGCGAGCAGGCCGCCGGCGAAGAAGTCCTGCGCACGACCGCTCCACCACGCCCAGGCGACGCCGACGGCGATCCCGAGCACGCCGGAGAACGCCTGCGTCACCGGCGTGCGCTGGACGAGCCGCACGACGACAGCGGCGAGGGCCACGACCACCGACGCGACGAGCGCGGGCGTCAGCTCGCGCGTCGCGACGAACACGACCACGAACAGCAGGCCGGGCAGCGTCGACTCCACGAGACCGCGCACGCCGCCGATCGCGTCGGCGAAGCTGAAGTCCTCCCCGGTCACGGCGCGCAGCCCGCGCAGGGGCTCGGCACCTGCCGCGCCGGGCCCTGCCGCGTCGGGACCTGCCGCGTCCGCGCGGGCGGCGGGCGCCGCCTCGTCCCCGCCCGCCTGGGTCACGCGTGCACCTCGTGCCGCGGCGCCAGCTCGTACCGCGGGTTGTACATCGTCAGTCGGCCGTCGCGCTGGCACACGAAGCCCGACAACCGGACCCGGCGGCCGGGCTCGACGCCGGCGATGCGTCGCTGGCCGAGCCAGACCACCTGGATGGAGCCCGTGCCGTCGTAGAGCTCGGCCTCGAGCGCAGGCACACGCTGGCGTGGCCGCATCGTGACGCTCCGCAGCACCCCGAACACCTCGGACCGGGTGCGGGAACGCAGGCGCGCCACCGACGAGCACCCCTGGAGCTCGGCGTGCGCCCGCTCCTCCGAGGCCTCGAGCTCCGCCCGGGACGCGAGCATCGCCCGCAGTCCGGTCTTCACCCGGCCGCCCGTGGTGCTGGGCCCGTGGCCCATGTCAGTGCACCTCCGTGATCTCGGGGCCCCGCTTGAGCGGGTCGAACGTGGCCGGCGCGGCGCCGGGCTGGTCGGGGCCCGCCGGGCGGACCTGCCCGGGCAGCGTCAGCGCGAGGAGGTCCCGCGGGGCGCGCGGCCGGTCGCCGCGCACGACGACGACGTCGGCGAAGACGGCCTCGAGCTCGCGGGCCTTCTCCGGGTCGACGGCCGCCCGGCCCGAGATGACGCCGCGGAGGAACCAGCGGGGCCCGTCGACGCCGATGAACCTGGCGGGCCGGTGGCCCGTCCGGCCCTCGGCGGTGCGCACCGGCAGGCGTGCGAGGAGCTCGCGACCGAACGGACCCGGCAGGTCGTCGACCGTCCCGCCCTGGCGGGTGACGGACTCGGCGATCTCGCTGCGGATCTCGTCCCAGATCCCGGCCGACCGGGGCGCGGCGAACACCTGCAGCTGGATCGTCGACCCGTGCAGGGCCATCGTGGCCGCCGTGACGACGCGGGAGGCGTTGTCGACCTCCATCCGCAGCTCCATGCCCTCGCGGCGCGGCACCCACAGGGCGCCGAGGTCGAGCCGGTCGCCCGGCTCAGGAACCTCGTCGACGTCCCACGGACCGCGCTCACGGCCGGCGACGACGCCGTCGCCCGGCCCGTCGAGCTCGTCCACCTCGGGTGCGTCCACGTCGCGCGAACGCCGACCGAACAGGCCCACTGTCTACCTCCTTCGCGGGCCTGTCCCAGGCCCGACGCATCAGCCTATGCGTCCACGGCGGGAGGAGCGGCATCCTCACCCCGCCAGCCGCCGCTGGAGCCGAACCCGCCCTCGCCCCGGTGCGAACCCGGAAGCCGCTCGGCACGGACGAACCGGGCCCGTTCCACCCGCTGGACGACGAGCTGCGCGATCCGGTCCCCGCGTCGCAGCTCGACGGGACGCTCCGCATCAGTGTTCAGGAGCGTCACCTGGATCTCGCCGCGGTACCCCGCGTCGACCGTCCCCGGCGCGTTGACGACCGTCAGGCCGTGCCGCGCGGCCAGCCCGGAGCGCGGGTGCACGAACGCCGCGTACCCGTCCGGGAGCGCGATGCGCACACCCGTCGGCACCGTGGCCCGACCCAGCGGCGGGAGGACGACGTCGACCGCCGTGACCAGGTCGGCGCCGGCGTCGCCGGGGTGCGCGTAGGTCGGCTCCGGGAGCCCGTCGTCGGTCATCACGAGCAGGACCTCGACGGCCTCCTCGTCACCGCCTGGCAGGTGGTTCGCGGGGCTCACGACGCGTACTCTAGCGGCGGGCGCGGCCCGAGCCCCGGGACGCTGCCATGCTGGGCCCATGCCCGACGCCCCCACCACGCCACCGTCCGGTTCCTCAGCCGCCGCAGCGGTGCCGGCCGCCCCCGCCGCGTCGGCCACCGGTGCCCCCGACTACGTCGAGCGGCTGTGGCCCGGGCCGCTCGGCTGGGCGCTCGTCGCCGGCAGCGCGGTGGCCGCCGGCATCATCGGGGTGCCGGTGCACCCCGTCGCGGCGCTCGTCGCCGCCGCGGTCACGCTCGCCGTCGCGGTGCTCGTCGCCGTCCGGACCGCACCCGTCGTCCGGGTGCAGGCCGGGGTGCTCCAGGCAGGCGCGGCCCGGATCCCGGTGAGCGTGCTCGGCGATCCCGTGGCGCTGGACCGCGAGGGCGTCCGCCGGGCGCTCGGCCCCGGCTCGGACGCACGGGCGTTCGTCTGTCTTCGCGCGTGGCTGCCGGGCGGCGTCACGGTGCCCGTGCAGGACCCGGCGGACCCGACGCCGTCGTGGCTCGTGTCGACCCGCCGCCCGGCAACCCTCGCGTCAGCGATCGCGGCTGCCCGTCAGGCACACTCCGAGCAGACCAGCTGACCGTCCTTCTCGTAGGCCAGCTGGCTGCGGTGGTGCACCAGGAAGCACTTGCTGCACGTGAACTCGTCGGCCTGGCGGGGCAGGACGCGAACCGAGAGCTCCTCGCCGGAGAGGTCGGCGCCGGGGAGCTCGAAGCCCTCGGCCGCCTCGATCTCGTCCTCGTCGACGACGCCCGAGTTCTTGTCCGTGCGGCGCGCCTGCAGCTCCTGGAGCGAGTCCTCGCTGAGGTCCTCGTCGGTCTTGCGCGGGGCGTCGTAGTCGGTGGCCATGGGTGGGCTTCACACTCCGTTAGTCATCGGGCCCGCGCGGGATCCACGCGGAGTCGGTACGTAGTCAATGCACGAGGCACAGTGCTTGTTCCCGCGTGGCGGGGGTGATTGTGCACCATCGGGCGGGAGGTTGCACGCCGCTCCGAAACCAAGGTCGAACACGTCTCGCGGACGGCACGTGTCACCCGATCGGGTGGTCCTCGTCCGCGCCCAGCTCCTCCAGCAGCGCCACCAGCTCGCGGACCGACGGCTCGGGCCCGGCGACGGTCATCGCCTCCGACGCCGCCCGCCCGCGCAGGCCCTGCACGCTCGCGCCGGCCTCGCGCGCCACCAGCGACGCGGCGGCGAGGTCCCACGGCTGCAGGCCGCGCTCGTAGTACAGGTCCAGGTTGCCGGCGGCGACGTGGCACAGGTCGATCGCCGCGGACCCCATCCGGCGGATGTCCCGCACCCGCGGCAGCAGGTCGGCGACCACGCGCCCCTGCGCGCGCCGACGCTCCACGAGGTACCCGAACCCGGTGCCGAGCAGGCTCGCCGACAGCGGCACGGCGTCGTTCACCTGCAGGCGCCTGCCGTCCTCGTACGCGCCGCCGCCCAGGGTGGCCGTCCAGGTCCGTCCGTCCGCGACGTGGTGCACGCACGCGGCGACGACCGTCCACGCCTCGGGCGTCGGCTCGCCGACCACGGCGGCCACGCTCACGGCGTACGCGGGCAGCCCGTACAGGTAGTTGACCGTGCCGTCGATCGGGTCGATCACCCAGGTCACGCCGCTGCTGCCGGCCAGGAGCCCCTCCTCCTCGCCGAGGATGCCGTCGTCGGGACGACGCTCGAGGATCAGCCGACGCAGGAGCGCCTCGGAGGCCAGGTCCATCGCGGTCACGACGTCGACGGCGCTCGACTTGGTCGCCGCGACCGCGACCTGCCGCGGGCGGCCGTCACGGACGAGTGCGCCCGCGGCACGCGCAGCCTCGGACGCGAGCGCACCGAGCTCGGCGAGGAGCTCGGCGTCCACGTCGACGCCCGGCCCGGCGGCTCCCCCGCGCTCGTCGTGCTCTCGCATCTGGTCCTGGCTCTGGTCCTGGCTCTGGTCCTGGGGCTGGGTCACCGGACCATCCTGCCGGACCCGGAGCGGCACACCGGCCCGCCTCCCGGCCGCACGCCCGCATCGATGGCACCCTCGTACGTGGGAGGTGCCATGAGCGAGCTCACCCTCGTGGGGCTGGACGACGACGGCGAGCACGTGGTGCTCGAGGGGCCGGACGGCCAGCGGTTCCGTGTGCGCAACGACGAGGCGCTGCGCGCTGCCGTCCGTCGCGACCGGCCGCACCTGGAGCAGGCGCGCGTGGAGGCCGCAGGTGCGCTGCCGCCGCGGGAGATCCAGGCGCGCGTGCGGGCCGGCGAGACGGCCGAGGAGATCGCCGAGGCCTCCGGCATGCCCGTCGAGCTCGTCCGTCGCTACGACGGTCCCGTCCTGGCCGAGCGCTCGTGGGTCGCGGACCAGGCCCGCGCCACGCGGATCGGCCACGAGCCGAGCGCCCCGGTCCTCGGGGACCTCGTCACCGACCGGCTCGCGACGCGCGAGGTGCGGCAGACGTCCTGGGACGCCTTCCGCGTCGGCACCGGCCCGTGGACCGTCGAGGTGCGCTTCGAGGTCGGCGGCGCCGACCGATCCGCCCGCTGGAGCTACGACGCCGCGAACCGCCGCGTCCGCGCGCTCGACGACGAGGCGCGGTGGCTCTCGGAGACCGAGCTCCCGGACGCGCCCGTGCGCCGGCACCTCGCCCCGGTGCGTGACCGCGTCTTCGACGTCGAGGTCGCCGACGCTCTCCGGCCGCTCCTGGCCTCCGTCGACCTGCCCGTGGCGGCGGAGCCCGAGCCCGACGACGAGCCGACCCACGCCCTGCTGGACGACCTGGCCGGCCGCCGCGGCGTGCGCCAGGAGCTGGCCGAGGACGACGAGGACGAGGAGGAGTTCCCGGGGTTCGGTCCGCAGCACGCCTTCGACTTCGAGAACCCGGAGCTCACCGTCCCGGCGGCGCACCCACCGGCCTCCCATCCGGAGGAGGCCACCGATGCCCGCGTGCTGCGCATGCCGTCCAAGGCCGGCTCCCCCGCGGCCGAGCGCGCCTCTCACCCGTCGAGCCCGTCGCACCCGTCGGGCGCCGACGGGACGGACCACGCTGCCGAGCCGGCGGCGCACGCCGCCCCGGACGCCGGCGGCGACGCTGCGCGGGCCGAGATCCCCCACGACGGGCCCCGGTCCCGCGGCAAGCGTGGGCGGGCGAGCGTCCCGAGCTGGGACGAGATCGTGTTCGGCGCGCGGCACGAGTAGGCCGCACCCTCTGCACGCTGCACCCCTGCACCGACGGCGCCGCTGACGGCGCCTCGGGGTCAGACGAACGGCAGCGTGTCCGGGCGCTCGGACGTCGCGCGCGCGACGTGGCGGGTCATCCGGCGCATGTGGTGCCGTCGGCACAGCACCTCGTACCCGATGACCGCGCGGTCGCCGGTGTCGCCCACGAGCACCTGCTCGCCCTCGACCACCATCTCCCCGTCGACGGTGCGTGCGTTGTGGGTGGCGCGGGCGCCGCACCAGCACAAGGTCTGGACCTGCAGCACGTCGACCCGGTCGGCCAGCTCGATGAGACGCGCGGACCCTGGGAACAACCGCGTGCGGAAGTCCGCGGTGATGCCGAAGGCGTACACGTCCACGCCCATCTCGTCGACGAGCTGAGCGAGCTGCTCGACCTGACCCGGCGTGTAGAACTGCGCCTCGTCGCAGACGAGGTAGTCGATCCGCTCGCCGCGGGTACGCCGCTGGACGACGTCGTCCCAGAAGTCCGTCGCGTCCGTCACCTCGATGGCCGGGTGGCGCAGCCCCAGTCGCGACGAGACGACGCTCTCACCGGCGCGGTCGTTGCGCGTGAAGAGCAGACCACCACGGCCGGCGACCGCATGGTTGTGGTCCATCTGGAGCGCGAGCGTGGACTTGCCGGAGTCCATCGTCCCGCTGAAGAACACGAGCTCGGCCATCGGTCCCTTCCTACGCCACCACGACCAGGGGCACCAGCATCTCGCCCGGCGTGAGCGAGCCGTGCATGCCGCGCAGGCGCAGCGAGGCCGCCGTCTGCGTCCGGGAGTCCCCGATGCCCCCCACCCCGAGCGCAGCCACCACGAGGTCGCCGAGGATCGGCTCGACGTGCGATGCGACGCCCCCGAACCAGCCCGCGGCGATCGCCTCCGCGCGCGTCGCCACCAGCGCCCGCCCGCCCAGCTCCTCCCGCCAGCGCGCGGCCGCCGCCCCGACGGCGTCGGGCGAGGGATCGCGCAGGTAGACGTGCGCGGCGCGCGGCTCGCCCGCCACGAGCTCGACGCCCTCCGCGAGCGCGGGGTGCTGCGCGACGTCCAGCACGGCCGCCGGGTCCACGTCGACCTGCCCGTGGTCGGCTGTCACGAGCAGCGTCGTCCCGGCGGGCATCCGGCGCGCCAGCGCAGCCAGTCCCCGGTCGAGCTCGCTCAGGGCGTCACCCCACTCCGGCGACCGCCACCCGGCGTGGTGCCCGACCTTGTCGACGTCACCCCAGTAGAGGTACACGAGGCCGGGGCGCCGCAGCGCCGCCAGCGCGGCGTCGACGCGATCGTCGAGTGACTCCGCCGGGACGTACGTGGCGCCCGCGAGACTGGCCACGGTGAGCCCGGAGCCGGCGAACCGGGCCGGCCCGACGGACGTCACCGACACCCCGGCCCCGGCGGCCACGGAGAAGAGGCTGGGCTCGCGCTGCCAGGCTGGCGCCCGGTCGAGCCCGTCCCAGGAGACGAGGTTCGCCAGGCCACCCGTCCGCGGGTTGCGCACCGTGTAGCCCGCCAGGCCCGTCCGCCCCGCCGCGCGCCCGGTCCCGAAGAGCCCGATCGAGGCGGCCGTCGTCGACGGGAACCCGACCGTGAGCACCCGTGCGTCACCGAGGCGGCCGCGCAGGAAGGGCGCGTGCCCGGCTCGTTCGGCCAGCAGCGCATGTCCCATCCCGTCGACGAGGACGACGCAGACCCGCTCGCCCCGCGGCACCCCGAGGAGCCAGCGTGCCTGCTCGGCGTCGCGG
The DNA here is from genome assembly GCA_000767215.1 of Actinotalea fermentans ATCC 43279 = JCM 9966 = DSM 3133. GTDB lineage: Bacteria > Actinomycetota > Actinomycetes > Actinomycetales > Cellulomonadaceae > Actinotalea > Actinotalea fermentans. The sequence continues at coordinate 15,329 of AXCX01000039.1, forward strand.
CCGTCGTCGGGCTCGAAGGTGACCCCGAGGGCGCCCAGGGCGGCCGGCAGGACGCCGTCGAGGCAGTCGCCGCCGTACTGGGGCGCACGCAGCCCAGCGGCGGCGAGGGCGGTGGGCGTGAAGCCGTCCGGGACCGTCACCGCGCCGTCGCCGCGGACAACGCACGGGCGAACACGACGGCTCCCCTGACCGCGTCCCGGCCCTCGGCCTGCGCGGAGACCCGCACGACGACGTCGTCCGGCGAGATGGCCCCGGTGAGGCCGTGGTCGGCGTCGCACTGCGGGTCGCCGCACGTGGCCGGCTCGAGGTCGACGCGCTGTACGCCTCCCCAGCCGACGGCCAGCGTCAGCTCGGTGGGGACGGCACCCGTGCGGTGCCGCTCCGGCGCCCCCACGACATGGGTCAGCGCGACGGTGTGCACGGCGCGCAGCGGCACGGCCTCCGTCGTCGCCGACGCGCTGGCCACCGGGTTGTCGTGGTCCGCGGGGTGGTCGTCCACGTGGGCCATGATCAGCCGCGTCGGGGTCAGCACGAGCGCCGTGACGTGCCGGCGCACCTCGGTGTCGAACGTCGTCTCCGGGTGCACCAGGTGGGCGACGACCTCCTCCCCACCGATCGCCACGTCGAGGACGTCGCTGACGAGCTCGGGGTAGTACCCCGCGTGGTCGAGGGCTTGGCGGAGGGAGATGGTGCGCGGCACGGCGACCATCCTTGCACCTGCGCCCGCCCGGCTCTCCTCGCCCACAGGCGGTGCCCACCGCGCGGGCGGGGCGTCACTCCGGGAGCGCGCGTCGCCGGCCGTCGACGCGCTCGGCCTCGCTCAGCTCCACCCGGGCGGACAGCACCGCGGCGCCCCGCTCCCCGACCACCACGGGGTGGAGCTCCAGCGCGTGCAGCTCGGGCACGTCCTCGGCCAGGCAGGCGACCCGGCCCAGCACGTCCTCCAGGGCCGCGACGTCGAGCGCGGGCAGGCCGCCGTAGCCGAACAGCCGCGGGGCGGTCCGCACACCCCGGACCATCTCGGCGACGTCGACGTCCGTGAGGGGTGCGACCCCGTGCGAGACGTCGTCCAGCAGGTCGACCGCGTCGCCCGCGAGGCCGAACGAGACCACGGGGCCGAACCGCGGGTCCTCGCTGGAGCGGACGACGCACGCGGCGCCGGGCGGGGCCATGCGCTGCACCTCGAACCGCCGCTCCGTCTCGCCGTGGGCCTCCACGACGCGCCGGACCTGCGCGAGGGCCTCCTCGAGAGCTGCCGGGCCGCTGAGGTCCAGCCGGACCGCCCCGAGGTCCATCCGGTGGCGCAGGGTGGTCGCCGCGCTCTTGAGAGCGACGGGCCAGCCCAGCCCGTCGGCGGCCGCGCGGGCCTCCTCCGGCGTCGCCACGGTCCGCACCGGCCAGACCTCGATCCCGTAGGCGCCGAGCAGCTCCGCGGTGCGCGCGTCGTCGAGGCGGACGACGCGCGACGCCCCTGCCGCCCCGGCGAGGGCCTCCTGCACGACGCGGCGCGCCGCGCCCCGGTCGACGC
>AXCX01000370.1 GCA_000767215.1 Actinotalea fermentans ATCC 43279 = JCM 9966 = DSM 3133
CGCCCGCGCGAGCCGGCCCGCGCCCGCCGACGACGTCCGCCACGCTCGGGCCGTCGGCCCCCCAGAACCGGAAGCCGAGGACCTCCGACCACTGCGTGCCCAGGTAGCACACGTGCTTCTGCTGCCCGGTGTACTCCTGCGTCACCTGCAGCTCGACCGCCACCCGCGTGCGCGGCATGGCGGCGATCACGGGCGAGACGGGCTCGCGCGTCTGGAAGTCCATCGGCCCGAACTTCACCTGGAGCACCACGTTCTCGTCGAACCGCCCGTCGAGCGGCGCGAAGTGGTCGTGGGCGGCGCGGGCCCGGTCGGTGGACCTGTCGCGCCAGTCCTGCCGGTGGTCGTAGACGAACGCCCGCCAGAAGACCGTGCCGCCGTGCGGCGCGAGCGCGCGGGCGAGCAGGTTGGCGCCGTCGGCGTGGTCGCGGCCGTTCGCGAACGGGCCGGGCTGGCCCTCGGAGTCCGCCTTGACGACGTAGCCGCCGAAGTCCGGCACGGCCGCGTACACGGCGGCCGTCGCCGCCGACCACCACCGCTGCACCGCCGGGTCGAGCGGGTCGGCCGTGGGCAGCCCGCCCACCGTCATCGGGGCCGCGAACGAGACCGACAGGTAGAGCCGGATGCCGTACGCCCGGAAGGCCTCCGCGAGCCGGGCGACGCCGGGCAGGTGCTCGGTCAGCAGCCGCGCCTCCGTCGGTCCGACGTTCACGTTGTTCACCGCGACCGCGTTGACCCCCGTGGCGGACAGCAGACGCGCGTACGCCCGGACCCGTCCGAGGTCGGCCGCGCCGTCGCGCACCCGGCCGTCCGAGAAGAACAGCGAACCGCCCGCGTACCCGCGCTCGACCTGTCCCATGACCGGGTGGACGACCATGTTGTCCCAGTGGTCGAGCATCCGGATCGGCTCGGCCGGCGCGAACGCGCCGACCACGCGCGCGGGCGCGCCGCCGTCCGCCGCGAAGGCTGCCTCGCCGTACCGGACCACGTGCCACAGGCCCTGGAGCAGCCCGTACCCGGTCGCCGCGCGCACCGTGAGCGAGCCGGCCGACCGCTCGACGGTGAAGCCCTCCGGGCCGACGGGGCGGGCGTCGGCCGCCACCGCCAGGATCAGGTCCGCCGGCGCCTCGTCGTCGACCACCGCGCCG
>AXCX01000371.1 GCA_000767215.1 Actinotalea fermentans ATCC 43279 = JCM 9966 = DSM 3133
CCGCGCGTCGGGCCGGCGCTACGCCAGGCGGGCCAGCAGCCGCGGCGCCCGCGCGTCGTACACGCGCCCGCCGAGCCAGACGGCGCCGGCGAGCGCCACCACCCCCACCGTCACCCCGACGACGGCCGTCACCCCGGCCAGCTCCGGTCGCCACCACAGCGACGCGGCGTACAGCCCGAGCACCGGCGCACACACGAGGAACGTGCCGGCCGATGACGCCGCCTGGGCGAGCAGCGTCGCCCCCACCGCGCCCATCTGGGCCGCGTACGGGTTCGCCCCGGCCGCGGGCACGGGGTACGGCAGGAGCGCGCTGACGACCGCGGACACGGCGAGACCGCCGAGCAGCACGCCGACGCCGGCCCCGAGCGCCGCGGGCGCCAGCTCCCACCGTCCGCTCACCCACACGCCGACGACGCCGAGCAGGACCGTCACGGGCAGCGCCCAGATCGCCGTCGCCACGGTGCGGCCCAGCCGGTCCGCCCAGCCCGGCACGTGCGCGGCGACGTGCAGCCAGAACGCGCTGCCGTCGTAGGCCACGTCGTTGTGCCGCCCCCAGCCGAGCGTGCCGCCGACGAGCATCCCGAGGCTGAGCGCCATCGCGGCCGGCGCCTCCGCCACCGAGGCCGCGAGCACCACGATCAGGACGGGCGCGAGGACGGCACCGAGGAGCGCGCTCAGGTACCGCGGGTCCGCGGTCCAGTACCGCAGGCCGCGGCGCGCCACCGCGCCCGCCGCCACCAGGCCGGGATGCCGGGCGACCACGCGCCCGGGCAGGATCTGGTCCGCGCGTCGGCGGACATGGCCCGACCGGGACGGCGGCCGCGTGAGCGCGGCCTGCAGGATCCGGACCCAGCCCTCCCCCGCCACCAGCACCGTCGCGACGGTGACGGCGAGGCGTCCGACGGCGCCGGCCACGTCGCCACCGGCCGCCGCGTACGGCGCCGCGAACGGTGCGCCGAGCGGTGTCCAGCCGAGGACCGCCGCCAGCGCCGGCACCTTCTCGAGCGCGCCCTCGAGGCCGAGCGAGCCGAGCGCGAGCACAGCAGGCACGAGCAGCGCCGCGCTCAGGACACCGAGGACGGCGCCCACCTCGCGGGAACGCCGCGACGACAGCAGACGCGCGGACACGCTCGTGGCGATCCGCGCCGAGAGCAGGCAGGTCACCAGCACCAGCGGGCCGCCGAGGAGAGCGACCACGAGCGCGAGACGGCCGTCGTCCGCCCACACGATCACGGGCGCGAGCGCCACCAGCAGCGTGAAGAGGGACGGCAGGCTGATCGCCCCCGCGACGAGCAGTCCGGGCGCCAGAGCCCGCGCGGAACGGCCGAAGGTCGAGAACCGACCCACCTCGAGCGAGTCGTCCATGCCGGGGATGAGGATCGGCACCACGGTCCAGCCCACGACGACGACCGCGCCGCTCACCACGAGGATCTCGACGGCGGTGTCCGCGGTCTGGCGGGACAACCAGACCATGCCGCTGGCGACCGACGGGAGCATGCTCAGCCCCCACAGCACGCCGAGCACGAGCAGCACGAGCCGCCACGTCTCCCGACGCAGCGTGTGGCGCAGGATGCGCAGCTTCAGTCGGACGAGGGTCGCAACCACGACAGCTCCGGCGTCTCGGTCGCCCCGCCGAGGAGGCCGACGAAGCGCTCCTCGAGGCCCTGACCGGCACGGACGTCGTCGAGCGACCCGGCGGCGAGCACGCGGCCGCCGCCGACGACCGCGACGTGGGTGCACAGTCGCTCCACGAGGGCCATGACGTGGCTGGACATCACGACGGTCCCGCCCGCGGCCACGAACCGCTCGAGGATCGCGCGGATCGCGGTGGCGGAGACCGGGTCGACCGCCTCGAACGGCTCGTCGAGCACGAGGACGCGTGGTGCGTGCACGAGGGCGCACGCGAGCGCGATCTTCTTCGTCATGCCGGCGGAGTAGTCGGCCACGAGCGTCGCGCCGCCGGCCCGCAGGTCGAGGGCCGCGAGGAGGTCGTCCCGGCGCGCGGCGACGACCTCGGCGGACATGCCCCGCAGCAGGCCGGCGTAGGAGATGAGCTCGGGTCCCGTGAGCCGGTCGAACAGGCGCATGCCGTCCGGGAGGATGCCCAGCAGCGGCGCCGCCTGTGCCGGCTGCCGCCAGACGTCGACGCCGTGCACGCGGGCCTCGCCGGCGTCCGGCACGAGCAGACCGGTCGCCATCGACAGGGTGGTGGTCTTCCCGGCCCCGTTGGGCCCGACGACGCCGTAGAACGACCCCGCCGGGATGTCCAGGTCGAGGCCCGCGACGGCGAGCGTCTGCCCGAACCGCTTGACCAGGCCACGCAGGGCGAGGGCCGGGACGTCGCTGGTCGGGCCGCTCACCGCTCCACACTACGTTCCCCGGCAGGCTGCTCCCGGCCCCGCGCGGCCACGGGACGGGCCGCGACCGGGTGAGATCGACGGCGTGCGGCGACCGGGCGCTGTCGCGACGGGCACGCGGCTTGCATCGCCCCTGGTCACGTGCCCGTTCCGGATCGGTCACGATCGTCAACCCGAGGTCACGATCGGGCAAAGTGGCAGACGGCGAGGACCGCGCATCCCTAGCGTGGGCGCCATGCGTACCCCGACGAGGTGGATGGCGATCGGCGGCCTGGTGCTCACCCTGGCCGCGTGCAGCGCGAGCGACAGCGGCAACGACTCGAGTGCCGACATGGCATACGAGGGGGCCGGGGCCGCCGACGGCGGCGGCGTGGGCGGCGACGAGGCCGCCGAGGCGCCGGCACCCGAGTCGGCGGCCGACGGCTCCGACACCGGCGCACCGTTCGGCGAGGGCCTGAACCTCGCGGACGGCGACCGGTCGGTCATCACGCACGGTGCCGTGACGCTGAGCACGGAGGACCCGGTCACGGCGGCCGACGACATCACGCGCATGGTCGAGTCCATGGGCGGCTGGGTCGAGGGCATGACCATGCAGGCCGGCTCGGACACCGTGGACCCGTCCGCGCACGTCGTGACCCGTCTCCCGTCCAGCGACGTCGGCACGGCCCTCGGCCGGCTCCAGGACATCGGCGAGGTCGAGTCGGTCCAGCTCGACCGGACCGACGTGACGCTCGAGGTGCACGACCTCGAGGCCCGCATCCGCGCCGTGGAGATGTCCGTGGAGCGGATGCAGGCGCTCCTGGCGCGCGCAGCCTCGGTCGACGAGCTCGTCCAGGCCGAGCAGATGCTCACCGACCGCCAGTCGCAGCTCGAGCAGCTCCTCAGCCAGCAGGCCGGCCTCGAGGACCAGGTGTCCATGTCGACGCTCACCATCGACGTCATGGTCCCCGAGGAGGTGCCCGAGGTCGTCGAGCCCGAGGAGCCGAAGGAGGGCTTCCTCGGCGGGCTCGAGAACGGGTGGAAAGCGTTCCTCGACTTCGGCTCCGGCGCCCTGCTCGTCCTCGGCGTCCTCCTGCCGTGGCTCGCGTTCGCCGCGCTGCTCGCCCTGATCGTCGTCTGGGTGCGCCGGGCCTGGGTCAAGGCACGGCCCGAGCGTCCCGCCCGCCCACCGAAGTCGCGCCCGGCTCAGCAGCCGACGGCGGGCGACCTCCTCTGGCAGGGCGGCGCTCCGGGCTGGGTCCAGCCCGGAGGACCCGGCGGGCCCCAGCCCGCCCCGGTCGCGGCGCCGGTCGCGGCGCCGAC
>AXCX01000372.1 GCA_000767215.1 Actinotalea fermentans ATCC 43279 = JCM 9966 = DSM 3133
CGGCGAGGCCGGTGACCAGCACGGCGCCGTCGGGCGTCACGTGGACCGCCTCCGGGCGCAGGGCGAGGTGGTGCACCCCGCGGCGCCGGGCGACCTCGAGGGCCGCGGCGGCCTCGCCGACGATGGCGCGGGCCTGGTCGGCGGGCAGCGGGCCGTTGGCGGTCAGCCGGCCCAGGTCCTGGCCGACGACGGGCTCGGTCACGACGTACGCGACGCCCTCGTGGTCGCCGACGTCGAGCACGCGCAGCAGTCGCGGGTCGGAGACCAGGGCGGCCCGGCGGGCGGCGTCCTGCGCGGGGCCGGCACCACCGCCCGTGAGGATGAGCGCGCGGACCGGGCGGTCCAGGATCTGGTCGCGCGCGGTCCAGGTCTGGGCGTCGGGGAGGTCGGCGGCGACGGGCTGGTGCAGCCGGTAGCGCCCGGCCAGCAGCGTGCCACGCCCGATGACGGCGTCCAGACGATCACCTCCGCGCTCGGGGCGCCCGAAGCGCCCGTACCCCACCCCGGGTGGCACCACGGCCGGGGCGACGGCCGACGGCGCCGCCGCAGGTCCGGGCGTGCCCGTGCCGGGCGAGCCCATGCTACGGGGCGACGGTTCGGCCGGGGGCGCCAGCAGCGCACCGAGCGGCCCGAGGCGGGACGTGATCGGCGCCAGGCGCCGCGTGAGAGGTGCCAGCCGACCGAGCAGCGGCCGCAGGAAGTCGTCGAGCTCGGTGACCCCGAGCCACCGCAGCGCCAGCCCGTACGCGACCACCATCACCACGCCGACCAGCGCGCACGCGAAGACGGCGACGAACCAGGACGACCCCGCGAGGTTCCCGAAGACCCGGCTGATCAGCCAGCCGAGGCCGGTGGCGATCGCGGCGGCGAGCCCGGCCCGCACGTGCAGGCGGATGATCCGGCTCAGCCCGCCGCCCAGGCGCCGCCAGACCTGGGCGCCGCCCCAGACGGCGCCGAGGACGTACGACAGCGACATGCCCGCCGCGGCCCAGGCCACCCAGTGCCGCGGCTCGGCCACGAGCCACCCCAGCACCGACACCGCGACGACGACGCCCGCCATCGCGACCTGGATCCGGAACAGGCCCTTGGCGTCCTCGTAGGCGTAGAACACGCGCTGGACGAGCGACCACGCGCCCACGGCCGCGAGGCCGCACATGAACGCGACGATGATCGGGGCCATCGAGGCCGCGTCGGACTGCGCCGTGCTCGGGTACAGCGCGCGCAGCAGCGGCACCGCGATGACGGCGATGGCCGGCGCGGTGAACAGCGTGAAGACGCCGATCGTCCGCAGGCCGTGCGAGAAGTCGGCGCGGACGGCGCGCACGTCGCGGGCGGCGGCGTGGTCCGACAGCCGCGTGAACAGCGCCGTGATGAGCGAGACCGTCACCAGGGAGTGCGGGAGCATGAAGATCGTAAACGCGTTGGTGTAGGCGATGTTGCCGGGGACGCCGAGCTGGGTGCGGTCCACGTTCGGGGCCAGCGCGGCGATCTTCATGACGACGAACGCGCCCACCTGCCCGACGGCGAGCGCGGCGAACGTCCACCCGGCCACCCGGCCGGCCGAGCCGAGCCCCGCGCCCCGCCAGCCCCGCCGCGGCCGGTAGTGGAAGCCCAGTCGGCGCAGCGGCCAGATCAGCACCACGGCCTGGGCGATGACGCCGAGCGTCGCCACTCCGGCCAGCAGCGACACCCGCCCGCCGGTCCACACCGACAGGTCCTCGACCGCCCCGTGCGCGGGCTTCTCCCACGTGCCGAACGCGGCGATGAACACGACGAGGCCCGCGATGGCGATGACGTTGTTCACGACGGGCGCCCACATGTACGGCCCGAAGCTGCCGCGCGCGTTCAGCACCTGCCCGAGCAGCGTGTACACGCCGTAGAAGAACACCTGCGGCACGCACCACAGCGCGAACGACGTCGCGAGGGCTGCCTGCTCGCCGTCGAGGAAGATCCGCACGATGAGCGGCGACGCGGCCCAGAGCACCACCGTCGCGCCGCCGAGGATGACGAACGACACCGTGAGCAGCCGGTCGACGTACTCCTGACCGTTCGCCGACCGGTACGCGCGGACCACCTGCGGCACCAGGACGGCGTTGATCACGCCGCCCGCGATGAGCATGTAGAAGATGTTCGGCAGCGTGTTCGCGACGGTGAACGCGTCACCGGCCCGGGCGCTCGTGAGACCCACCGCGGCGACGAGCAGGGTGCCGCGGACGAAGCCGAGCACGCGCGACACGGCCGTGCCGGCGGCCATCACCGCCGTGCTGCGCCCGAGCGACCGGGCGCTGACCTCCTCGCTCACGGGCGGGCCTCCTCCTCGTCCTCCTCCGGCGACAGGGCGTCGGGCCCGGCGTCGGGCTCGGGGGCCGCTCGCCGGGCCGTGCGGCCGCGCCGGATGGTGCGCACGAGACCGACGACGAGGCCGAGCGCCAGCAGCGAGCCGACGACGGCCGTCCCGATGCCCTCCCACTCGGCGCGCACGCGCACGAGGAAGGAGGTGTCGTCGTCGACCACCGTCCCACCGGGGGTCAGCACCTGGACCGTGACCTGGACGTCCGCGCTCTGCACCGCGTGCACCGGCACCCGCACGAGGACCTGGGTCTGCGCCGGGATGGTCACCGCCACCGGGTCGTCGGCGCGCAGGCGGGAGTCGTCGGGCCGCAACCGGACGGCGACGGTGATCGGCTCCGCCAGGTCGTTGGTCACGTTGACGGGCAGCTCGGCCGACGTCGACAGGACGTTGATGCCCTCGTCGGTGGTGGGGGCGACGGTGACGGCGTCCGACAGCGCGTCCGTCGAGGTGCGGGCGCGGTCCACCAGGGCCGCGCGGCCCGCCGGGTCCGCCCGCCAGGCGACCGACAGCGGCGCCAACAGCTCGAGCTCGACGTCGCCGAGCGCGGACTGCGGGTCCGCGAGCATGCCCACGAGCTGCCCGCGGCGGTCGAGCGTCGTGGTCAGCGTGTCGATCTCCGTGCCGGTCGTCTCGGTGTCCACGACGGAGCGCGTCGGCAGCGTGCCCCGGTCGATCTCCGGGTCGGCGAGGCCGACGAGGGCCGACACCGGCTCCCCCCGCACCCAGGGCGTCGTCGCCAGCGCGGCGAGCTGGGCCGCGGCGACGTCGACGTCCGGGGTCCAGTCGCGGGGGAGCGTGAGGAGCACGTGCCGGCTGTCGTTCGGCCGCTCGCGCGTGATGACGGCGAGCTCGGCGAGCAGGTCCTGCACCGCGCTCGCGGGCGTCACGGCCCCGGTCGGGGCGAGCAGGGCGTCGTCGACGGCGACCCGGCCCGTGGTCAGGGCGGCCGACAGCCGCGCGTCGGGCACCAGGACCGTGACGTCCCGGCCGCCCGCGCTGACCGTCGCGCGGCCGCTGGGGGTGTAGGTGAGCACGGCGGGCGAGGGCAGCGTGCCCGGGCCGACGAGCAGCGCGAGG
>AXCX01000373.1 GCA_000767215.1 Actinotalea fermentans ATCC 43279 = JCM 9966 = DSM 3133
CGGCACGCCGATGCGCGGGGCAGCGGCGGGCAGGGAGAGCCGCGGCGGCGCGCAGACGAGGTCGGGCGAGGCCATCGTCTCCGCGCGGATCGCCTCCTGCCACAGCCGCGCGGCGATCAGGGCGACCGCGCGTCCGCGGATCAGCACCGCTGCCTGCGCCCGGAGCGCATCCGCGGCGACCAGGTAGACGGCCGCGGCCGCGTCGACGTTGTCGGCCAGGACCGGTCGGAGCTCGGCCCAGCGCGCGGCCCCCGCCCCGAACCACGTCCCCACGGTGCGGCGACGGACGTCGTCGGCGAGAGCGGTGAGCTCGCCCGACTGGCGCACCAGCGCGTCCGCGTCGCCGTAGAGCGCGTTGAGGGAGCCCGGCACCAGGACCTCGGGGTCGCCGCTCGACGCGAGGAGGCGGGCCAGGTCACCCGTCCGGTTCACACCAGCGCCCCGCTCGGCAGGCCCTCGCCCAGGTGGCCGAACTCGAGCGGCGCGACGATGTCGTCGGCCAGGTACGCCTCGGCGGCGATGCGCAGCACCTCACCGGCGTCGTCGGCGTTGCGCCCCAGCTCGCGCACGAAGTGGCCGAAGCGTGCCGCGAACCGCCCGGTCGACGGCGCGAGGGACCACTCGTAGGCGTCGCGCGCCGCGAGGGGCTCGGCGTTGCCGATGGCCGAGAGGTCGTCCGCGACCGCGAACGCTGCGCGGGCGGCGGCGCGCAGCTCCTCGAAGTCGACCTCGAGCGGGTCCGTCACCTCTGCCCCCCGGCGTCGTGCGGTCCGGAATGTCCGGATCCGCGACGACCCTAGGGCGCGGCGGCGGTGGAGAAGTGGTTGTCCACAGGTCCGCGGACGCGCGGCGGTGCGTCGGCGGGCACCCCAAGGGCGCCCGCGCGTCGGCGGTCAGGCCTCCGGGGTGCTGACCTGCTCGTGGAGGCGGTGGCGCTCGTCGAGGATCTCGGCGCCGGCCGCGACCAGGGCGAGCTCGTGCGCGCGGAAGTGGTGGCCGCAGAAGAGGAGCGAGAGACCGTCGCCGGGCAGGGT
>AXCX01000374.1 GCA_000767215.1 Actinotalea fermentans ATCC 43279 = JCM 9966 = DSM 3133
CAGCGGTCGCAGCGGTCCTGGCGGGTCAGGGTTGCGGGCTGGCTGGTGGCAACGGGCATGACGGCGTACCTCGCTTCGTGGACGGCGCACCCGGATCTGGGGATCCGGCTGGGCGTGACACCTCTGCGAACGGCCGCGCTGCCGCTCGTGTTCCACATCGACCGTTCGCCGTCGGGTGAAAGGGGATCGGGTGGGCGAAACGCCGTCGGGCGCGGGCATGGTCGGCGGGCGCGGGCGCGGGCGCGGGCACGTGCCGCCGCGCTTGTGACTGGAGTGGCGCCTGGGACCCGCGTGCTGTCCCCCCGCTCACTCCAGCCACTCCCGCACCAAGTGCGGCGGTGGGTGCACGCGTGGGTGGTTGGGGGTTGGGGGTGGCGGTGGGTGCACGCGTGGGTGGGTGGGGGGAGCGGTGGGTGCACCCGGCCAACCCGCGCGGGCGCCGCGAACGGCTCCCCCGCCACCCGCCGACGCGACTAGCGTTCCGCGCATGGACTCCACCGAGCTCTGGGACCTCATCGAGACCGCCCGTGACGAGGCCGACGACCCCACCGACGCCGACTCCGTCGCCGAGACCCTGGTCCGCACCCTCGCCGACCGCGACCCCGAGGTGATCGAGGCGTTCGACGTCGCGCTCGCCGGCCTGGTCGCCGAGAGCTACCTCACCGAGCTGTGGGCCGCCGCCTACCTCATCAACGGTGGCGCGTCCGACGACGGCTTCGACTACTTCCGCGGCTGGCTCATCGCGCAGGGTCGCGACACGTTCGAGGCAGCGGTCGCCGACCCCGACTCGCTCGCCGAGGTCCCCGCCGTCCGCGGCGCCCTGGCCGGGGGCGAGGAGCTCGAGTGCGAGGCGATGCTCGGCGTCGCCTGGGACGCGTACGAGGCCGCCACCGACGAGGAGCTGCCCGACGCCGGGAAGATCGCGCTCCCCGAGCTCGCCCCGATGTGGGACTTCGACGACGACGACGCGATGCGCGAGCACCTGCCGCGCCTGGCCTCGCTCGCCTACGACGTCGACTGAGCCGACCGACCCGACTGAGCCGCCTGGCTCGACGGATGCACCTGCCTCAGCCGGCCGGACCGCTCTGACCTGAGCCTGCCCGCCGCGGCCGCCGCGTCGGCGACCTCCCGGGCGGCGGCGATCGCGTCCACCCCGCGCGCCGTCGTGACGACCACGGACAGCTGCTGGCCCGTGGCCGGGTCCTGCGCGCCCACGATGAGCAGGCCCGGGCGCAGGAGGCCGCGCGGCTGACGCCCGTGCGCGTCGTCCACCCAGGCGAGCGGCAGCTCGACGACGTCGTCGCCCGCGTCCGCCGCGCCGCGCACCGTGAGCGCACCCTCGCTCAGGCGGAGCGTGCCCCGGACGCCGCGGCTCGAGCGCAGCACGCGCAGCACGCCGCCACTGACGTCGGCGAGCGTGACGCCGGTGGTGCGCACCGAGCGCACCGAGCAGTGCTGGTTCATGGGGGTGGTCCCGGGGCCGGGGGTGGGGGGAGCGCGGCGACGCCGCGCTCCCCCCATTACTGCCCAGGGGGCGCCGGGCGCGGGCCGTCCGGCGCGTCCGGCCTTGTCTTGGCATCTCCGGACACGTCGGACACGCGTCTCACGTGCAAAGACGCGGGCCCCCAGGGCCGGTCCGGCACCGGGTGAAACCGCGAGCACGAGGTGTCCCCCGAACGGCCTAGTCGTCCCCGATTCGGGGGACTTGTCGCTCCACACCGGCCCGTCGAGTGTTCCCGGCGATGGGCAGTTCTCCCCATCTCGTCCGCCGGAGGGGGCACGCGAGATGGGGAGCTCTCCCCATCGTCCGCCCCATCCCCCCGCTCCTACGGTCGGCGCGTCAGCGGCCCCTGCCCTGACCCGGACGTGCGGCGGTCGACCGCTCGAAGGAGGACGCCATGAGGGCACGGTTCCGGCGCACGGCGCCCTCCGTGGCAGGGCTGTCCGCGATGTCCACGGCGGTCGTGGCGCTCGCGCTCGCCAACCCCGGGTACTCGACCACCGACGTCGAGCTGCACGACAGCGGCGTGTGGGTGACCCGTGCGTCCGAGATGCAGCTCGGCCGGTTCAACTACGAGGCGCAGGCGGTCGACGGCGCCGTCGTCGGCGGCTCCACCGCGCTCGACGTCCTCCAGGACGGCGGGCTGGTGCTCCTGGTCGACCCGCAGGGCGGCACGGTCAGCCAGGTGGACCCGGCGGCCGTCCAGCCCGCCGGCTCGGTCTCGCTGCCCGACGGCGCACGCGTCGAGCTGGGCGGCGCCACCGTCGCGGTGTGGGTCCCGGGCGGGTCCGTGTGGGCGCTGCCCGCCGACGCCCTGATGACGTTCGACCCGGAGAGCGAGCCGGTCGCCACGGTGGCCGACGGCGGTGACGTCGCCGTCGGCGCGGACGGCGCGGTGCTGGTCGCCGACCCGGCCGCCGCCACGCTCACGACCGTGCGCACCGAGGCGGGCGTGCCCGGCGACACGTCGACGCGCTCCCTCGAGGTCGGGCCTGACGGCCCGCTGCAGGTGACGGCCGTCGGCGGGTCCGCCGTCGTGCTCGACGAGGGGGCCGGCGTCCTGCACCTGCCGGACGCCACCGTGACCGTGCCCGGCGAGGACGCG
>AXCX01000375.1 GCA_000767215.1 Actinotalea fermentans ATCC 43279 = JCM 9966 = DSM 3133
TACTGGGGCGGCTGGTACGGCCGCACGGTCTTCAGCTCGGACGGGCTCTCGGACGCGCCCGCGACCGGGCGGGCGTGGGCGCTGGACGCCGGCGCGGTCTCCTCCGCGGGGGCGTCGGCGGCCGCGGCCGCGCTCGGCGTGAGCGGTGAGCCCCGGCTCGAGTACGGGTCGTGGGTGGTGGGCTCGACGGACGGCACCGGCCCGACGGTCTCCCTGAGCGCCGACGGCCTGGGCAGCCTGTCCTACTGGGACCCGACCATGGAGACCTGGGCCTGCGCCGCGACGCTCGAGGGCGGGACCGACGCGGTCGAGCCCGGGCTCGTGGATCCCGTCGCCCCGCAGACCTGCGAGGAGCGCGACCTGGGGGACGCGCCGACCGGTGAGGCCGCCGCGGACGTGCTGCGCGAGCGGATGTCGGCGCTCGGCGTCGACCCCGCCGGGTACGAGGTCGTGGTCGAGGACTCGGGCGACCCCGCCTACGCGTACGTGGTCGGGCACCAGGTCGTCGACGGCCAGCGCACGGGCCTGACCTGGAACGCGACCTTGACCGGGGCCGGCGTCAGCGGCCTGTACGGGTTCACGGCCGCGCTCGTGGACCTCGGCGAGTACGACGTCATCAGCCCGGCGGCCGCCGTCGAGCGGCTCAACGACCCCCGCTTCGGCGCGAGCGTGTCCGGGCCGGTGCGGATGGCCGAGTCGGCTGCGTCCGTGAGCGTCGCACCCGAGGAGCCGGACGGGACGCCGCCGGCGCCGCTGACGCCGGGCTCGGCGTTCGCCTGGCCGGTGCAGTTCGTGACGATCACGCAGGCGCGCCTCGGCGTCGCCGTCGTGACGGGCGCGGACGGGGCGACCGCGCTCGCGCCGTCGTACGAGCTGACGGGTGCCGACGGCTCGGTGTGGTCGGTGATCGCGGTCGACGAGGCCCAGCTGCAGTTCGCCACCGACTGAGGCATGACCGGCCCCCGCCGGGTCAAACCGGCCCGCGACGGGCGCAATGTCCCAGTTCGTGCGCGTCGTGCCTGTGCACTCCTCACCCGTACGGCGTAGGTTCGGGTCCCACACGGCACCGGCGCGCGGGAGCGAGACAGTGGACGGACGCGAAGGCCACGAGGCCCCGACGGCGGGGGAGCGACCGCTCACCCGCCGCGAGCTGAGGGCGGCGCAGGCCGCTGCGGCACCGTCCGGCGACGGGTCGCCGGACGTCCCGCTCGACGGCCCCGTCAGCGGTCCCCGCGAGGCGGACTCCTGGGAGGCCGCCGTCGGGTGGGCGCTGCGCGGCGAGCTCCCGGCCCTGCCGCCGGAGCCCGTCGAGCCCGACGACGTCCGCT
>AXCX01000376.1 GCA_000767215.1 Actinotalea fermentans ATCC 43279 = JCM 9966 = DSM 3133
ACGACGAGCGACCCGCGCGACCTCGACCCGCGCGACGTCGACCCGCGCGACCTCGACCCGCGCGACCTCGACGAGCCGGCGATCCACGCGCTGCCGGCCGAGGTGGCCGACGACCGGCGCCCCTGGGGCCCGGGCTCGGGGTCGGGCCTGTGGGGCGCCGAGGAGCCCGACGCCGGTGCGCCCGGGGACGCCGAGGGCCAGCCGCGGCGCGTGTCGGTGTTCGGGGCGGCCGTCACGGGCGCCGCCTTCCCGGCGCGGGCCTGGACACCCACGACCGCGGTGCCGACCCAGGTGGGGGAGCCGGTCGTGCCCTCGCGCGACGAGGACGCCCCCACCGGTGAGTCGGCCGACATCGTGCACCTCGACGTCGTGCACCTCGACGTCGAGCCCCTCGACATGGGTCCCCTCGACATGGGCCTCCTCGGCATCCGGCCGGTCGACCTCCAGCGCATCGACCTCCAGCCGACCGACCTCCAGCCGACCGACCTCCAGCCGACCGACCTCCAGCCGACCGACCCCCAGGCCGTCGACGAGGACACCCACGAGCGCGAGCCCGTCCAGCGGGACCTCCCCGTGATCGCGTCCACCGGCGCGGTGCCCCTGCCCCCGCCCACGCTCGACGACCTCATGTCCACCCGGCCCGCCCCGGCCGACGGCCCGGCCGAGTGGGGCTGGCGCGCCGTCGTGCGCCGGGTGAGCGGCGGGCTTCTGGCCCCCGAGCCGGGTCCGGCCGAGCGCGCGGAGCGGGCGGCGGTGGCCGCGGTCCAGCGGCCGCTCGACGGTCCCCGCACGATCGTCGTCATCAACCCCAAGGGGGGCGCGCACAAGACCACGGCCACGCTGATGCTGGCGGCCACGTACGGGCGCCTGCGCGGCGGGTACACCCTCGCCTGGGACAACAACGAGACGCGCGGCACGCTCGGCTGGCGGTCCCGCCACACGCACCACACGCGGACCGCGGTCGACCTGCTCGAGGACCTCGACCGGTTCGCCGACCCCAGCTCCTCGCGCGTCGGCGACCTGGACGCGTACGTGCGCTCGCAGGGGTCCGCGCAGTTCGACGTCCTCGCCTCGGACGAGGACGCGGCGTCGGCGGCGTCGGTCGACGGGTTCGCGTTCCGCGCGCTGCACCGCACGCTCCTGCGCTTCTACCGGCTGCTCGTCATCGACACGGGCAACAACATGCGGGCCTCGAACTGGCAGGCGGCGATCGAGGCGGCGGACCAGGTGGTCGTCGTCTCGACGATGCGCGAGGACACCGCGCAGTCGGCCGCCTGGGCGCTCGACGCGTTGCGCGCGACCGGCCACGAGGAGGCCGTGGCGCGCGCGGTCACCGTGCTCAGCCAGCCCGCCCCGCGCATCGACACCGAGCTCACCGCGCGTCTGCACGACCACTTCGGCCGGCTCACGCGGGCCGTGCTCGAGGTGCCGTACGAGCCCGCGCTGGTCTCGGGCGGCCCCATCGAGGTGGACAACCTGTCCGAGGCCACGCGGCGCGCCTGGCTCCGGGTCGCCGCGGCGGCGGCGGACGGCCTGTAACGCGCGTCGGCGTCGCCCGCGCGCGCCCCCGCCCGCTGGCAGGATGGCGAGCCGTGACCAGCCCCGTGACCAGCCCTGTGCCCCGTCCTGCGACCGACGACGACGTCCCGGCCGTCGTCGCCCTGGTGCAGTCCGCGTACCGCGGCGACGCGAGCAGGGCCGGCTGGACCACCGAGGCCGACCTGCTCGGCGGGCAGCGGGCGGACGACGCGATGGTGCGCGCCCTGCTCGACGTGCCCGGCAGCACGGTGCTCGTGCTCGACGACGCGTCCGCGGGCGACGGCTCGCTCCTCGCCTGCTGCCACGTGCAGGAGCGCGCGGACGGCAGCTGCTACGTCGGGATGCTGGCCGTCCGGCCGGACGCCCAGGCGCGCGGCCTCGGCCGGGTGATGCTCGGCGCCGCCGAGGCGCGGGCCCGCGCCGCGGGCGCGCAGCGTCTCGAGATGACCGTGATCGCGCAGCGGGCCGAGCTCATCGCATGGTACGAGCGGCTCGGCTTCGCGGACACGGGCGAGCGTTCGCCGTTCCCGTACGGGGACGAGCGGTTCGGGGTGCCGCTGCGTCCGGACCTGGAGTTCCGCCACCTGGTCCGGTCGCTGCCGACGCGGTGACGCGGCTGGGCGAGGATGAGGGCATGACGACCCACGCCCTGCCCCCCGCGCCCCCCGCCCTGCCCGCGCTCCCTCGGACCGCGGTGGTCACCGGAGCCGGTCGCGGCATCGGCCGCGGCCTCGCCCTCGGCCTCGCCGCGCGCGGCTGGTCGGTCGG
>AXCX01000377.1 GCA_000767215.1 Actinotalea fermentans ATCC 43279 = JCM 9966 = DSM 3133
GGGGTGGGCGCCGTCGGGCCCGAGGAGCGCGCCGACCTCGCGGCGTGGCCGGGGGAGGGCGGCGTAGGGCCGGCCGCCGATGAGCGCGCGGCCGGCGGTGGGCGCGACGAGCCCGAGGATCGCGCGCATGGTGGTGGTCTTGCCCGCGCCGTTCGGGCCGAGGAAGGCGGTGACAGCCCCCGGCCGGATCTGGAGCGAGACGTCGTCGACGGCCGTGACCGCGCCGAAGCGCTTGGTCAGGCCGTCGAGGGCGATGTCGGTCACGATGGTCCTCCTGTAGTGAACGGGTGTTCATATGAACGTGCGTTCAGAATAGGCACCCCCAACCCCGGAGTGCAACGCCCGCGCGTGCCGGCCCTGTGTCGTCGGCCCTGTGTCGTCGGCCGTGCGTCGGCCCCGCATCGGCCGTGCGTCGGCCGTGCGTCGGCCCTGCGTCGCGCCCCCGCGCCGGGCCCCACCGTGGGCTCCCTCCCGAACACCCACCGCCGCTCCTGTGACGCATGTGACCAGCGGGGCTGGTGTGACACCCCAGGAGACCCACGGCGCACACCCGTACCAAGAGCGGCGGTGGATGTTCGGGAGGACGGCGAGGAGGCCTCGGCCCGGGGTGGTCGGCGACGTCGCGGTGAAGCTGGACGTGTCGGTCCCGGGAGGCGGCGACGGACGTTCTGCCGGCATACCCCCGGGGGCATTTGGGGCCACCCCGACAGGCCGGACAAACACCTAGGACGAAGGTCCCAAACGCGCCCGCGGCCTTTTCCCCGAACCTGGACGTGGCGACGTGGCCGGCTCCGCTCTGACGCCCGACGACGGCGCTCGCCGCGGGCAACGACGCCCGGGGCGACCGCGGAGGGTCCTGGAGGGCGACGCATGAAGGCCTGGCACTTCCACTACACGCACAAGCCCCTCGAGCGCGCGGAGATCCCGGAGCCGACACCCGGCCCGGGTGAGGTCGTGCTGGACATCAAGGCCGCCGGCCTCTGTCACTCCGACGTCGGTGTCCTCGACAAGGAGGACTGGCTGGCGATCATCCCGAACCGCCCCATCGTCATGGGGCACGAGATCGCCGGCGTCGTCAGCGCGGTGGGCGAGGGGGTGACGGAGGTGGCCGTCGGCGACCGGGTCGGCGTCTGCCCGACGGGCGCCAGCCCCACCAACCCGGGGTACGGCCGCGACGGCGGCTTCACCGAGAAGCACGTCTGCCTGCCCGGCGACCTCGTGAAGATGCCGGACGGCCTCTCCTACGAGCTCGCGGCCCTCGGCACCGACGCGGGCATGACCTCCTACCACGCGATCATGACCATCGGCGGCCTGCAGCCCGGCTGGAAGGTCGGCGTCATCGGCTTCGGCGGGCTGGGCCAGGTCGGCGCGCGCGTCGGCGTCGTCAAGGGCGCCGAGGTCCACGTCGCCGAGGTCAACCGCGACCTGTGGGACCGCGTGCGGGAGATCGGCGTGGCCGACGTCGTGGCCGACGCCGCCGAGTGGGCCGGCCAGGGCTTCGACCTGATCGTCGACTACGCGGGCTTCGGCGAGACGACGACGAACGCCGCGAAGGCCGTCCGCCGCGGCGGCACGGTGGTGCTGGTCGGCATGGGCAAGCTCGAGTTCACCCTGCACACGATGGACATGATCCTGGGTGAGGTCCGCGTGCTCGGCTCCAACGGCGGCACGCCGCAGGACATCGCGGACGTCTACGAGCTCCTCGCGTCGGGCGAGATCGAGCCGACCGTGACCGTCGTCGGCTTCGACGACATCCCGGCGTACCTCGACAAGCTCCGCGCCCACGAGGTCACGGGCCGGGTGGTCGCCCACATCGCCGACTGAGCGGCGTCGGGGGCCCGCGCCGCTCGCGGGTCCCGCGCACCGTCACCGCTGCACCCACGGACCGGGGGTTCGCCTCGCGAGCCCCCGGTCCTGCGCGTCCGGACGCCTAAACGGTTCGCCCGCTGCTGCGCGCCCGACGGCGGCAGAACACTGACCGGTGCTCGATGCCGTGGCACGTGCCGCGGCGCCGTCGATCACGAAGGGGTGCGGCAGATGAGGACAACGAGGGGGGCGGTGCCCGGGACGCCCCGCGCACGGCTGGCGGTCGCGGCAGCGGCCGTGGCGGGGATGGCGGCCGTCCTGCTGGCGCCGTCCGCCACCGCGGCGGACTCGCTCAAGCAGCTGGCCGACGCGCAGGGCTTCGACATCGGCTTCGCGGTCGACCCGAACCGGCTGGGCGAGTCGCAGTACCGGCAGATCGCGGACACCGAGTTCAACTTCGTCGTCGCCGAGAACGCGATGAAGTGGGACGCGACCGAGCCGAACCAGGGCCAGTTCTCGTGGTCGGCCGCGGACGCGGTGGCGAGCTACGCGCGCACGTCGGGCAAGGGGCTGTACGGGCACACGCTCGTCTGGCACAACCAGCTTCCCGGCTGGGCGTCGAACCTGGGCGGCTCGCAGCTGCTGTCCGCCATGCGCAACCACGTCTCCACCGTCGCCGCGCGGTACGCCGGTCAGGTCGAGGCGTGGGACGTCGTCAACGAGGCGTTCGAGGACAACGGCTCGCGGCGCCAGTCGGTCTTCCAGCAGCGCATCGGCGACTCCTACATCGAGGAGGCCTTCCGGGCCGCCCGCGCCGCCGACCCCGGCGCGAAGCTGTGCATCAACGACTACTCGACCGACGGCATCAACGCGAAGAGCACCGCGATCTACAACCTCGTCAAGGACTTCAAGGCCCGCGGCGTCCCGATCGACTGCGTTGGCTTCCAGGCGCACCTCATCGTCGGCCAGGTGCCCGGCGACATGCAGCAGAACCTCCAGCGGTTCGCCGACCTCGGCGTCGACGTCCGCATCACCGAGCTGGACATCCGGATGAGCACGCCCGCCACGTCGTCGGGCCTGCAGCAGCAGGCGCGCGACTACGAGCGCGTCTTCGACATCTGCCAGGCCGTCGACCGCTGCCAGGGCGTGACCATCTGGGGCATCAGCGACAAGTACTCGTGGGTGCCCGGAACCTTCCCCGGCCAGGGGGCGGCGCTCGTCTGGGACGAGAGCTACCAGCGCAAGCCGGCCTACGCGGCCATCGCGACCGCGCTCGGCGACATCGACCCGACGCCGGACCCGACGACCGAGCCCACCACCGAGCCCACGACCGAGCCGACGACGGACCCCACGCCCGACCCGACCGGTGACTGCACCCTCGCGGTGCGCGTGACGAACACGTGGCCCGGCGGCTTCCAGGGCGAGGGCACCGTCACGGCGGGCAGCTCGGCGCTGAGCGGCTGGACGACGTCGTTCCGGTTCGACCAGGGCGGCATCGGCACCCTGTGGAACGGCACCGTCTCGTCCTCCGGCGGGTCGTTCACCGTGGTGAACGCGCCCTACAACGGCACGGTCGCCGCCGGCGGCTCGACGTCGTTCGGTTTCGTGGGCACCGGCGCCGCGCCGGCGAACATCACGCAGGTGAGCTGCGCGGCCCGCTGACCTGCGTCCTCCCGTCGCCCGTCCGACCCCCCGGGGCCGGGCGGGCGACGCGCGTCACCGGGTCGGCTCAGCGCGCCAGACCGGGCGCCTCGCGCGCCGCCACGGCCTCC
>AXCX01000378.1 GCA_000767215.1 Actinotalea fermentans ATCC 43279 = JCM 9966 = DSM 3133
GGGGCGGTCCGCTCGTCGTGGTCACGCCCGGCATCGTCGAGCTCGGGCCGGTCCAGGCGGAGCGCAACGCCGCCTTCGCGAAGGCCGCCGCGGAGGCGGGGGCGCGACTGGTCGTCGTCGGCCGCACGAACCGTGCCGCCCTGGTCGCCGGCGCGCGTGAGGGCGGGACCGAGCCGGACGTCGTCGGGACCCGCGAGCAGGCCGTGCCCGTCGCCACGGCGGCGGCCGGTGAGCAGGGCGTCGTACTCTACGAGAACGACCTGCCGGACCACTACCCCTGATCGGGCCTGCCGCCCGCGGTCGTTCCCCCCGGATCGGGTCTGCCCGATCGACCCGAGACACAGATGAGGTGAGCATGTCGCCCTGGGCCGTGGTGTTCGGCGGGCCGTCGCCGGAGCACGAGATCTCGATCCTCACGGGACTGCAGGCCGAGCGCGTGCTGACCCGGGCCGGCGAGGACGTGCTCAGCCTGTACTGGGGGCCGACGGGTGCCTGGCACCTCGTCCCCACCGGCACCGAGGCCAAGGACTACCTCGAGGGCGCGCCGTCGGGCGCCAAGCCCGTCGACGTGCGTCTGGGCGCCGACGGCGGGTTCTTCGTCAAGGGGCGCCTGCGGGCCGAGCGGCTGGACGTCGCCGCGGCACTGTCGTGCCTGCACGGCGGACTGGGCGAAGGAGGCGGCTACGCGGGCCTGATGGCCCTGCTCGGTGTGCCGACCACCGGTGGCAGCCTCTACGCCTCCGCGCTCGGCATGGACAAGCTCGCGTTCTCCGGCGTCGTCGCCGCGGCCGGGATCCCGGCGCTGCCGCGCGTCGCCCTCGAGCCGGAGGGCTCGCCGGACGCGACGCCCGCCTTCCCGGGCCCGTACATCGTCAAGCCGCGCTTCGGTGGCTCCAGCATCGGCATCGAGATCGTCGACGACCTGGCCGCCGCGCGCGCCGTGGCGCGGGCGAGCGTGCACCTGCGGGCCGGCGCCGTCGTCGAGCCGTACCGGCGTGACCTCGTGGACCTGAACATCGCCTTCCGGACGTACCCGTCGCTGGAGCTCTCGGAGATCGAGCGACCGCTGCGCGCGGCCGACGGCGGCGTGTACTCCTACGCCGACAAGTACCTGGCCGGCGGCGCCGGCGAGGACGCCGGCATGGCGAGCGCGCCGCGCGAGCTGCCCGCGGACATCCCCGAGGACGTGGCCGACCGGATCCGCACGTACGCGCGGCGCGTCGCCGCCGTGACGCTGACCACCGGCGCCCCGCGTCTCGACTTCCTGTACGACGAGTCGAACGGCGACGTCTACGTCAACGAGATCAACACGGTCCCCGGCGCCATGGGCCTGTACCTGTGGGCCGGACGCGTCTCCGCGGCCGACGTGCTGCGCGGGATGCTCGTCGAGGCGCGCGACGCCGGCGTCCCCGCCGCGCCGTCGGGCTTCGGCTCGGGGGCGGCCCTGCGGGCCGCGGGAGGCATCGCGGGCAAGCTCGTGGGCCTGGAGGGCCCGCGGGCCTGACGGCACCCGTGGCGGTCGCCCTTGCGGGCGACCGCCGGGCGGGCCCCGAACCTCAGGCGTCGGGCCCGCGCTCCGCGGCCGTGCGCAGGAGGTCGGCGAGCAACGTGCCGAGCGTCCGCCCGGCCTCGGCGGCAGCGAGCGGCAGCACCGACGTCTCCGTGAGACCGGGGGAGACCGCGGCCTCGAGGAACCACGGGGTGCCGGCCTCGTCGACGATGACGTCGGTGCGGGACATGTCACGCAGCCCGAGCGCCTGGTGCGCGGTGACGGCCGCGGCCGCGGTCGCCTCGAGCGCGTCGAACGGTACCGGCGCGGGGATCTCGATCGTGATGAGGTCGGCGCTGTAGCGGGCCTCGAAGCTGAACGGTGACGTGCCCGGGTTGAGGAACGCGGCCGGCGGCAGGGCCACGGGCGACCCGCCCTCCTCGATGACGACCGTCTCGAGCGTCACGCCCGGCACGTACTTCTCGATCAGCGCGAGGCTGCCGTAGGTGAAGCAGCGCACGAGGGCCGCGGGGAGCTCGGCGGCGTCCTCCACGAGGCTCATCCCGAGCGTCGACCCGCTGGTGGCGGGCTTGACGACCACGGGCAGGCCGAGGCGGTCGCCGATGGCCCCCACGAGCCGGGTGGGCGAGAGCTCACGGAACGAGCGGGCGGAGATGGCCACCCAGTCGGGCGTGGCCAGGCCGGCGGCCGTGACCAGCTTCTTGGCCACCACCTTGTCCCAGGCGAGGTGACAGGCGCCCGGCCGCGGGCCGACGTACGGGATGCCGATCAGCTGGAGCGCGGTCTGCAGCGAGCCGTCCTCGCCGCTCGCGCCGTGCACCGCGACGTACGCGGCGCTGATGCTGTCGCCCCGGAGCTTGTCGAGCAGGGACTCGTCGGCGTCGTAGAGCACGGCGTCCACGCCGGCCTCGGCCAGGGCGTAGAGCGCACGGCGACCCGAGCGGACGGAGACCTCCCGCTCGTTCGACAGACCCCCGGCGATGACGGCCACGCGTTCCAGTGTCATGACTCTCCCTTCCCGGCGATCCTAGGGCTCACAGGCACGAGCGGGTCTGTTCGACGCGGGCCACGGCCGGGCCGATGTCGATGAGGAACGACGTCGATCGGGTCGCCGCGACGGCAGCCGGCACCAGCACCTCGACGGCGGGGTCGCGCCCGTACGTCGTGAACGTCCAGTCCCCGCTGCCGTCCGGCCCGACCTCGCCCTCGACCGCGAGCCAGTCCACGGCGACGACGCCGTCGTCCGCGGTGACGCACGGGTCGGTGGTCGGGGGAGGCGGCTCGACCCCGCAGCGCAACACGACGGGTGCGTTCCGGTCGCCCCACGCCACCGTCGCCTGGCTGCTCGTGGTCAGCCGGGACATGCCCGCCAGCTCGCGGGGCAGGGCGAGGACGACCTCGGCGCACAGGGGGTCGGCGGCGTGCGGTGCGGCGCTCACGCCGACCGGGGAGGAGCAGCCGGCGAGCAAGGAGCCGGCGAGGGCAGTGCCCGCGAGCAGCGTCCCGGCGACCTGGTGAGCTCGGGCGACCACGGCACCACCGTAGCCCGCTCGGTAACCTGGCCGACGTGCCCGCCCCCACGATCGCCGACCTCGGCGAGGATGCGCTGCTGACGCGTCTCTTCCCGCTCTTGCCCGCCGGTTCCGGGACGTTGCTCGGACCTGGCGACGACGCCGCCGTCGTCCGGGCGCCCGACGCCCGCGTGGTCGTGACGACCGACGTGCTCGTCGAGGACCGTCACTTCCGCCTCGACTGGTCGAGCGGCGAGGACGTCGGTTGGCGTGCGGCGGTGCAGAACCTCGCGGACGTCGCCGCGATGGGCGCCGTGCCGACGTCGCTGGTCGTGGCGCTGGTGGTGCCGGCGACGACGCCCGTCGCCTGGGTCGAGGGCCTCGGGAGAGGTCTCGCGGGCGGATGCCCGGAGGGCGTGGGCGTCGTGGGCGGGGACCTGTCGGGTGGGGAGCACGTCGCCGTCGCGGTCACCGCGCTCGGCGACCTGGCGGGGCGTGCGCCGGTGCGACGCTCGGGCGCCCGGCCCGGCGACGTCGTCGCGCACGCGGGCGTCC
>AXCX01000379.1 GCA_000767215.1 Actinotalea fermentans ATCC 43279 = JCM 9966 = DSM 3133
GACGCGCTGGTCGACGTCGTGACGCGCTGGCTCGACGCCGGGACCTGCCCCGACGGCACCCCCCTGCCGCGCCGCCAGCGCCGCCGGCCGCACCTGCAGGTCACGGTGGCGGCGAGCACCCTCGCGGGCGACGACGACGCACCCGCCGACCTCGCGGGCTACGGCCCGATCAGCGCGGACATGGCCCGGGAGATCGCACGGGACGCGACCTGCACGGTCGTCGGCATCGACCCGCGCACCGGTGAGGCCCGGACGCGCGAGGGTCGCGACCACGGCTTGGGCCGGACGACGCGGGGCAGCGCACCGCCGGGCAACCGACCAGCGGACTCTCGACCAGCGGACTCTCGACCAGCGGACTCTCGACCAGCGGACTCTCGACCAGCGGACTCTCGACCAGCGGGCTACCGACCACCGGCAGCCCTCGCCGACGACGTCCTCGCCCGCGACCGCACGTGCACCTTCCCCGGCTGCCGCGTGCAGGCGATGCGGTGCGACCTCGACCACATCGAGCCCTTCGACCCGGCCCTGCCCGCCGACGACCAGACCGTCGGCGAGAACCTGCACGCCCTCTGCCGGCACCACCACAACCTCAAGACGCACGGCGGCTGGCAGGTGCGACGCGACGACGCCACCGGCCGCACGGTGTGGACCGCGCCGACGGGGCACGAGTACGCACGGGAGCCGGTGGAGGCGCCCGGCGCCGACACCTCGCTCGGCGGAGCGACGCTGACGGGCGAGTCGACAGCAGTCGGGGCGGCAGCCGAGCATGCGACCACCGGAGACGGTGGCGCCGAAGAGCCGCCGCCGTTCTGACGCCGTTCTGACGCGGTGCTGACCGACTGGTCACGCGCCGAGCCCAAGGCCGCTGCTGGGCACGTCGAGTCACACCTGCGCGACGAACGCGCCGTCCACCAGAACCGGCACGACCGGCGAGGCGTCCAACGCCGACGCGACCTCCACGTCGGCACCGAAGCCCGCCACCTGAAGCTCACGGCCGCCGAGCACTCGCGCAGGATCGCGGTCAGATCAGGCGCACAGGCGTCGAAGAGAGCGGCCGCGACCCTCGCCTCTGGGCTCGCGACGCCACCGGGGACGAGCCCACGGAGCCGGGACACGATCGCCCCGGCGCCGAGATGGTCCTCCAGCGCCGGGCGCAGCGACCCGTCCCCGGCCCGGCGCTCCCCGGCCGCGACGACGGCAACGGTGAGCCCCGCGTCGAGCCGCGGCGCGAGCCAGCGCGCGACCGCCCCGGAGTTCCGCAGGCAGCCGGCGACGACGACGGACCCGCTGGCCGCGGTCGCCGCGGCGATGGCGGAGCCGTTCGGCGACGGCAGGACCAACCGCTCGACCGGAGCCGCCTCGAGGAGGGTGGCCGGCGACAGTGACGGCGCGAGGACCGCACCCTCTCGCTGCGCCTCCGCGCGTCCGACGGCCAGGACCGCCTCCTGCTCAGAGGCGAGCGTCCTGGCTCGCTCGTCGTTCCACGGCGACGGGAAGACCCGCGTGCCGCGCTCGGCGGCGACCGTGACGGCCGTCGAGAAGCTCAGCACGTCGACGACCACCGTCACGTCGGCCAGGCACGCCAGGGCGCCCGCGCTCCCCCAGTCCATCCGGAGGGCGAACGCGGTCTGACCGAAGACGTCGTCCACGCACTCGAACGTATCGGCCGCAGGTCGAGGAGCGCGCGAACGGCCCGCTCTCGAGCACCGGCCTTCCGGTCACCCGCGCTTGCGCGCGAACCAGACCTCCTCGCACGGCCACTGCCGCGCCCACTCGGCGGTGACGTACGGGAACGACGTCTGCGCGTCCTCGGGCACCTGGACCTCGATGAGGTCCTCGAGCACCATCCCGCACGAGGCGAGCAGCCGGACCATCTCCCCGTGCGGGAGGTTGAACTCCACGCACCGACCCTCGGGGTCGTCCCACTCCAGGCGGTGCAGGCCGAACAGGGGCCGCAGCAGCTGCGCGGCCACCGTCCCCTCCTGCGGCTCGCAGAGCGACATGAGCACGCCGGTGCGCAGGAACACCAGGCGCCCGCCCGGCCGGAGCACGCGCACCGCCTCGGGGATCCACCGGTAGGGATCGCACCAGGTCACGGCCCCGTACTCGGTGATCGCCAGGTCGAAGGACGCGTCCGGGAAGGGCAGCTCCTCCGCGTTGCCGTGCACCAGGGGGAACTCCAGCCCGAACTCCTCCTGGAGCGCCCGCGCGGTCGCGAGCTGCTCGACCGACACGTCGATCCCCACGGGCCTGGCGCCCCGACGCGCGAGCCACGCGGACACGTACCCGGTGCCGCAGCCGAGCTCGACGACGTCCAGCCCGTCGACGTCCTCCGGCAGCACCGGCACCACCGACTGCGGGATGCCGAAGACGCCCCACTGCGGCTCCTGCGCCGCCCAGTTCACCCGCCCGGCGTCGACCCAGTGCGGGGCCCGTCCGTCCCAGTAGGCAGCGTTCGTCGCCACGTGCGTGTCCACGGGCAGGCAACCTATCCCCGTGCGCGCCCGCGGGCACGGGGATTGCGCGACCCTGCTTGCGACTGCGGCGACCCGGCCTCCGGCCGCAGCGCTCGCCGGGCACGGGGACGGCGCGACCCGCCGCTCAGCGCTCAGGCGGCGGCGACCGCCGTCGGCGTCCGCAGCGCGCTGCGCCCCGCCTCCCACGCGTCGAGCATCTGCGCCCCGGCCAGGCCGTCCACCGCGAGGTACGCGGCCGCGCCCCACAGGACGTCGTCGCGCACCTGCGGTTCGGCCTCCGCGAGCGCGCCCGCGAGGTCACGGCCGGCGATCTGCTCGTGCACCGCGTCCGCCTCGACGTGCTCGTCGAAGTACCGCGTGACGTCCTCGCCGTACCCGAGCCGGCGGAAGCCGTTGCCGTACATGCGGCACGGGATCGAGGACGTCATCTCGAAGGCCGCGAGGTGCCCCGCGATCGCCCCGCGCAGCCGCCGGTGCAGCCCGAAGAGGCTCATGAGGTTGACGTTCGCGAGCGTCGGCGCCGGCACCGCGTCGACGTACGCGCCGTAGGTGTCGTCCAGTCCCAGCGCCCGCATGGTCCCGGCGAACAGCTCGGAGTGGATGTACCCGGGCCGCCCGCCGCCGTACTCGTCGGCCTGCACCTCGATGAGCGCGGACTTCGCCCGCCCGGTCAGCCGCGGCAGCGCCCACGAGTGCGGGTCCGCCTCCTTGAGGTGGTAGATCGACCGGTGCACCACGAACTCGCGCAGCTGCTCGTCGCTGGCCCGCTTGGCGACGTACCCGGACAGGCTCGGCCCCGCGTCGTCGGAGGTGAGCTCGAACAGGGCCTCGGCGACCTCGTCCGCGGTCCGCGCCGCCGTGTCGGGCACGGGCACGAGCTCGCGCACCGCCGCCTCGAACGCCTCCTCGAGCACGGCGCGCGCCGCGAGCAGGTCGGGCGCCCACTCCCACGCCTCGTCGACGCCGTCGAGCCCGCGGTAGTGCAGCTCGTACATGCACAGCAGGGCGAGCTGGACGTCGTCGTCGGCGAGCACACCGCCGGCACGGGCATCGGCGCCCGCACCGGCCCGGCCGACGGCGGCCCGCGCGACGGCGGC
>AXCX01000380.1 GCA_000767215.1 Actinotalea fermentans ATCC 43279 = JCM 9966 = DSM 3133
GCACTCGCCCTGGCTGCGGGAGTCGTCGCCCTCACGCGGCCGGCGAGCCGCGCGCCGTTCGCGCTGAGCATGGGCGTGGCCGCGGTCGCCGTGGGCCTCCTGGCGACCGCCGGCGGGCGGCTCGCCTGACCGGTGCGTGTCGGTGGTCGGGGCGACGATGGGGTCATGACGCAGCGGCCGCTCCCGAAGTCCGCCGCTCCTGCCCGGCGGCGCGCCGAGCGCTTCGAGCGGAGCCTGGCGCTGCCCGGCTGGTCGCCGTCGACCTGGGGCTACGACCCGGCGCTGGAGAGCTTCTGGGCGGAGCTGCGGCCCGACCGGGTCGCCGACGACCCCGGCGACCCCCGCCGCGGGACGGTGCTCATCAGCCGCGACCACCTCATCACCACGCTCCCCGGCCTCGCCCGGGCGGTCGCCCGCTCCACGCAGGTCGGCGACGTGACCGCGCTGCGCGCGCTGACCGCCTGACCGGGGCGGCCCGCAGCGTCCGGCTCGCGGCGGGGCGGGTCCGCGTGATGCTGTCGGCTCGCGATCCGTGAGGGGGTGGCTGGT
>AXCX01000381.1 GCA_000767215.1 Actinotalea fermentans ATCC 43279 = JCM 9966 = DSM 3133
ATCGGCTCGCTCCGCGAGCTCGCCGAGCTGCTCGGCCTGCTCGGCGCACCGGCGTACGTGCGGTTCAGCGGCGGGCCCGAGGCCGACGCGGCCGGGACGAGCGTCGACAAGGAGAGCGGGTGCACGCTCCCGGGGCTGTCCGTGAACCCGCTGACGCCCGAGCCCTGGTGGGACCGGCCCGCCGAGCACTGGCTGGCGCGGCAGCTCTGCCAGTACGCGCACCTCGGTGGTGGCGAGCGGTTCGGGTGGGTGCTCACGGGCGACGTCGTCGGACGCGGGCCGGACAGCGAGCCGCTGGTGCGGGAGTTCCGCGCCGTGGCGCGCCTGGCGAGCGGCGTCCTCGACGAGGCGGAGCGCGTCTACGCCGCTGTCTTCGACCCCGGCCGGGTCTGACCCGTCAGCGTTCCTCGGGGTCGAGGCCCTGGGCGGCGCGACCGCCGTCGACGGGCAGCACGGCTCCGCTGACGAAGGCAGCCCGCGCCGACAGGAGGAAGGCGACGACGTCGGCGACCTCCTCGGGCGTGCCGACCCGCCCGAGCGGGTGCAGGCGCGCCATCTCCGCGGTGACCAGGCTGCGCTCCGGTCCCGCGAGCCCGTCGAGGTACCGCTCGTACCGCTGCGTGGTCACCGAGCCGAGGGCGACGGCCGTGCACCGGATCCCGTCCCGGCCGTGATCGACCGCGACGGCCCTGGTCAGCCCCTCGATCGCCGCCTTGGCCGTGGCGTAGGCACCCGCGCCGCGGACGGCGCGCTGCGCCTGGTGCGAGGAGACGTTGACGATGGCGCCACCCCTGCCGGCCCGGCGCAGCTCCGCGACGGCCGTCGCGCACCCCACGACGACGGGAGCCAGGTTTGCCATGACGGCGTCGAGCACGCGCGGTGCGTCGGTGAGCGGGGCGTCCCAGAAGACCGCGGCGTTGTTGACCCACCCGCGCAGCCCTCCGTGGGCTCGGGCCGCCGCGGCGGCGGCCTCGGCCGTTCCGGCATCGGCCGCGTCCCCGACGACCGCCGTCACCCGGGCGTCGCCGGTGCACCACGCCGGCGCCTCGACGTCCACGACGACCACGTGCGCCCCGTCCGCGACCAGGCGCTCGGCGATGGCCCGCCCGATGCCGCGGCCGGCGCCCGTGACGACGACGGCGCCGGTGTCGGCACCGGGGTCCGCGTGCCCGTCGGCGATCGGCTCGATCCGCTCCGCCGGGTCCGCCTGGTCCATCAGTGCAGCGTCGCGTCCGCCGGGCCGGTGCGCCACTCGTGGAAGCGCACGGTCAGGCCCGGCTCCTCGCGCGTCGGCGAGCAGGCGTACGGCCCGGCGACGGCGGCCGCGTCGGGGGGGAACGGTGCCAGGCGGACCAGTGCGAACGGTTCGTCGTCCACGCGCGCGCGGATCGTGACGGCGTCCCCGGCGCGGCTGGCGCGCAGCGTGACGCGTCGACCGGACCACTCCGGCACCGGCCGCACGGACCAGTCGGACTTCCCGAGGGTGACGACGGCGCCGAGCTGCGGGACGCCGTCGGACAGCTCCACGCCCGCCTTGATCCATGTCCGATCGTCGGCGCGGACCAGGAGGCCGGCCTGGTCGAACTCGACGCTGAGGTCGACGGTGAAGGTGACCTCGACGGCGCCCGGCGTCGCGAGGTCGGCGACGAGGGCGGGGGCGTCGTCGCGGGTGAAGCCGTAGGAGGTCTCGCGCCAGGCGTCGCTGCGCGCTGCGGGCGTGAGGAGCAGGTCGTCACCGGAGGTCGAGGAGGCGGCCGGAGGGACGGTCCAGCGGCCCGTGGACCAGGGGACGGGCGTCAGGGAGGTCATGCGGTCACCCTAGGCTCAGCGGCCCCGCGCGGCGGTGCGCGCGGCCGTCGGGACGTTCGTCCCGGTCTCCTGCGGCACGGGTTTCTACGGTGGCCGGTGTGCAAATAGACGCAGGGGGCGTGAGGTCGGCGCCGGGCGGCCGCGCCCGGTGGCTCGTCCGGACCAACGCCCTCGTGGTCGCCTGGCTCGGGCTCGCGGTAGTCGTGGCCGTCGGCCATCGGTGGATCCCGGCAGCGTCGTGGCTGATGACGCACCTGCTGCTCCTCGGCGCGGCCAGTACCGCACTGCTCATCTGGACCGCCCACTTCGCCCAGGCGCTGGGGCGGCGTCCGCTGCCGGGCGGGACGCGGCAGCAGGCCGTGCGCCTGGCCCTGCACACCCTCGGCGCGGTGGCGGTCGTGACCGGCCTGGTGACGACCGTCGGCGCCGCCGTGACGGCCGGGGCCGCGATCGTCGCGGGAACCGTCCTGTGGCATGCGGCGGCCCTGGTCGGTGCGCTGCGCGGGGGCCTGGGCGGGCGCCTGTCGTGGACCACGTGGGCCTTCGTCGCGTCCGCGCTCGCGCTGCCCGTGGGCGCCTTCCTGGGGCGCCTGCTCGTGAGCGCGGGTGGCGAGCTCGCCGGGCGGGCGTACGTCGGGCACGTGGCGTCGATGCTGCTCGGCTGGGTCGGCCTGGCCGTGGTGGGCACGCTCGTCACCCTCTGGCCCACCATGCTGCGGGTCCAGCTCGACGACGCCGCCGAGCGCGCCGGGCGCCGCGGCCTGGTCGTGCTCGCCGGCTCGCTGGCGGTCCAGGTGGCAGGGACGGGGATCGGATGGCGGTGGCTGCTCGTGGCGGGCCTGGCGGGTTACGTCGTCGGCCTCGTCGTCGCCTGGCGCCCGCACGTCGCGCAGGTCCGGCGGCGCCCACCCGAAGGGTTCGCCCCCTGGTCGGTCGGGGCGGGGCTGGCGTGGCTCGCCGGCGCCGTCGGCGTGTGGGCCGCCGTGGCCGCCACCAGCCCCACGTGGGCCACGCTCCAGGGACGCACCGGGGCGCTCGTCGCGCCGCTCGCGGTCGGGTTCACCGGCCAGGTGCTGCTCGGCTCGCTCGCCCATCTCGGCCCGATGGCGCTGGGCGGGGG
>AXCX01000382.1 GCA_000767215.1 Actinotalea fermentans ATCC 43279 = JCM 9966 = DSM 3133
CCGCCTCGTCGCGCACGGCGAAGCGCTCGAACCGGCGCGGCGCGCGCGGCGGCCGCGACCGGGCGGCCCGCACGTGCACGCCGACGCGCGGCACGATGCACCCGATCAGCGACACGAAGAGCAGCAGGTACACGGCCGAGAACCACACGGACGCGAAGACGTCGAACAGCCCGAACCGGTCCAGCCACGGCGCCAGGTCCGGGTTCTCCGCCAGGTACCGCGCGACGGCCGCCGGGTCCTGCGGCCGCTGCGGCAGCACCGAGCCGGGGATCGCCACGACCGCGAGCAGCACGAGCAGCATCAGGGCCACCCGCATGCTCGTCAGCTGCCGCCACGTCCACCGCGCCCAGCCGGCCGGTCCCAGCCGCGGCAGCCGGACCGGCCCCTCGGCACCGCCACCACCGTCACCACCCGCACCCTCGGCACCGCCCGGGGCCAGCGGCGACATCTCGTCCACGAGGTCGTCGGGCATCACACCACCGTCTCGAAGCCGCCGATGGTGCCCTGGAGGGCACCCGTGAACCGTCCCCACAGGCCGGTGACCAGCGCGAGCCCGATGAGCACGAGCACCACGCCGCCGATCCTCATGATCGCGAGCCGGTGCCGGCGCAGGAAGCCCAGCGCGCGCGTCGACCGCTCGAAGCCCAGCGCCAGTAGGAGGAAGGGCAGCCCCAGCCCCACGCAGTACGCGACCGACAGCGCCGCGCCGCGCGCGGCCGAGCCCTCGTCGAGCGCGAGCGTGTAGACCGCGACCAGCGTCGGCCCGATGCACGGCGTCCACCCGAGCCCGAACACGAACCCGAGCACCGGCGCGCCCCACAGCCCCGCGCGCGGCGCCAGCCGCAGCTTCGCGGTGCGCTGCGCGAACGGCATCCAGCCGACGAACACCAGCCCCATGAGCACCACGAGCACACCCGCCACCCGCGTGATCACGTCGCTCCAGCGGGCGAGCGCCGCCCCGAGCGAGCCTGCGAGCACCCCGAAGGCCACGAACACGACCGCGAACCCGGCGACGAACAGCGCCACGCCCAGGAGCGTCCGCCCGCGCGTCGCGGTTCCGCCGCCCCCGCCCGACGCGCGGCCCGCCCCGGCCGCGGACCCGGTGGAGCCGGCGCCGGCACCCATCCCCGCGCCCGCCATCCCCGACACGTAGCCCAGGTACCCCGGGACCAGCGGCAGGACGCACGGCGACGCGAACGACACCAGCCCGGCGAGGACCGCGAGCGGCAGGGCGGCGAGCATCGACCCGTCGAGCACCGTGGCCTGCACGGTGTCGCCGATCGAGGTCCAGACCGCCACGGCGGTCGTCACCGGCGCCCCCTCACCCGGCGTCCTCGGCCAGCAGGTCGTCCACGACCGTGCGCAGCGTGCTCGGGTCGATCACCCCGAGCACCCGCGCGGCGACCAGCCCGTCCGCGTCGAGGACCACCGTCGTCGGCACGGCCTGCACCGGCACGATGCCCTGGAGCGCGGCGATGGCGGCGCCGTCGGCGTCGTGCACCGAGGGGTAGGGGATCGCGAAGGTGCGCTCGAACGCCTGCGCGGCGCCGGCGTCGTCGGTGGAGTTGATGCCGAGCACGTGCACGCCCGCGTCGGCGTAGTCCTCGGCGAACGCGACCAGGTCGGGCGCCTCGGCGCGGCAGGGCGGGCACTGCGCGTACCAGGTGTTGAGCACGACGACGTCGCCCCGCCAGTCCGCGACGTCCACCGCCGTCCCGGCGAAGTCGGTCCCGGCGATCTCGACGGGCCCCTCGCGGTCGGGCGCGTCCCAGGTCACGACCGAGCGGTCGCCCGAGACGTAGCCCGTCTGGGCGCCCTCCTCGTCCCAGCCGCCGGTGATCGTCGGGGAGCAGGCCGCGAGCGCGAGCGCGAGCAGGGCGGCCACTCCGGCACCGCGCGTCGTCCGCCCCATCGTCACGCCCCGGGGACGGTGCTCGCGCCGGGGAGCAGGGCGGCCGCCGGCTCGGAGTAGGTCACGCCGACCAGCTGGTCCCCCTCGTAGTGCAGCGACGTGAGGGAGGCGAGGCTGCACTCGCGCTTGCGCGGGTCGTGCCACAGGCGCCGCCCCTCGAGCGCGGACCGCACGATCCAGATCGGTAGCTGGTGGCTCACCACGACGGCCTCGTGCCCCTCCGCGGCCCGACGCGCGGCGTGGATGCCCGCGAGCATCCGCGCGACCTGCTCGCGGTACGGCTCGCCCCACGACGGGCGGAACGGGTTCCACAGGAACCGCCAGTGCGTCGGCCGGCGCAGCGACCCGTCGCCGACGCCGAAGGTCAGGCCCTCGAAGTGGTTCGTCGCCTCGAGGAAGCGCTCGTCGCTGCCGACCTCGAGCCCGAACTCCGCGGCGATCGGCGCGGCCGTCTCCTGCGCGCGCTGCAGCGGCGAGGCCACCACGTGCACGACGTCGCGGCGCTGCGCGCCGTCCCGGCCGCCCAGGTGCTCGGCGACGCGCTCGGCCATCGCGCGGCCGCGGTCCGACAGTCGGTAGCCGTCGAGGCGGCCGTAGAGCACGCCCGTCGGGTTGTGGACCTCGCCGTGGCGGAGCAGGTGGACAGTCGTCGTGACCGGGGTGGCGACCATGGGACCAGTGTCCCTTACCGGACTGTGTGCCCGGGTGCTGCTCGGACGGGCCGATCAGCTCACTGCGGCGTGCTCGTCACCGTGGCGCAGCCACCACCCAGAACCGGCCCCAGACCTCGCCGTCGGGCCACAACAGGACGACGCGGTAGGCGCCTGGGTCCAGGCCCAGCACCATCACGCCTTGCGTCCCGTCGCCGATGTCCGAGAGCGCGACCGGGTCCGCGACCGTCACCCAGGCGCCGTCGATCCACGCGTCCACCCGGGCCCGCTCGGCGGGGCCGGTCAGCGGCAGGTGCCCGTCCGGCACCACCTGGGCGACGACGAGCGGGCCGGTCGGGTCGGTCGTCAGCAGCGGTCGCCGGACCTCGAGCGACCGCTCGTCGAGCGGAGTCAGGGGCGCAGCTGCGGGCGCGCCCTCGGCGATCTCGAGCACCGCCGAGGCCACGGCACCGGAGCGCGCCGTGTGGCTGATCCGGTACCAGCCGGGCTCCAGGCCCGCGGTGCTCATGCGCATCGCGGGTCCCGGCAGCGCCGGCTCGGGGGCGATCTCGACGGGCTGGAAGTCGACGGCCGTCCCAGGCTCCATCACCGAGGCGGCGCACGGGTCCGCGGGCAGGCACCACAGCAGGGGCTCGTGGCGATCCACCCACTCCCCATCGAGCCAGCGCTCCACCGAGGCGAGCTGGTCGAAGACCTGGCCACCGCCGGTCTCGTCGACGAGCACGCCGACGACGTCCGCGCCGGGAGGCACCCGCTCGGCGCTCAGCCACAGCTGGGCACCGCCGCTCTCCTGGGGCGGCGGCGCGACGGGCGGCGCCGGGGTGCGGTCGATCAGCGCCAGCCCGCCGACGGCGAGCGCCGCGACCACGGCCACCGCCGCG
>AXCX01000383.1 GCA_000767215.1 Actinotalea fermentans ATCC 43279 = JCM 9966 = DSM 3133
CCGCGCGCTCGGAGCGGGCCGGGTCCCGGCTCCTGGGGCGAGGCAGGCCGACGGGGCCGTCGACCCGGCCGAGCTCGCGCACGCCCTCGCCCTCTACCGCGGACCGGTGTGGACGGTGCGCGAGGTGGTGCTCGTGGCGTCCCGGCTCGGCGCCGGCCCCGGCGGCGGTCCCGCGCACGACGTCGTGCACCGGTCGACGATCGGCACTGTGGCAGGATGAGACGCGTGCGCAGGACTGATCGCCGATTTAGCGGGCCCGCAGGCGGGCCGCGCGGCTGACCGCGCACGGGTGCCGGGAACGGCGATCCGAGGGCCCACTGCGGGCAGCGACCTCAGCTCCTCACTGCAGCCCCTCGCACGCCCCTGAGCGCGCGCCGACCGCGCGCCCGTCCGAAGAAGGCACCTCATGTCCGACACCTTGTCCCCGCTCGACGCCGCGGGCGTCCGGGCGGCCGTCGACGACGCGCTCGCGGCGGCCGCCGCAGCGAGCGA
>AXCX01000384.1 GCA_000767215.1 Actinotalea fermentans ATCC 43279 = JCM 9966 = DSM 3133
CTCGACTCCCTGAAGGCGGTCCGCCTGGCGTACGCCGGCGACCGCAGCCCGCTGGCCCTGGCCAACCGCGCCATCGGGAGCCTCGCCCCGTCCGACAAGGGCGCCGCGGGGCGGCTCGTCGGCCCGGCGCGTGCCGAGGTGAACGCCGCCCTGGCCGCCCGGCAGGCCGAGCTCGAGGCGGAGCGCGACGCGCGGGTCCTCGTGGACGAGGCCGTCGACGTCACGCTCCCGGTCGAGCGCGCGCTCCCCGGCGCCCGGCACCCGCTGGAGACCCTCGCCGAGAAGATGTGCGACGTCTTCGTGGCGATGGGCTGGGAGGTCGCCGAGGGCCCCGAGGTCGAGACCGAGTGGCACAACTTCGACGCGCTGAACTTCGACCCGGACCACCCGGCACGGCAGATGCAGGACACGTTCTTCGTGGCCCCCGCCGACTCCGCGCTGGTCCTGCGCACGCACACGTCGCCCGTGCAGGCCCGCGCGATGCTCGAGCGGTCGGCGGCCCTGCTGACCGAGGGACGCGGGATCTACGTCGTGTGCCCGGGCAAGACGTTCCGCACGGACGAGCTCGACGCGACGCACACCCCGGTGTTCCACCAGATCGAGGGCCTGGCGATCGACAAGGGCCTCACGATGGCGAACCTCAAGGGGACGCTCGACCACTTCGCGCGGGCGATGTTCGGGCCCGACGCCGTCACGCGCCTGCGGCCCTCGTACTTCCCGTTCACGGAGCCGAGCGCCGAGATGGACCTGCGCTGCTTCGTGTGCGGCGGGGCCGACACGGCGTGCCGCACGTGCTCGGGCACGGGGTGGATCGAGTGGGGCGGTTGCGGCATGACGCATCCGAACGTCATCCGTGCGGCGGGCATCGACCCCGACGTCTACACGGGGTTCGCGTTCGGCATGGGCGTCGAGCGCACGCTGATGTTCCGTCACGCGGTCAAGGACATGCGGGACATGGTCGAGGGTGACGTGCGGTTCAGCCGCCAGTTCGGGATGGAGCTCTAGATGGTCCGGGTACCGCTCACGTGGCTCGCGGAGTCGGTGGACCTCGTCCCCGGCTCGTCCGCGGAGGACGTCGCCGCCGCGCTCGTGCGCGTCGGTCTCGAGGAGGAGGGGATCCACGGCTCGCAGATCACCGGGCCCCTCGTCGTCGGGCGCGTGCTCACCCTGGCCAAGGAGGAGCACAAGAACGGCAAGACCATCAGCTGGTGCCGTGTCGACGTCGGGCCGGAGCACAACGAGCCCGCCGACGGCGACGTGCCCGCGGGGCGGGGGATCGTCTGCGGCGCGCACAACTTCGAGGCGGGCGACTGGGTGGTCGTCGCGCTGCCGGGCGCCGTCCTGCCCGGGCCGTTCCCCATCACGGCGCGCAAGACGTACGGGCACGTCTCCGACGGCATGATCTGCTCGGCCCGCGAGCTCGACCTCGGCGACGACCACTCCGGGATCATCGTGCTCACGCGCTACGAGCTGACCGCGGACGAGCTCACCCCCGGCCAGGACGCCATCGAGCTCCTGGGCCTCGGCGAGCGGACGCTCGAGGTGAACGTCACGCCCGACCGCGGCTACTGCTTCTCGGTGCGCGGCGTCGCGCGCGAGTACGCGCACGCGACCGGGCAGCCGTTCCGCGACCCTGCCCTGGCGGTCTCGCCGCCCGCGGCGACCGACGGCGGGTTCGCCGTGGAGGTGGCCGACGACGCCCCCATCCGGGGTGCGGTGGGCTGCGACCGGTTCGTGGCCCGCATCGTGCGCGGGGTGGACGCCACCGCCGAGAGCCCGGCGTGGCTGAAGCGCCGGCTGACCCAGGCCGGCATGCGGCCGATCTCCCTCGCGGTCGACGTGACCAACTACGTGATGCTCGAGCTCGGCCAGCCGCTGCACGCGTACGACCTGGCGACCCTCGCCGGGCCGATCGTCGTGCGGCGCGCCCGGCCGGGGGAGCGCCTGGTCACGCTCGACGACGCCGACCGCGCGCTCGACCCCGAGGACCTGCTCATCACCGACTCGCCGGACGGCGTGCGCGGCGGGCGGGTCATCGGCCTCGCGGGCGTCATGGGTGGGGCGAGCACCGAGGTGTCGGCGACGACCGTCGACGTGCTGCTCGAGGGCGCGCACTTCGACCCGATCTCGATCGCGCGCACCGCGCGGCGTCACAAGCTCGGCTCGGAGGCGTCGCGCCGGTTCGAGCGCGGTGTGGACCCGCAGCTGCCGCCCCGCGCGGTGCAGCGGGCGATCGACCTGCTCGTCCAGCTCGGCGGAGGCACCGTCGACCGCGAGGCGACCGACGTCGTCGCGCTGCCGGTGGTCGAGCCGATCCGGATGGCGGCGTCCTTCCCGGCCCGGATCGTGGGGATGGCCTTCGGCGCCGCGGAGGTGCGGGGCGCGCTGACGACCATCGGCTGCGCGGTGGCGGGAGACGACGACGAGCTCGTCGTGACCCCCCCGACGTGGCGCCCGGACCTGCGCTCGCCCATCGACCTGGTGGAGGAGGTCGCGCGCCTGCACGGGTACGCCCAGATGCCGTCGGTGCTGCCCACGGCGGGTTCCGGGCGCGGGCTCACGCACGCGCAGCGGACGCGCCGGTCGGTCGCGCGGGCGCTGGCCGAGCGCGGCTTCACCGAGGTCCTCACCTACCCGTTCGTCGCCCCCGAGCGCTTGGGCACCCTGGGCGCGGCCGACGACGAGCCGCTCGGCGCCGGGAACGCGGTCCGCCTGGCCAACCCGCTGAGCGACGCGCACCCGCTGCTGCGCACGTCCGTCCTGGCGAGCCTCGTCGACGCCGCCCGGACGAACCTCGGCCGTGGCCTGGCGGACCTGGCGATCTTCGAGGTGGGCCGCGCGTACCGCGCCGACGGCAGTGGCGCCGCGCCGCGGCCCGGCGTCACGGCGCGGCCGTCGGACGTCGAGCTGAAGGAGCTCGACGCGGCGCTGCCCA
>AXCX01000385.1 GCA_000767215.1 Actinotalea fermentans ATCC 43279 = JCM 9966 = DSM 3133
CGCCCGGCCCGCGCGTCCGCCCCGCACGCGAACGGCGCCCGCCACCGTGAGGTGACGGGCGCCGTCGTGCGTGCGGCGGTGCCGGCTCGTCAGAGCTTGTGGCCCGCGGAGCGCAGCTGCTGGCAGGCCTCGGCGATGCGCGCGGCCATGCCGGCCTCGGCGAGCTTGCCCCAGGCGCGCGGGTCGTAGGCCTTCTTGTTGCCGACCTCGCCGTCGATCTTCAGCACGCCGTCGTAGTTCTTGAACATGTGCTCGACGACCGGACGCGTGAACGCGTACTGGGTGTCGGTGTCGATGTTCATCTTGATGACGCCGTTGTCGACCGCCTCGGCGATCTCCGCGGCCGTGGAGCCCGAGCCGCCGTGGAAGACCAGGTCGAACGGCTTGTCCTTGCCGAGCGAGGCGCCGACGGCGTCCTGGATCTCCTTGAGGATGGCCGGGCGCAGCTTGACGGCGCCGGGCTTGTAGACGCCGTGCACGTTGCCGAAGGTCAGGGCCGTCATGTAGCGGCCCTTCTCGCCCGAGCCGAGCGCGGCGACGGTCTTCAGGCCGTCCTCGACCGTCGTGTAGAGCTTCTCGTTGATGGCAGCCTCGTGGCCGTCCTCCTCGCCACCGACGACGCCGACCTCGATCTCGAGGATGGTGCGCGCGGCCTGCGAGAGCTCGAGGAGCTCCGCGGCGATGACCAGGTTCTCGTCCAGCGGGATGTCCGAGCCGTCGAACATGTGCGACTGGAAGGTGGGCAGCTTGCCCTCCTTGACCTGCTGCGCCTCGATGGCGAGCAGCGGGCGCACCCAGGTGTCGAGGTTCTTCTTCACGCAGTGGTCGGTGTGCAGCGCGACCGTGATCGGGTAGCCCTTGGCGACCTCGGCGGCGTAGGCCGCGAGCGCCATGGTGCCCGCGACGCGGTCCTTGACCGTCGAGCCGGAGGCGTACTCGGCGCCGCCGACGGAGACCTGGATGATGCCGTCGGACTCGGCCTCGGCGAAGCCCTGGAGGGCCGCGGTGACCGTCTGCGACGAGGTGATGTTGACGGCGGGGTACGCGAAGGAACCGGCCTTCGCGCGGTCGAGCATCTCGGCGTAGACCTCGGGGGTGGCGATGGCCATGAAGACTCCCTGATGTTCGTGGGTGGGTTCGCGCTCATCGTCCCACGGAACAGGCCCGCCCACGGCGGGACCTCGGACCGGGGCGGGCGCCCGCGCGACCCGGGCTGCCGCTGCCGGTGGGGCCGCCGGTGCGGCCGCTGGTGGCGGGCGGTATTTCGGTCGACTCACGGGGGTAGCCGCACGTACGTTCGACGCGTGGATCAGCTCGAGCGTTACCTGGCCTTTCGCGCCCTTGCCGCCGACCCGGAGACCCCGGTCCGGCGTGCGTCGCGGCGCGCCCACCGTCAAGCCGTCGCGACCCGCCGGGCGGAGTACGCCCGCATCGTGACCGCCCGCGAGCAGGTGCTCGTCGGCACTGCCGTCGAGGAGCTGCGCCGCAGCGACGTCGCACTGGCCGGCTGACCCCGGCCGTCACGGGCCCGGCACCCTCGCGGTGCCGGGCCCTTGACATGTCCACCCTCATGCCGGCGCCAACTAGATAGACACGCATACTAGTTGGCCGTACTGTCTACCTGTGCCCGACGAGATGGTCTCCCCCGCCGACGAGCCCTGGCCAGGCGACTGGCTGCGCGGCGTCCTCGGCCTGTGCGTCCTGCACGCCCTCGCCGACGGCCCCACGTACGGCTACGCGCTCGCCGTGCGGCTCGCCGAGCACGGCCTGGGCCCCATCAAGGGCGGCACGCTCTACCCCCTGCTCAGCCGGTTCGAGCAGCTCGGCCTGGTCGACGTCGAGTGGCGGGCGGGCGACGGCGGTCCCGGCCGCAAGTACTACCGCCTGACCGACGAGGGACGCACCGCGCTCGCCTCCGGTGCCGAGCAGTGGGCCCGCTTCGCGGCCGTCACCACCGCCTTCATGACCGCCCCGAAGGAGACACCATGACCAGGGACCGTCGCGCCGCCCGCCTCGACCGGTTCGAGGTGGAGCGCGCGCTCGCGCCGCACGTGGACCCCGAGTGGGCCGAGGCGGCGATCCTCGAGCTGCGCCTGCTGGGCGTGGCCGGCGACCGCATCGGCGCCGCGCTCGCCGAGGTCGACGCGCACTGCCTCGACAGCGGCGAGCCCGCGGCGGAGGCGTTCGGCGACCCCGTCGCCTACGCCCGCAGCCTCGACCTCCCGGCCGAGGACGCCTCCCGCCGCGGCGTCCTCCTCGCGGCCCTCCCGCCGCTGCTCCAGGTCCTCGGGATGCTCGTGGCGCTCGCGGGCGTGACCGCCCTGCGGCGCGACACGTCGCTCGAGATCACGACGGGCGTCGCGGCGATGGTGGCGATGCTGCTGGTCTGCGTCGCGATCGTGGCGCTGCGGGACACCGCGGTGCTGCGTCTGCTGATCCACCACCCGCTCGTCGCCGGCGTCGCGCTCGCCCTGGCGGTGGGCACGATGGCCGCCGTCGCCGCGCTGGGTTCCGGCACGCTCGTGGCCCTCCCGGCCGTCCCCGGGCTCGTCGTCGGCGTCGCCACGCTCGCGGCCGCGACCGCGTGGAGCCGGCGTCGGCACGAGGCGGACGAGTCCCCGCTCGTCGCGCCGACCGGTCCCACCCCCGCGTGGCGCGGCGCCCGGCTGACCCGGCTCCTCACCATCTGGCAGGTCCCCGCCACGGCCGTGCTGCTCGGCGCCGTCGCCTGGTTCCTCGCCTGAGGCGAGCCGGCACCGGCCGGCGCCCGCCCGCGGTCAGGCCCAGCGCGTCACCCAGGCGTGCATGGCGATGGCGGCGGCCGCGCCCGCGTTGATCGACCGCGTCGAGCCGAACTGCCGGATGTGCAGGACGGCGTCGCACGCCTCCTGCGCCTGCGGTGACAGCCCGGTGCCCTCCTGGCCGAACAGCAGCACGCACGCCCGCGGCAACGGGTACCCCTCCAGCGGCACCGAGCCGGGCACGTTGTCGACGCCGATCAGCGGGAGCCCGGCCTCGCGCGCCCACGCGACCAGGGCGCCGACGTCGGGGTGGTGCCGCAGGTGCTGGTACCTGTCGGTGACCATCGCGCCCCGGCGGTTCCAGCGCCGCCGGCCCACGATGTGCACCTCGGCGGCCAGGAACGCGTTCGCCGTGCGCACGACGGACCCGATGTTCAGGTCGTGCGCCCAGTTCTCGATCGCGACGTGGAACGGGTGCCGCCGCGCGTCGAGGTCCGCGACGATCGCCTCGACCGTCCAGTACCGGAACGCGTCGACGACGTTGCGCCGGTCGCCCTGCGCGAGCAGCTCGGGGTCGTAGCGCGGGTCGAGCGGGGCGTCCGCCCCCGGCCCGACGCGCGGCCACGCCGCCTCGCCGCCCGGCCACGGCCCGACGCCGACCTCGTCCGGCGGTCCCG
>AXCX01000386.1 GCA_000767215.1 Actinotalea fermentans ATCC 43279 = JCM 9966 = DSM 3133
AGCGGCTCGCGCCGCTCCTGCTGTCCGCGGGCGGCGTCCTCGGCCTCGTGCTCGTCGCGGGCGTCGCGTCGTCGGCGGACCAGACCCTCCCCGGGGCGGGTCCGCTCCTCGTGCTCGGCGCCTGCGTCGTCGGCGTGGTCGTGCTGCCGCCAGCGGTGTTCTGGCTCTACGGGACGACGAGGCGCCGCCCCGGCCCACCCCCGGGCTGGCCGCTGCCGCCCGCCTGAGGCGAGCCCGCCACGGCCCGGTGCGCGTCACCGCGCGCTGTCCGGAACGCCCCTACTCGCCCGGTCCTCGAATCGTTGCGGCGCGCGGTGGCAGGCTGAGGCACCGTGACCGACGTCGTCCCTGCCCCGAGTGCCCTCGCCGGCGCCCTGAGTGCCGGCGCGCGACGGCGTGACCTCGGCCTGCTGCTCGCGGGCGCGGCCGTGTCGACGGTCGGGGGCTCGCTCGCGCTGCTCGCGGTGATGGTGCACCTGGAGCCGGCGGGTCCGGGCTGGATCGCGGCGGCGTGGGCCGGTGAGCTCGTCCCGGTCGTCCTGCTGGCGCCGGTGGTGGGCCGCATCGTCGACCGCGTGCGCAACCGCGAGCTGCTGCTGGGCGCCATCGCGCTGCAGGCGGTCGCGCTGCTGCTCTGCGGGCTGCTCGGGGTCCGCGAGGGCGGCGAGCTGGTGATCATCGGCTCGCTGGTGCTGCTCGGCGTCGGGACCGCCGTCGCGAACCCGGTCATCGCGGCGCTGCTGCCGCGCGTCTCCGGCGAGGAGAACGCGACGCGCGCGTACGGCTGGTACTCGATGATCTCGCAGGCCGGGTTCCTGGCGGGCTTCGCGGTCGCGGGCGTGCTGGTCGACGCGACCTCCGAGCGCACCGCCCTGCTCATCGCGGCCGCCACCTCGGTGGTCATGGCGGCGGCCGTCGCCTTCATCCGCACCCAGCGCGTCCCGGAGCCCGACGCCGCACACCACGGTGAGTCCGTCTGGCTCGGCTTCGCCCGGATCCGGGCCGACCGGATGCTGCTCGTGGGCGTCTCCGGGCTCGGCGTCGCCACGCTCATCAGCGTGCTCGTCAACGTCGCGGACGTGTTCTACGTGCTCGACGACATCGGCGCCTCGGCCTCCGCGTACGGGCTGGTCACGGCGTTCTGGCCGGCTGCCGGCGTCGTCGGCGGCTGGTACGCCGGGCGGCTGTTCGGGGACACCGTGCTGTCCCGGTGGCTCGCCGGCACGACCGTCGCGGTCGGGCTGGCGCTCGTGGCCGCCGGCTCGGTGGTCTCGATCGTCGCCGTCGGCATCGGCTGGGTGATCGGCGGCGCCGCGAACACCGCGCAGCGCGTCTGCCTGAACGCGCTCGTCCGCTCGCGCACCGACGACGCTGCCCGCGGTCGCGTGTTCTCGGCCGTCAGCGGCGTGCTGCAGGCGGGCAACCTCGTCGGCCTCGCGACGGGTGCGACGGTCGTCGCCCTGGTGGGCGCGCGGGCCAGCATGCTCGGCGCAGGGGCGGCGACGGTCGTCGTCGGCCTGGTGATGTTCTGGCTGATCCGGCGGGCGCCGGGCGTGGCCGCCTCGCCCACCGTCTGAGCACGTCGGCGGGCCCCCGGTGCGGGGACCCGCCGAGCGTCGTGCAGGGTGGGCGTGGCGCGGGCGGTCAGCCCTCGCTGTCGAGGTTCTGCAGGTCCTGCTCGAGCTGCTCGTTGATCTCGTCGACCTGCTGCTGCCACTCGTCGATGTCGTCCATGTTCTCGTCGACCGCGTCGTCGACGGCGTTCAGCGCGGCGACCGCGAGGACGATGACGACGATCGAGATGACCAGGCCGAGGACGCCGGTGACGATGCCGCCGATGGCGAGGCCGCGGCCGCCCGCGACGTCGACCTTCTTCAGGCCCAGGAGGCCGACGACGAGCGCAACGAC
Source organism: Actinotalea fermentans ATCC 43279 = JCM 9966 = DSM 3133 (assembly GCA_000767215.1). Taxonomy (GTDB): domain Bacteria; phylum Actinomycetota; class Actinomycetes; order Actinomycetales; family Cellulomonadaceae; genus Actinotalea; species Actinotalea fermentans. The sequence goes on from AXCX01000386.1 coordinate 1,909, forward strand.
GCCGGCGAGGATCGCGATCGCGTTCACGAACGGGATCAGGCAGAAGACCAGCGACACGATGCCGAGGATCAGTGCGGTGATGGCCAGGCCGTTGCTCTTGCTCGGCGGGGCGCCTATCGGCTGGCCGTAGGGGGTGGGCTGGCCGTAGGGGGCGGGCTGGCCGTACGGCGTCGGCTGGCCGTAGGGGGCCGGCTGGCCGTACGCGGCCTGCGGTGCCGGTGGGTACTGGTCCTGCGGAGGGTTCGGGTACTGCTGCGGCTGCTGCGAGCCGTCACCGGGCGGCGGGTAGGCGGTGGCCATGCGAGGGCCCCTTCCTGGTCGGGCGGCGAACCACCGGAGCGCGGACGGGACAATCGTGACCGTTCGCCCGTCGTCGCACCGCGGGTTCGCGCGGGGAGTTGTCACGGCCGACCCGCACTCACCCGGACGGCCTACCCGCGGTGGCGGCGGTCTCGGCTGGCCGCGCTGGCGGCGGTCTCGGCCGCCGTCGGCCTCGGCCTGTTCGGGCGGCGCGACCTGAGGGTGTGACCCGTTGTCAACGCTCCACGCCGTTCTTCACCCGAACGGGTCTTCAGCCCGCGCGCTGATGGTCCGATCAGTCGGGTAGGGAGTCGCGCGCGGGACGTGGCTCGGGGCGGTGAGGACGATGGGCAAGGTTCCGGCGGCAGAGGCTCCGGTGGTGGTGCACGGCATGCACCCGACCCGTGGCTACCCGGTCACGCTCCACATCACGCCGGTCGCCGGCGGGCTGCGCCGCCGCGTCGACTTCCTCGTCGAGCAGGCCGACGGCCGGATCGAGGACGACGAGGCCTGGCTGTGTGCGATCAAGACCGTCGAGCTGCTCTCCGCCGACGAGGCCCGCGAGCTCGTCGAGGAGACCGAGCCCCCGCGGCGTTAGGACCGGACGGCCGGCTGCCGGAGCACGGGCGGCTGCGCTGCGCGCCGGAGCACGGGCCGGGCCGGGGCAGGCCGGTGCGCCGCGAGCCGGGCCCCCGCCGTCGTGCAGACCCACTGGGCCCCGAGTAGGAGCGGCCCGCCCACGACGACCATCGCGAGCACGATCGCGGGCGTGACCTCGAAGGGCAGGCCGAGCGAGCGCCGCAGGTCGTAGGTCGTGGACGGGCGGGCGACCGCCAGGAACGCGGCCAACGTGCCGAGGACGGCGAGCGTCGTCGTGGTCACGCGCCGGGTGCGGGCGAGGTCCAGCCGCCCCCGCCCGGCGACCGCGCCCGCGACCGCGCCCAGCGCCAGCTGGGGCACCGGCACCCCCATGCTCAGCACGAACAGCGTCACGGCGTGGAAGACGTACAGCCCGACCGCCAGCCCCGCGGGCGCGTCGAACC
>AXCX01000387.1 GCA_000767215.1 Actinotalea fermentans ATCC 43279 = JCM 9966 = DSM 3133
GGCGGCCGAGCCGTCCTCGGCCCGGTCGCCCACCGTCGCGCTGCCCGACGCGCGGAGGGCGGCCCCCTCGTCGTCGGCGGCTTCCACGGCGTCGGCCGCCTCCCCCGCGACGGCGCGCTTCTGCCACATGCCCGCGACGCCCGTCGGCCGGAACCCCAGCGCCACGTTGATCGCGAGCATGAACGAGTTCTCCTCGGCGTTCCACGTGTGCACGCGGGCGGCGCCCGGGCGGAGCTCGGCGAGGCGCCGCAGGTTCTCCGCCTTCACGAGCATGCCGAGGCGCCGGCCGCGGTGCTCGCTCAGCACGAGGGTGTCGTCCTGGAAGACGATCTCCTCGTACGCGATCGGGTACCGCAGCACGGTGAACGCGCCGAGGGTCTGCGTGGGCACGTGCACGGCGGCGGTCACCAGCATCCCGTGCTGGGACTCCGCGACCCGCCGCTCCCAGTCGCGGACGCGGGCCGCGTCCCAGCGCGACTCCTCGAAGTCGAGGTCGCCCTTGGGCACGTCGGTGCTCATCCGCATCTCCAGGACGGCGACCTGGTCCACCCACTCGTCGGGCGCTCGGTCGGTCCAGGTGACGAGCCGGTAGTCCGCCCCGGCGCGCGCGGCCGCCTCGGCCTGGTGACGCTCGCGCAGCCCGTCGGGCAGCGGCAGGCGCAGCAGGCTGTAGCGCTCGGCCTGCTCGAGGACGTAGCCGTGGTCGGCGAGGAAGCGCGCGCCGCGCGCGTTCCCGTCCACCCGGCCCGATCCCGTGGGCGGCTCGAGTACGCCCGGTCCGGGGTCCGGCTCGCCGACCTGCTCGCTCCACGTCACCAGGGACGTGCGCCCGTGCTCGGCGGCCAGCGTCTCGGCGGCCTCGAGGAGCGCCGCGTCGGCGCCGTCGTCGACGTGGTCGGGATGCACGTAGAGCTCGACGTCGGCCAGGTGCGTGTTGTCCTGCAGGGGCAGCGTGAGCTTGGCGAACCCGACGACGTCGTCGGCCGTCGGCTCGGTGACGCCGTCGGGGACGGCCACGAACACGCGCCGGATCGCGTACAGCTGCGGCCGCAGGTCGGCCAGGAGGTACCACGACGGGTACATCAGGTCGGCGTAGCCCCACATGCGCTGCTCGTGCTCGTGGCTCACCCGGCCGACGCCGTGCAGCGCCCACGCGTCGGGCGCGTCGAGGGTCTCCGGCACCGGTGCCGTGAGGATGGTCCAGGAAGGCATGGGCACCACTGTGCGGCCCGCGCCCGACGCCGGGCGAACGGTTTTCCCGGTGGGTCGCCCCGCGCCGTCGGCGGCCCGGCGGGCGGTCGCGGCGCCGAGGCGGCTCAGAGGCCCTCGGGGCGCGCCTTCTGCGGGAAGGGCGTCTCGCCGCGGGACAGCTTGTCGACGAGGTCCGTGATGCGCCGCGCCCGCGTCTCCGGCCGCTTGGCCTGCGTGACCCGGAAGTACAGGGCGAACCGGTTCGTGCCGGTGAGCACGTCGAACCACGCCTGCGCGGCGGGGTTCGCGGCGATGGCGGCGGCCATGTCCTCGGGGATCTCGGCCGTGGCCTGGCTGCCGTACGCGGCGTCCCAGCGGCCGTCGGCCTTGGCGCGCTCCACCTCGGCGCGGCCGGCGTCGGTCATCCGGCCCTCGCTCTCCAGCCGTGCGACGTGGCCGACGTTCCGGGCCGACCAGATGGACCGCGACCGGCGCGGGGTCCAGCGCTGGTAGGAGGCGTCGTCGTCACGGCGGCGGCCCTGGCCGTCGATCCAGCCGAAGCAGAGCGCCTCGTCCAGCGCCTCGTCGTAGCTCGGTGCGGGGATGCGACCGGACTTCTTGCGCTGCACGAGCCACACGCCGTTCGACGTCGCGTGGTTCTCCTCGAGCCACACGCGCCAGGCCGCGGCGTCGGGCAGGTGGAGCACGGGCAGGTCCGTGGGCTCGGGTGCGGGCTCCGGTGCGGGCGCGGCTGCGTCGGCCATGCCCCATCCTCACCCGCGCCCCCGACACGCGTCGCCCACCGGCCCACTCTCACCCCACCCCCGACACGCGCCGCCCCGGAGATGCCCGGCCCGCGGCGATGCCCGGCCCGCGGAGATGCCCGGCCCGCCCTCACGAGCACCGGCCCATGAATGAGGTCGAGCCTTACGCCCGAGGTCGAGGGTCGTGACCCTCGACCTCGAGCGCAAAGCTCGACCTCAGCGCCAGGGAGGTCTCACGCGTGGGGGTTCGGCGAGCGCACCCCGCGGCCGCAGGGGCTGCGGGATCGCAGTGGGTGGCGCGCTGCGGATCACTCTGTCGACCAGGCGTGCGGGCGAGCGCAGGTCCTCGCTGGTGATGCGCAGCACGCGGTAGCCCGCCTCCTCGATGGCGTCCTGGCGGCGTTTCTCCGCCAGGACCGCCTCCGTCGTGCTGCCCGCGGCCGTGTACTTGCCGCGACCGTCGTACTCCGCGAGGAGCCGCCACGCAGGCCAGCCGAGGTCCGACCAGAAGGTCCCCAGGTGGGTCTCGATGGCGATCTGCGTCTCGGGTCGGGGAAGCCCCGCCGCGAGCAGGGCGAAGCGGGCACGGGACTCGCCCGGCGACTCGGCGCCGTCGTCAGCGAGGTCCAGCACGGCACGAGCCTGGATCGCGCCCCTGCGCCGTGGTGTCCCCGCCAGGAGCTCGAGGCAGACGCCGCGGTCGACCCCGGCGTGGAGCGCAGCGTCGACGACCGCGAGCGCGAGGCTGGGCGGCAACGTGGCGGCGCAGTCGAGCACCGTGCGTGCAGGGGTCGTCACCCGGATACCCGACAGTGTCGTGCTGTCCCCGTCGGAGAGCCGGTGGGAGTGCCGCAGCAGGCCGCGGGCGTTGCGACACGGCTTGGTCGTCTGCGTGAGGTGGACCGGGGCCGTCGTCGGCGCGGGCAGTCCCCACAGGAGCGCAGCGGACCCATGGCTGACCACCACGGGCGTCTCGAGCTGGAGCACCGCGGCGGCCACGCGTGCGACAGCCGTGTGCCGGGCGGCCTCGTACGGGTCGGCGGTGACGGGCGTGTCGGTGTAGGCGCCCGGCCGCACCGGGGTCCAGGACCCCGCACGTACGTGCCCGCGGACGACCGCAGGCGGATGGTCGCGTGCGAGATGGACGGGCGGGACCGGCGCGGGCCGGAGGGTGGCGAGAACGCCAGGGCGTCGAGGCACGCTCGAGGGTTCCGCCCGACGCCCGACGCCGGCGCGCCAGACCCCCTGCGCCTGTGGACGCGGCCCCACCCTCATGCGGCTGTGCGCGCTGCCCGGCCACAGTGTCTGGCGTCCGCCGCCGAGGTCGAGCCTTGCGCTCGAGGTCGAGCGTCGTGACCTTCGACCTCGAGCGCAAAGCTCGACCTCGCGGGCGCGGGACGCGGGCGAGACGCGGGCGAGGCGCGGGCGAGGCGCGGGCGAGACGCGGGCGAGGCGC
>AXCX01000040.1 GCA_000767215.1 Actinotalea fermentans ATCC 43279 = JCM 9966 = DSM 3133
CGTGCGTCGTCGTCAGCGCCGGGCGCCAGTGCTCGAGGGCGAGCCACTCGACGCACTGCAGCGCCGCGTCGGCGTCGCCGAGGGCGGCGGCCGCGAGCCCGAGCTGCACGAGGCCGAAGGCCATCTCCATCCGACCCGGCGGGGGCGTGGGGTCGGCGGCGCGCCAGGCGATCTTGGCCCGGACGGTGGCCGCCGCGGCAGCGCGCAACGGCGCCCCCGCCGGGCCCAGGAAGGCCGGGTCCACCTCGTACCACAGCGGGTAGAGCTGGGACGCGTGCCGGTGGGCGATGTTCTCGCACCACGGCGCCGCGATCCACTCCGCCAGCGTGCCGTCGTCGGCCACGCGGTAGCCGGGCAGGGCGGCGGCCAGGGCGGACCAGCGGGCGTCGAGCGAGTCGTCGCCGCGGGCCGTGCCCAGGAGCCTGGCGGCCCGGGCGGCGTCGCGCAGGATCGCCACCTCCATCGTGGCGTCCGCGGTGATCGCCCCGGCGGCCCCGGTCGGGGTGTTCTCGGGGGAGTAGCCCGGGACGAGGTGCCGGCGGCCGCCACCCGGCACCGTCGCGGTCTCCGCGAAGCGGAGCACGCCCTCGACGAGCGACCACAGGCGGTCGTCGACGAGCGAGCGGTCGCCGGTCGTGGCGACGACATCGGCCGCGACGCGCAGCACCCAGCCGCCGCAGCCGGTCCAGAAGACGTGGGGGTAGGCGGCCGCCACGTGGTTCGCGCGGCCGTGCGTCGACATCCGCGCCGGGAGGAGCATCCCGTCGGCCCCGAACACGCGGCGGGCGTTCTCGCGGTAGTCGCCGAGGTGCGCCAGGACGAGCGTGAGCAGGGACGTCGCGAGCTCCGGGGTGCCGGTGGGCACCAGGCTCGCGAGACCACCGTTGAAGAGGTTCCCGTTCGTCGTGTAGTCGGCCGACCAGGCCGGCCGCCACGTGCCCTGCCAGACGCCCTGCAGGGTCGGGGGAAGCTCGCCGGTGGCGGCGATCGCGTGCGCCCGGCCCGCCAGGTAGGCGATCTCGACGGCGCGGCGCCGCGCGGCCGGCTCGCCCGCCCGGGCAGCGGCCCAGACCTCCTCGGTGCAGGCGTCGAGGTCCTCGTGCCCGGCGAGGTCGAGCACCGACGCGCGGACGAGGCGCCCGTGCGTCGCGCGCTGGCGTTCCCGCACGCCCGCCCAGTCCACCGCGGCCGTCGCGGGTGGGGCCGCCCGGCCCGGTGCGGCGCCGGAGGTGACGTGGACGTCGACGCGCAGCGTCGTCGGCGTCCCGCCGCGCACCTGCAGGCGAGAGCTCAGTCCAGGTCCGTCGGGTGTCCACGGCGCACCGGTGCGAGCCACGACGAGCGCGGTCGAGTCCGCGGTCACGGCCCGCAGCCGGCCGTCCAGCCCGGCGGCGAGGTCCACCCGGATCGCCGTGGAGCCGTCGGGGACCCCGGTGTCGAGCGCGGTCTCCTGCGCCCCGCCCAGGGCGAGGTGCCAGGTGACGGCCAGGTCGCGCTCCGTCTCGAGCCGGACCAGCACCGCCGGCTCGTCCCGGGGCGCGACGACGCGCAGGACGCAGCGGCCGCCGGCCTCGTCGTCCCAGAGGGTGGCGACCTCGCCGTGGACGAGGTCCACCTCCCGCTCGAGGCTCGCGTCGGCCGCGCCGCCCGTGCGCAGGGTGAGCGTCGCGCAGATGCCCAGCGGATCGGTCCAGATCAGGCCGTCGGGGTAGCCGCTCGCGCGGATGGCGGCGGTGAGCAGCTCGCTCGCTGCGCCGGCGTCCCCGTTGGCCACGGCGCGACGGATGTCGGCGAGCACGGGGCGGACGTCGGGAGCGGGCGGCCGTGGGCCCGTGGGCACGAAGAAGCGCTCGTGCGCGAGCGTGAGCACCTGCCGGCCCGGTGGCCCGTGGAGCACGACGCCGACGCTCCCGCCGCCGCAGACGAGGCCGTCCTCCCAGGTCCGCGCGGCCGTGCGGGTCCGGAAGCGCGAGCCGACGGACGGCGCCGCATCTCGAAACCGTTTCGACGGTCGTGACCGGACCATGGCGGGAAGGATCGCACGCGTTCGAACCCTGCCGCCAGGCTGGAACGCGCGTGGATCTCACCCTTGGCCGCCTCCTTGACCCGTCGTCAGGTCGCCGGTAGCGTCCCGCCATCGACGAACGGTTGCGAAACTGTTTCGACCATGCCGACCGGGAGCGCAGACACGGTGAACGACACGCAGGCCGTCCGGCCACTGACCGTCGACGGCCAGCGGCCCGACGACGCCCCGCTCCGGCACGTCTGGAACGCATGCGTCGGCGCCGGCCGCGCCAACGAGGCCCTCCGGGCCGACTGGCAGGAGCACTTCCGCGAGGCCGTCTCGGTGCTCGGCGCGCGCTACGTCCGCTTCCACGGCCTGTACCACGACGACATGTTCGTCTACCGCGCGACCTACGGCGGCGGCTTCGGTCCGCCCACGGTCCTGGCCGAGCCGCAGCACACCTTCAGCTACGTGGACAAGGTCTTCGACGCGGTCCTCGACGCGGGCGCGCGGCCGTTCGTCGAGTTCGGCTTCATGCCACGCGAGCTCGCCACGCAGACCGAGACGCTGTTCTGGTGGAAGGCGCACTGCAGCCCACCGACCGACATGGCGCGCTGGTCCGCGCTCGTGACCGCGACCGTCGAGCACTGGGTCGAGCGCTACGGCGTCGACGAGGTGCGGCAGTGGCGGTTCGAGGTCTGGAACGAGCCGAACCTCGTGCCGCACTTCTGGACCGGGACGCGGACCGAGTACTTCGAGCTCTACGAGGCGACCGTCCGGGCGGTCAAGGGCGTGGACCCCGCGCTGCTGGTCGGCGGGCCGGCCACCAGTGTCTTCGTGCCCGACTCGCGGTACGCGGGCGAGGTCGAGGACCGCTCGGCGCAGGCCGCGACGGCCGCTGCGGACGACGTCGACGCGCTCGACTGGCGCCCGGTCTGGGTGGAGGAGTTCATCGCCTGGTGCGCGGAGCGAGGGCTGCCCGTCGACTTCCTCTCCACCCACCTCTACCCGACGGACTACGCGTACGGGTCCGACGGCCAGCCGCGCGACATCCGCCGCCACGTCGACGCGACGGAGGACGACCTGCGTCTGCTGCGGTCGATCATCGCGGGCAGCCCGTACCCGGACGCCGAGCTGCACATCACCGAGTGGTCGACCTCGCCGTCGAGCCGGGACTTCGTGCACGACACGGTGTTCGCCGCCACGTACATCACCCGGGCCTTCCTGCGCTGCGCGGCGCTCGCGGACTCGATCTCGTACTGGACCTTCACCGACGTGTTCGAGGAGGGCGGGGCGGGTCTCGGGCCCTTCCACGGCGGGTTCGGGCTGGTCAACGAGCAGGGCATCCACAAGCCGACGTTCCACGCGTTCGCCATGCTGGCCGGCCTGGGCGACCGGTTGCTCGCGGCGACGCCGGACGGCGTCATCACGCGGCACAGCGGCACGGACCGCGTGGCCGCCGTCTTCTTCAACTACCCGACCGAGATGGGCCGGGCGGCCGTCGGCTCGGAGGTGACCTACGAGGCGACGCGGGCGCTCGCCGAGGTGGGCACCGCGCGCCGGGTGCGGCACCGCGTCGAGGGCGTGCCGGCCGGCGCGGCCTTCGACGTCGAGCTGATGGACTGGGACCACGGCAACGTGACCGAGGCCTGGCACGCGATGGGTCAGCCGCTCAACCTCACGCGCGCGCAGGAGGCCGAGCTGCGTACGGTCGCGGACGGGCTGCGGCGGTGGCGGCTGGAGGCGAGCGCCGACGGCGTCCTCGAGATCGACCTGGAGCTGCCGGCCTGGGCCGTGGTCGGGCTGCGACAGGCGTCCTGAGAGGCCGGCCCGTGGGCACGTGACCACCGGCCGGATCGTCCCCACCCGCGCGGCACGTGATCGGGTAGATTCACTGACCGCCGCCCCCGAGGCAGGTCGCGGACGGAGTGTCGGCACCAGTGGGACGAGCGAAGGGGAAGCCCGTGGCGACGATGGTGGACGTCGCTGCCCTCGCCGGGGTCTCGGTGAAGACCGTGTCCAACGTGCTCAACGGCTACCCCTACATCCGCGACACGACGCGGGACCGGGTCCTGGCGGCCATCGACGAGCTTGGCTACCAGGTCAACGTGACCGCGCGCAGCCTCCGCTCGGGCCGCACCGGGATGATCGGCCTCGCGGTGCCCGAGCTGGGCCAGCCGTACTTCGGCGAGCTCGCCGACGACATCCTCGCGGCCGCGCGTGAGCAGGACGTCCAGGTGCTGATCGAGCCGACGGGGTTCACGCGGGAGGGTGAGCTCGCGGCCTTGCGGGAGCCCGGCCGCGGGCTGATCGACGGGCTCCTCTTCAGCCCCGCCGCGCTCGAGCAGACGGACGCCTCGCTCCTCGAGGTGGACTACCCGCTGGTGCTCCTCGGCGAGCAGATGTTCTCCCCGCGCGTGGACCACGTGACGATGCGCAACACCGAGGGGGCGCGGGCGGCCACGGACCTCCTGCTCGACCATGGCCGCCGGCGCATCGCGGTCATCGGCATGCTGCACGCGCAGGGCGCCGGCTCCGCCGCGCTGCGCTACGCGGGCTACCGCCAGGCGCTCGAGAACCGCGGCCTCGCCGTCGACCCCGCGCTGTTCGGGTGGGCGGACGACGGCTGGCACCGCGGCAACGGCGCGCTCGCGATGGCGGCCATCCTGGACGCCGGCGTGGACGTGGACGGCGTCGTGGCCTTCAACGACGCCCTGGCGATGGGCGCGATGTTCGAGCTGCAGGTGCGCGGTCGGCGCATCCCCGAGGACGTCGCCGTCATCGGGTTCGACGACATCGAGGACGCCCGGTACACCGTCCCGTCGCTGACGACGGTCGACCCCGGCCGCCGCGAGATCGCGCGGGTCGCCGTCGAGCTCCTCTGCCGCCGCGTCCGTGAGCGCGGCGATCGCGACGGCGTGCGGCCCGAGGCCGTGCTGCACCTGGCCGACATGCGGATCGTCGAGCGCGGCAGTACCCCGGCCCGCGCCTGAGACTCGTCGCGGGGACCTGCCTGCCCGCATCGCCACGCATGGGCGCAGAGGCCCCGGAGCCGTCCGGAGCCCCCAAAAACCGGTCCAACCAGTGTCTTGACGGCATGGTGCGCGAAGGCCACGATAGGCCGCATCCCCGCGTTCTACGACGTTGTAGAACCGCTGTCGTCTACAACGATGCAGGAAGGGGAGCGGGGGGCCGCATCGCGCTGGGGGGAACAGCTTCTCCGGGGGGCGGCGGGCTCGGTGTCGCGTGGCGGCGTGGCACGCCGGGCCGACGACAAGGAGGAATCGATGACGATGACTCATCCCGTACGAGCGGGCCGGCGGTCCGTCGGCCGGCGGATCGGAGCGTTCGTGGCAGGAGCTGCAGTCGCGCTCGGGACCGCCGTCGTGGCCACGCAGGCCGTGGCAGCGGAGGCCCCGGCCACCGACTCGTGGGTCACGACGACCCCCGAGGGGTACTACCGCTTCACGGTCGCGCAGGCGACCGTCGAGCAGATGCTCGGCGCGAAGCCGTCCGTGCTGGAGCTCGAGGGGAACATCGGGCCCGCCGGCACCTGGTCTGCGGTGGCGATGGACCCGAGCGGCGCGAACTACGAGGCGATGTGGGGCCCGGTCCCGCCCGGCCTGTACTACTACCAGTACACCGCGACGATGGCCGACCGGACGAAGATCTCCTTCCGGAACCCCGACTCGCCGGTGACGGTCACGTCCCAGCCGAACTGGAACACGTTCTTCGTCCCGGGTCCGGGCGTCGAGTGGATGACCGACGTCGCCGAGGGCGGTGGCACGGTCAGCGAGCTCGCCTACCAGAGCGTCGTCACGCACGAGGAGCGCACGGCGCTCGTCTGGACGCCCGCGGACTACCAGGCGAACCCGCCCGCTCCCGGCCCCGGCCGCGGCCCCGGTCACGGTCCGGGTCACGGCCCGGCCGCCAAGCCGCTGCCGGTGCTCTACCTGCTCGCTGACGAGGGTCAGAGCGCCCGCGAGTGGGCGGAGCTGGGTCGCATCCCGCAGGTCCTCGACAACCTCGTCGCGGCCGGTGAGATCGAGCCGATGGTCGTCGTCATGGCCGACGTGAACGTCGCCGACCCCCGGGCCGAGCTCCTGCGCTCGCTGGTGCCGGCCGTGCGGGACGCGTACCGCGTCGCGCGCGACGGTCGTCAGCAGGCCGTGGCCGGCATCGGCACCGGCGCCGGGACGGCGCTGGACCTCCTGGTGCACCAGCCGGGCACCTTCCGGTCGGTCGGCTCCCTCTCGGGCAGCCTGGACGACCTGTCGATCCGCCGGCCGGACGCCCACCGCATCAACGGGCGGACCGACCTGCTCCGGCTGTACGTGGGCAACGTCCTCGACCCCGCCTACAACGGCACCGAGGCACTGCTGCGCGCCTTCGAGCGCGCCGGCGTGCGGCACCAGTTCGACGGCGTGGACCCGGACCAGGGCGCGACCTGGGACACCTGGCGTGAGGCCGTGCGCGACTTCGCGTCGCGGGTCTTCACGCGCGGCACCGCCCCCGGCCCGCGGGACGGGAACCTGCCCCTCGACGAGCCGTACGTGGCGCCCGCCACGGGCTCGATCACGACGCCGCACATCGACGAGAACGGCATCGTCACCTTCGAGACGGGTACCCAGTGGGCGGACGCCAAGGACGTCACCGTCTGGGCGAACTGGGCCCCCAACGGTGCCTGGTTCCGCATCCCGATGACGAAGGTGGACGACCGCTGGCGCCTCGCCCTCGGTCCGCTCGACGGCTTCTACTACTACCGGTACGTCGTCGACGGGGTGGACGTGAAGGACCCCGAGGACACGGTGAACACCCTCACGGGTGTCAGCCCGCTCTTCGTCCCGGGCGAGACGGACCTGCTGCTCGCCGACGCCCCCGAGGCCGACCGCGGCAGCGTGGACGTCCTGACCTACGCCAGCGCCCTGACGGGCACCGACCGCAACGCGTACGTCTGGACGCCGCCGGACTACGACCCGGCGCGCGCCGAGCCGTACCCGCTGTTCGTGCTCAACCACGGCGGCGGCCAGAACTGGGGCGACTGGGTCGAGGTCGGCCGGGCGCCGCAGATCCTCGACAACCTGTACCGCCAGGGCGAGATCGAGCCGATGGTCGTCGTGATGCCCGACGGCAACGTCTCGAACTACCAGGTCGAGCTCCGGGAGAACGTCATCCCGGCCGTCCAGGCGGGGTACCACGTGAGCGAGGACCCGCAGGAGCGGGCGATCGCCGGCCTCTCGATGGGCGGCATGAACTCGCTGGCCACCTGGCTGATGTACCCGGGCGAGTTCGCGTACGTCGGCGCCTTCTCCGGTGGCCTGTTCTGGTGGCCGACGGTGGACGCGGCTGCGGTGAACGAGGGCACGACGCTCGCGCGGATCTACGTGGGCGACGTGAGCGACTTCGCCGCCGGCTGGGTCTACGGCACCATGGCGGGCCTCGACGAGCGCGGCGTGGAGTACGAGTTCGCGGGTCCGTCGGTCGGTCCGCACGGCTTCGACGTGTGGTCGGCGAACCTGATCGACCTCTTGCCCCGCCTGTTCCAGGAGGCGCCGCAGGGCTGACCTCCTCGCGCCGCGGACCTCGGCTGCCGCGGCCTGCACGACGGCTGCGGCCGGTGGGACGTCGACCCCGCCGGCCGCAGCCGCGCACGGCCACCGCGGCGGAAGCGCTCCCGCCCGGCGGTGGTGGCGAAGCCGTGACGGAGCGGTGCCGAAATCGTTATCTGCCGCGATTGACGCGCTCCCGCCCCCGCTGAGAGGGTGCCTACATCGTCGTTGTACAACGATGGAGAAGTGGCGACTGCCCAGCAGTGCGGCTGGCGTCGGTCCCGGCGTGGTCCGTTCCCCACGTGCCGGGGACGAACCGGGGCCGGCCGGACGGCGGCGCGGTCTGCAGTGAGCGGCCTCGAGCCGCAGCGGATGTCCCGCGACACGGCGTCGTGTCGCGAAACTCAACGAGGAGAAAGAGGACACATCGCATGAACACGAGGAAGGTGTTCGCGGCCTCGACCGCGGCCTTCGTCCTGGTCGCGGGTCTCGCCGCGTGCTCCAGTGACGACGAGGGCGACACCGGCACCGACACCGGCACGGACGAGGGCACCTCGACCGACGCCGAGCCCGTCACGATGACGTTCTGGCACAACGCCACCACCGGCCCGGGTGTCGAGTTCTGGGAGGCCACCGTTGCCGCCTTCCAGGAGGAGAACCCGAACGTCACGATCGACATCCAGTCGATCCAGAACGAGGAGCTCGACGGCAAGCTCCAGACGGCGCTGAACGCCGGCGACGCCCCTGACATCTTCATGCAGCGCGGTGGCGGCAAGATGGCCGCGATGGTCAACGCCGGCCAGCTGATGGACCTCACCGACCTCATCACCGACGAGACCAAGGCCCTCATCCCCGAGGGCTCGTTCGCGGCGAACTCGCTCAACGGCAAGGTCTACGCCATGCCCGTCGCCGTGCTCCCGGGCGGTATCTGGTACAGCCAGGACCTCTTCGCCGAGGCCGGCATCGACGAGGTCCCGACCACGATCGACGAGCTCAACGACGCCGTCGAGGCGCTCAAGGGCACCGGCGTCGCGCCGATCGCCCTCGGTGCCAAGGACGCGTGGCCCGCTGCGCACTGGTACTACCACTTCGCCCTGCGCGCCTGCAGCCCCGAGACCCTCGAGGCCGCCGGCCAGGAGATGAACTTCGACGACGAGTGCTGGATCGACGCGGCGCAGAACCTCGCCGACTTCGCGGCGACCTCGCCGTTCAACGAGGGCTTCCTGACGACCTCCGCCCAGCAGGGTGCTGGCTCGTCGGCCGGTCTGCTGGCGAACCACCAGGCCGCCATGGAGCTCATGGGCGCCTGGAACCCCGGCGTCATCGGCTCGCTCACGCCGGACCAGCAGCCGCTGGCCGACCTGGGCTGGTTCCCGTTCCCCGAGGTCCCCGGTGGCCAGGGTGAGCCCGGTTCGATGCTCGGTGGCGTCGACGGCTACTCCTGCTCCGCGGACGCTCCGCCGGCCTGCGCCGACTTCCTGAACTACATCGCGCGCACCGACGTCCAGGAGGCCTACTACGTGGCCTTCCAGGCTCCGGTCGTCAACACCGAGGCCCAGGCCGTCATCGAGGAGCCGTACCTGCAGTCCGTGCTCGAGGCCTGGAACGCGGCCCCGTACGCCTCGCAGTGGCTCGACACCGTCTACGGCCAGAACGTCGGCAACGCGCTGAACATCGCCGTCGTCGACATGCTCGCGGGTGCTCGTGACGCCGCTGGCATCGTGGACGCGGTCAAGGAAGCCGCGGCCCGGGGCTGAGGACTGACTGACACATGACATCCATCAGCGAGAGCTCACGCCCCGCGAAGGGCTCGCGCGTGGATCTCACGGCCGGCGGGGGCGACAACGCGTCGCCCCCGCCGCGCCGGCGGCGCCGCGGCCTCGGATGGGCCGAACGCCTCGAGATCGCGGCGCTCACCGGTCCGGCCACGCTCGTCTTCCTGACCTTCGTCATCTTCCCGGTGGCGATGGCGGCGTACTACGGGTTCTACAAGTGGTCGGGCTACGGTGCTCCCACCGACTTCATCGGGTTCCAGAACTACATCACCATCCTCAAGGACCCGCTGTTCCACGACGCCTTGAAGCACAACGCCTTCATCGTCGTCATGTCGCTCGTGCTGCAGGGCCCGGTGGCCATCGGCCTCGCCCTGCTGCTCAACCGGAAGATGCGCGGGCAGTCCCTGATCCGCGTGCTCATCTTCGTCCCGTACGTCATCGCCGAGGTCGTCGTCGGGACCGGCTGGGGCCTCATGCTCCAGAGCCGCGGCGCGGTCAACGACCTGCTCACGAAGATGGGCCTGGACCAGTTCGTCACGGAGTGGCTGTCCGACCCGGACATCGCCATCTGGACCCTGATGGGCATCATCACGTGGAAGTACGTCGGCTTCGCCGTGATCATCTTCCTCGCCGGCCTCCAGGGGATCCCCGACGAGCTCTACGAGGCGGCCTCGATCGACGGCGCGTCGTACTGGCAGGTGCAGCGGCGCATCACCCTGCCGCTGCTCGGCCCGACCACGCGGATCTGGGCGTTCCTGTCGATGATCGGTTCGCTCCAGCTCTTCGACCTCGTCTACATCATCTGGGGCCAGTACATCGCCTCCACGGCGGGCACCTCGACGATGGCGACGTACATGGTCTCCTACGGCCGTAACGCCGGCAGCTTCGGCTACGGCAACGCGGTCGCCGTCGTGATCTTCCTGATCTCGATGATCGCCGCCCTGTTCTACCAGCGATTCGTGCTCCGTCGGGACACCGAGGGTGCGATCACGGGAGGTGCACGCTGATGGCCGCCCAGACCGTAGCCCCGCCGCCCCTGAGCAGCGACCGGCCGTCGGCGAAGCCCGCCCGCAAGCCGCCGCGCGGCGGCCTCAAGCGGGCCAACCCGGGCGTGTACGCGGTCGCGGTGCTGCTCATCCTGATGATGCTGGCGCCGGTCGCCTACATCATCATCGGCGGCTTCCGCACGAACGCCGAGATCACCCAGGACCCCTCCGGGCTGCCCTCGCCGTGGCAGGTCGGCAACTACGTCGACATCCTCAAGGGTGACGTCTTCTGGCGGCAGGTCTGGAACTCCACCATCGCGGCGGTCACGACGACCGTCGGGGTCGTGGCGCTGGGCCTGATGGTGAGCTTCGCCATCGCGCGGTACAACTTCCGCGGCAAGGCGGCGCTGTACTCGCTCTACGCGGCCGGTCTGATGTTCCCGATGACGGTGGCCATCACGCCGCTGTACATCATGGTGCGCAGCCTCGGCCTCATGAACGAGATCGGCGGCGTGATCCTGCCGCAGATCGCCTTCGGCCTGCCGATGACGGTGATCATCCTGGTGCCGTTCCTGCGGGCCATCCCCAACGAGCTCCAGGAGGCCGCCGCCATCGACGGCTGCAGCCGCCTCGGGTTCTTCTGGCGGATGGTCCTGCCGCTGTCGCTGCCCGGCGTCATCACCGTCGGGATCCTGGCGTTCATCGGCAGCTGGAACAGCTACCTGCTGCCCCTGTTCATCCTCAACGACGACGCGGCCTACACGCTGCCCCTGGGCGTGCAGGCGTTCGCGTCGCGCTACTCCGTGGACACGGCACGCGTGCTCGCGTTCACGTCGCTGGCCATGCTGCCGGCGCTGGCGTTCTTCAGCCTGTTCGAGCGCCGCATCGTCGGTGGTCTGACGGGAGCCGTGAAGGGCTGAACGACCGGCGTGGCCCGCCCCTCGGGGCGGGCCACGCCGCCGGTCCGGCGCCGTCCCCTACGCGCGCCGGGCGTCGCGCGGGGTCGCCGCGCACCTCCGGAACCACTCGAAAGGCCTGTCGTGTCCGACGCCACCGTCATCGTCAACGCCGACATCCCAGGTCCGCGCATCTCGCGGCACGTGTACGGGCACTTCGCCGAGCACCTCGGCGCGTGCATCTACGGCGGCTTCTGGGTGGGCGAGGACTCGCCGGTCCCCAACGTCGGTGGGATCCGGGCCGACGTCGTCGAGGCGCTCCGCGAGCTCTCGATCCCGAACCTGCGCTGGCCGGGCGGCTGCTTCGCCGACGAGTACCACTGGCAGGACGGCATCGGCCCGCGCGAGGAACGCCCGCGCATGGTCAACACGCACTGGGGCAACGTCGAGGAGAACAACCACTTCGGCACGCACGAGTTCCTCGCGCTGTGCGAGCAGCTCGGGACCGAGCCCTACGTCGTCGGCAACGTCGGGTCGGGCACGGTCCGCGAGATGAGCGAGTGGGTCGAGTACCTGACCCGGTCCGGGTCCTCGCCGATGGTCGACCTGCGTCGCGAGAACGGCCGGGACGAGCCGTGGCGCGTGCCGTTCTGGGGTCTCGGCAACGAGCCGTGGGGCGGCGGCGGCAACATGCGCCCGGAGGTCTACGCCGACCTCGCGCGCCAGTACGCGACCTTCTGCAAGAACCACGGCGACAACCGCCTCTACCGGATCGCCGCCGGGGCGTCGGAGGACGACTACGCCTGGACCGAGGCGCTCATGCGCGCGGTCGCCGACATGAAGGCGGCGCAGTTCCCGAGCCTGCCGTTCGAGGCGCTGTCCGTGCACTACTACACGATCGGCGGGACCTGGACCGACAAGGGCCCGGCGACCGGGTTCGACGAGGCGTCCTACTGGCGCACGATCCGCCGTGCCCAGGCCGTCGAGCCGCTCCTGCGCCGGCACATCGCCGTCATGGACCGCTACGACCCCGACCGCGAGATCGGCCTGGTCGTCGACGAGTGGGGCACGTGGTGGGACGTCGAGCCCGGCACCAACCCCGGGTTCCTGTTCCAGCAGAACACGATGCGCGACGCCCTCGTCGCGTCCCTGCACTTCGACGTGTTCCACCGGCTGGCCGAGCGCGTGGTCATGGCGAACATCGCCCAGACCGTGAACGTGCTGCAGGCGATGCTGCTGACCGACCCGGCGGACGGGACGCTCGTGCGGACGCCCACCTTCCACGTCTTCGAGATGAACAAGGTGCACCACGACGCGACGTCCGTCCCGGTGCACCTGCGCGCCCCGGGCGCGGTGCGCGAGCTGACCGACGGCGCCGTCCCGACGCTCTCGGCCTCCGCGAGCGTCGCGGGCGGCGCGTGCCACGTGTCGCTGACGAACACCGACCTCGAGCGGTCGCAGGACGTCACCATCGAGCTGCGCGGCTCGCGGGTCGGCGCCGTCGCCGGGCGGCTGCTGGCGCCGTCGTCGGTGGGGGCGTTCAACGCGGGCGCGCACCCGGCGGACGTCGCCCCGACGGCCGTCGACGAGCTCCCCGTGACGGCGAGCACGGTGCGGATCACCCTGCCGCCGCACTCGTTCGCCGTCGTGCGGGCGGAGCTGCCCGACCTGCCCTAGGTGCGGGACCTGCCCTCGCTGCCCGACCTGCCCTAGCTGCCCGACCTGCCCTAGCCGCCCGACCGAGTCCAGGCCCGACACCGAGAGGCACCCGTGGTCACCACCGTCGTCGTCCCCGCCACGCCCACCGGCCCTCTGCCCGACGCCTGGCGCACGTGCGTCGGCACCGGCCGCATGAACCTGGCGCTCCGCGCGGACTACCAGGACTCGCTCGCACGGGTGCAGCGCGAGATCGGCTTCACCTACCTGCGCGGGCACGGTCTGCTCAGCGACGACATGGGCGTGGTGCGCGAGTCGACCGTCGACGGCCGCACGTACCGTCGGCACGCGTTCACGTACGTCGACGAGGTCCACGACCGCCTGCTCGCCCTCGGCATCAAGCCCTTCGTCGAGCTGGGCTTCATGCCGACGGCGCTCGCGTCCGGCGACCAGACGATCTTCTGGTGGCGTGGCAACGTGACGCCGCCGCGCGACATGGGGGAGTGGTCGGCGCTGGTCACCGACCTCGTGCGGCACCTGGTCGACCGGTACGGCGTCGACGAGGTGCGGACGTGGCCGTTCGAGGTCTGGAACGAGCCGAACCTCGACATCTTCTGGGAAAACGCCGACTCCGGCGCGTACTTCCGGCTCTACGAGGCGTCAGCGCGCGCCATCAAGGACGTCGACGCGTCGCTGCAGGTGGGTGGCCCGGCGCTGGCGCCCGGCCCGACCGTGGACGGCTGGTGGGGTCCGTTCGCGGACTACGTGACGTCGCGCGACGTGCCGATCGACTTCGTCAGCCGGCACGCGTACGCGTCGCACGAGCCGCAGGAGATCCCGTTCGGGGTCTACCAGGGCTTCCGGGCGCCGTCGGACCTGCTGGAGCAGTTCGCCGAGCCGCGCCAGTCCCTCGCGGGGACCCCGCTGGCCGGGCTGCCCGTGCACATCACCGAGTTCAACACCTCCTACATGCCGACGAACCCGATGCACGACACGGCGTACAACGCCGCCTACCTCGCGCCGGTCCTGGCGGCGGGCGGCGACCTCGTCGACTCGTTCTCGTACTGGACCTTCTGCGACGTGTTCGAGGAGCTCGACGTCCCGACCTCGTTCTTCCACGGCGGGTTCGGCCTGCTCACGCACCGGCAGGTCGCGAAGCCGACCTACCACCTCTACGCCTTCATGGCCCGGATGGGCGCCCAGGTGCTCGCGCGCGGCGAGGACCACCTCGTCTGCGCCGACGCCGACGGGCGCGTCACCGTGCTGGCCTGGCAGCCGGTGGAGGGCACGGCGGCCGACCCGGCCCCCGAGCGCCACCACCTGCGGCTGTCGCTGCCGGTCGCGGTCGCCGGGGCGGCGTGCCCGGACGGGACCGGCGTCTTCGCGCTGCGCGAACGCGTCAACGAGTCGGACGGCAACGCCTTCACCGCCTGGCGCGAGCTGGGACGGCCGGCCTCGCCGACGCAGCGCGAGCTCGACGTCCTGCACGCGCTCGAGCGCCCGGCCGTCGAGCACGGCCGGCTGACGGTCGCGGGCGGGCGCGTGGAGCTCGACCTCCCGCTGGCCCGGCACGAGGTGACCTTCGTCGAGCTCGTGCCCATCCGGGACACGCACCACGAGGGCCTGGACGACCGGCGGATCCTCGGCGCCAGCCACGAGGAGTTCGTCCTCCCGCACGAGCGGACGGCGCCCGCCCGCTGACCCGGCGGGCCTCCGGACGGCTGGGCCCGGGGCGCGCGCACGGCCCCACGGCACCTACCCTGACCGGGTGGCCGGCGCTCGATCGGCGGACGGCGGCGGCGCACCACGTCGCCCGGGGAGGACGGTGACCGATGCCGGGTGGGCTCGCGGCGCTCCTGGACGACATCGCGGCGTTCGCCAAGCTGGCGGCCGCGTCCATCGACGACGTCGGCGCGGCTGCGGGCCGTGCGAGCGTCAAGGCGGCGGGCGTCGTCGTCGACGACACCGCGGTCACGCCGCGCTACGTCCACGGGTTCACGCCCGACCGCGAGCTGCCGATCATCCGGCGGATCGCCGCGGGCTCGCTGCGCAACAAGGTGCTCATCATCCTGCCGGTGGCGCTGCTGCTGAGTCAGTTCCTGCCGTGGCTGCTGACGCCCGTGCTCATGATCGGCGGCACCTACCTCGCCTTCGAGGGTGCCGAGAAGCTCTACGAGGCCCTGACCGGGCACCACCAGGAGAAGCGCTCGGTGCCCGCCGCCGCCGTCGGCCCCGAGACCGAGAAGTCGATGGTCAGCGGCGCGATCCGGACGGACTTCATCCTGTCCGCCGAGATCATGGTCATCGCGCTCAACGAGGTCGCCGACGAGGCCCTCCCGTCGCGGGCGGCGATCCTGCTCGTCGTCGCCCTCGTCATCACCGCCCTCGTCTACGGGGTGGTCGCGCTCATCGTGAAGGCGGACGACGTCGGGCTGCACCTCGCCCAGCGCCCCGGTCGGGCCGTCGCCGCGACCGGGCGGATGCTCGTCCGTGCCATGCCCCGGGTTCTCGCCGTGCTCTCCACGGTCGGCATCGTCGCGATGCTCTGGGTCGGCGGGCACATCCTCCTGGTCGGTGCCGACGAGCTCGGGTGGCACGCGCCCTACGAGCTCGTGCACCACCTCGAGGAGCTGCTGCACGACGTCGCGGGCGTCGGGCCGTTCCTCTCCTGGCTGGGCGGGACGCTGGCGTCGGCCGTCGCGGGGGCGCTGGTGGGCGCCGTCGTCGTGGCAGTGCTGCACCTTGTCCCGCGTCGGCGGAACCTGGGCGCGGACGCGGCCGGGGGCGAGACGGTGGGCGCCGGGCACTGACGCGGGCGCGCCCTGGCCGGTACCGTCCCCGCGTGGAGAACCGCGCGGTCAACGCCAACGACCTCCTCGCGTTCCTCGTCGAGCTCGCGGCGCTGGCCGTGCTCTGCGCGTTCGGCTTCCAGGTGGGCGGCCCGACGGCGGCGCGCGTGGCCCTCGGGGTCGGCCTGCCGCTCGTCGCCGCGGTGGCGTGGGGCCTGTTCGCGGCGCCGCGTGCGCGGTACGACGTACCCGCACTGCGGCTCGTCACCAAGGTGGTCGTCCTCGGCGGGGCGGCGGCCGCCTCGTTCGGGGTGCTGCCGCTCGGCGCGGCGGTGGCGTTCGCCGTCGTCGTGGTGGTCAACCTGACGCTGATGTACGTGGGGCCGTTCGCACGCTGAGCGGGTGCGGGTGGACCGCCTCGTGACGGGGCGGGTCACCCGCGCCCGGCCGTCAGGGGCTTCACCGCCCGGACGATCGCGCCGTGGAGGCCGTCCGCCACCTCGTGCGTGAAGGTGACCTCCGCGTCGGCGAAACCCGCGGCGGCGAGGAGCCCCAGGTACTCCGTGCGGGACAGTGCGCCGGCGATGCAGCCGACGTAGCTGCCGCGCTCGGCCCGGTCGGCGGGTGACAGGCGGTCCTCCGCGACGACGTCGGACACCCCGAAGCGCCCGCCGGGGCGCAGGACGCGGAAGGCCTCGCGCAGGACCGCGGGCTTGTCGACGGACAGGTTGATGACGCAGTTGGAGATGATCACGTCGACCTCGGCGTCCCCGAACGGCAGCTCCTCGATGCTGCCCTCGCGGAACTCGACGTTCGTGGCGCCCGCCTTGGCGGCGTTCGTCCGGGCGAGCTCGAGCATCTCGGGGGTCATGTCGACGCCGTAGGCGAAGCCCGTCGCCCCGACGCGGCGCGCGGAGAGCAGGACGTCGATGCCGCCGCCGGAGCCCAGGTCGAGCACGACGTCGCCCTCGCGCAGCTCGGCCACGAGCAGCGGGTTGCCGCACCCGAGGGAGGCCTCGACCGCCTCGGCCGGGAGGTCGGCGACGTCCGTCGCGTCGTACAGGCCCGCCCCGAAGATCTCGACCGCCTGCGGCCCGGACGGCGCGCAGCAGCTCGACCCGGCCGCGCCCGCGTCGACGACGTCGAGGGCGCCGGCCGGTCCGCAGCAGCCCTCGCCGACCGCGGTCGCGGCCCGGGCGTAGCGCTCGCGCACCTGGACCTTGAGGTCGTCGGCGTGGTCAGGCACGGAATCCTCCAAAGATTGACGAGCGTCGATGCCCTATCCTCACGCAGACATCGGCGTTCGTCAATGTATTCGTGACCTTGGTCCCTCGGAGCCGGGCGGCGCCGGCTCTACGTTTCGAATGTGACTGGTTCAAGCACCGTTGATGTGTCGGCCGCGGACGTGCTCTCCCGGGAGCAGCGGATCGAGCTGCTGCAGGCGCTGGCGGACCCGGTGCGGTGGGCCGTGCTGGAGGAGCTCGGCGCGGCGACGCGCTGCGTCTGCGACCTGCGTGAACGCGTCCCGGTGCCGGCCAACCTGCTCAGCTACCACCTCAAGGTGCTGCGCGACGCCGGCCTGGTCACCGCGACGCGTCGCGGTCGGTGGGTGGACTACGCGTTGGCCGACGACGCCGGTCGGCTCATGCGGGCGTCGCTGCCGGGCGGCGCGGGGGAGGGGTCGGCGTGAGCGTCGCCGAACGGCTCCGTGCGCGCACGCCGGTCCGGCGCTGGGTCGGCCTCGGCGTCGCCGCCGCGCTGTGGGTCGGGCTCTACCGGGCCAACCGTCCCCTGTGGGACTGGCTCCTGGGCGACGTCGTCGGCCTGGACCTGGAGAGCCGCCTGGGCTCGGGCGTCCACTTCTTCTTCTACGACTCGGTGAAGATCGCGCTCCTGCTCGTCGGGATCATCTTCCTGGTCACCGTGCTGCGCTCGTTCATGAGCGTCGAGCGCACGCGCGCGCTCCTGGGCGGCCGGCGCGAGGGGCTCGGCAACGTCATGGCCGCCGGGCTCGGCGTCGTGACGCCGTTCTGCTCGTGCAGCGCCGTGCCGGCGTTCATCGGGTTCGTCGCCGCGGGTGTCCCCCTCGGCGTGACGATGAGCTTCCTCATCGCCAGCCCGCTGATCAACGAGGTCGCGATCGCGCTGCTCTTCGGTCTCTTCGGCCTCGGCCCGACGCTCATGTACGTCGGGGCCGGCCTGGTGATCGCGGTCGTCGCCGGCTTCGTGCTGGGCCGGCTGCGGATGGAGCGCTGGGTCGAGCCGTTCGTCTTCGAGACCCGCCTCGGCGGGAAGGTCGTCGACTCGACGGTCGGCCTCACCTGGGACGACCGGATCCAGATGGGCGTCGAGGAGGTCGCCACGATCCTGCGGAAGATCTGGCCCTTCCTGCTCGTCGGCATCGGGCTCGGGGCGGTCATCCACGGGTGGGCGCCCGAGGACTTCTTCGCCACCTACGCGGGCGCGGACAACCCCCTCGCCGTGCTCGTCGCCGTCGCCATCGGCGTGCCGCTCTACTCGAACGCCGCGGGCGTCCTGCCGCTGGTCGACGCGCTGTACGACAAGGGCCTGCCGATGGGCACCCTGCTCGCCTTCATGATGGCGGTCGTCGCGCTCAGCCTGCCCGAGCTGATCCTGCTCCGCCGCGTCCTGGCGCCCCGGCTCATCGCGACCTTCGTCGGCGTCGTCGCCGCCGGGATCGTGGCGGTCGGTTACCTGTTCAACGCCGTCCTCTGAAGGGAACCCTCGTGAAGATCAAGGTCCTCGGCCCCGGCTGCGCGAACTGCGTCAACCTCGAGAAGGCGACGCGCGAGGCGGTCGCCGCCCTCGGCATCGACGCCGAGATCGAGAAGGT
The DNA here is from genome assembly GCA_000767215.1 of Actinotalea fermentans ATCC 43279 = JCM 9966 = DSM 3133. Lineage (GTDB taxonomy): Bacteria > Actinomycetota > Actinomycetes > Actinomycetales > Cellulomonadaceae > Actinotalea > Actinotalea fermentans. The sequence goes on from AXCX01000040.1 coordinate 18,511, forward strand.
CACGGACTACGCCGAGATCGCCGCCTACGGCATCATGCGCACGCCCGGCCTGGTCGTGGACGAGGAGGTCGTCCTCTCCGGGCGCGTGCCGACGGCCGCGTCCGTGCGCGAGCTCCTCGAGCCGCTCGTCGCCGGAGGTGCCCGGTGAGCGGCGCGACCACGGCCCCGAGCGTCGGCTTCGTGGGCGCGGGCCGGGTCGCCCGCATCCTGCTCGGCGGCTGGGCGCGCGCGGGCGTGCTCCCGACGGACGTCCGCGTCGTCGACCCCGACCCCGCGGCCGTCG
>AXCX01000388.1 GCA_000767215.1 Actinotalea fermentans ATCC 43279 = JCM 9966 = DSM 3133
CCGTCGGCACGCCCGCACCCACCTCGACGCCGGCGCCCGCCCCCAGCGCCACGCCCGCCGCCCCGTCGTCCGCACCGGGCGCCGTCGGCATCCCCGACGGCACGGCCCTCGCGCCGATGGCCGGCGGGACCATCGACGCGAGCGGCGAGATCGCGAACGTCGTGATCGACTCCGACGTGGTGTTCACCGGCTCCGACCTGACGCTGCGCAACGTGCGCGTGAACGGCGAGGCGATCATCCGCGGCGACCGCGTCCAGGTCGCCTCGAGCGAGTTCGCCGCCCTCTCGATCTCCGGCTCGGACGCCGTGACGATCGCCGGCACCGAGGTGTTCGGCCTCACCGGGCGGGACGGCGTCCACATCACGTCCGACACCGGGCCCGTGACGAACGTCGTCATCCGTGACTCGCTCATCCACAACCCGCAGGTCACCGCGACCTCGCACTACGACGGCATCCAGGTGCGCGGCGTCGACGGGTTGACGCTCGACGGCATCCGGATCGACCTCGGCGCCTTCGTGCCGCAGCACAACGCCGCCCTCTTCCTCGAGGACGCGAACGGCGGGAACCGGAACGTGACGGTGACGCGGTCGGTGCTCGAGGGCGGCGGCTACACGCTGTACAGCTTCGCCAGCGACGTCCGCATCACCGACACCGTCCTCGGCAGCGGTGAGTGGGGGATCCTCTTCCCCAGCTCGCGGACCGGCGAGGTGACGGAGTTCCGCGGCAACACCGACGACGCCGGCCGGGGCCTCGCGCTGCGCCCCGGGGCCATCGGCTGACCTGCTCGGCTGAGCAGCACGAAGACCGGCGGGTCGTCCTTCGGGGCGGCCCGCCGGTTCGTGTTCGGGACGGCTCCGGCCGCGGGCAGCCGCTAGCTAGCCGCCCGCCTCGTCGAGCATCGAGACGGGGGTGCCGTCGTCGGCCCACGTGCTGCCCGACTCCTCGAACGGCGAGTGGTCCGGGTGCAGCAGGCCCCAGTTCGCGTCGTTGCCGAAGCGGTTGTCGACGAAGCGGACGTCCCGGCCGTTGGCGTAGACCGAGTACCCGCCGCCGTTGATGAGGTTGCCCTCCACGAGCACGTCGACGTTGCCGCCGTTGGCCTCCTCGAGGAAGACCGCCGCGTTGTACCTGTCCATCCACGGGCCGAGGTCGAACGTGTTGCCGCGCAGGACCAGCCCCTCCACGCCGCGCACCTGGATGCCGTCGTAGTGGCTCTCGGCCTCGACCTGGGGGGAGTGCACCCAGCAACCCTCGATGACGACGTCGGTGGCGCGGGGGCCGTCGCCCGAGGTCACGTGGATCCCGTCGTCGCCCAGGTTGCCGAAGATGTCGAGGCGGCGGGCGACCACCTGGGTGGCGCTGGACACCGAGAGCGCGCCCAGCTCGCTGTCCTCGACCGTCACGTCCGTGCCACGCACGACCAGGTGACCCTCCACGCGGCTGTTGCGCAGCACCTGGTGCTCGCCGACGAGTTCCACGTCGCCCTGGATGAGCACACCGTCGAGCACGAGGCCGTCCTCGTTGAGCACGCCCGGCTGGAACGGGGTGAGCTGCGTGCCGTCGGGCACCCCGGTGGTGTCCGGGCCCGCCTCGACGCTGGTGTCGACGGGCGGGTCCGAGGGGGTGGGCGACGGCGTCGCCGTCGGCGTCGTCACCGGCGTCCCGGCGCGCTCCTCGCGGCCCGTGATCTCGTTCACCATGAGACCGACGGCGAGGACGGCCACCAGGGCGAGGACGAGCGCGACCGTGCGCCGCCCGACCTGCTCGGAGCCGAGCGTCCGGGTCCACGCGGGCGCGCGCCGCGGTGGGTCCTCCGGGGCGCGCTCCGGAGGCGTGCCCCGCTCGTGCGGTCCGGGGGGTGCGGTGGTCATGTCGGGCGAGGCGCGCCGTCGTCGTGGGCGGCGGGGGCCCCCGCGTACGCGGGCGACGGCTCGCTCCAGGCGCGCACGTCGGGGTCCTCCTCGAACTGCACCGGCCGGGCGCGGTTCGCCCCGGTGCCCCAGCGCAGCCGGCCGACCTCGAGGCGCCACAGCGCCGCCGTCGCGCCCATGAGGACGAAGGCCAGCCCGGCGTTGAGCCGGAAGGCCATGCCGTCGTAGGTGAACCAGGTCACCGCGCTCACCGCGGTGGCCGCGGTGAGGGACTGGCCGAGCGAGCGGGCCCACGGGTCCGTCGAGTGGTGGTAGATGCCCCGGCCCAGGCCCATCGCCACGAGGAAGAGCGCGGCGAGCGTCAGCACGCCGACGACGCCGCCGGTGAGGATCTGGTTGAGGTACTCGTTGTCCAGGAAGAAGTACTGCTCCGGCGTGAACGTGCCGAGGCCGCGCCCGAACCAGGGGCGCTGGCTGATGTACTCGATGGCCCGCGGGTAGTCCTGCGTGCGGCCCTCGATGCTCGGGTCCTCGTTGAAGAACAGGAACGTGGACACCAGCGTGCCGAGCACGCCGGGGAACGCCGCGCGCATCGCCAGGAGGATCAGGCCGGCCGCGAACAGCGCGTTCAGCCGGACCCGCCAGGACCAGGCCACGCCGGCCACGAGCCCCGCGACGGCCACCCCGAGCACCGAGGCCCGGGACACCGCGAGCGGGATGGCGAACAGGATCATGAACACCGGGACCCAGTTCCACGCCGAGGGCCGACGGCCGTCGCGGCCGACGAGCGCGAAGTGCAGCGCGAGCGGCAGGGCCACCGCCAGGACCACGCCGAACTCGATCGGGTGCAGCGCGGTGCTCTGCACCCGGGTGAAGTCTGACCGCTCGACGTTGATGTCGACGTCCTGCAGCGTCAGGCCGGGGACGAGCACGTAGGACGTCGGGCTGAGCCCGGTGACCCACTGGAGCACGCCCATCGCGGCGAACACCGCGGCGCCCGTCACCACGAGCTTCAGCAGGCGCTCGAGGTGGTTCTTGTCGCGCACCGCGTCGGCCGTGAGCAGGCCGAGCCCGAGCAGCCCGATCACCGTGAAGATCGCGCGCTCGGAGCCGGCCGCCTCGCCCGCGCTGAGCGGGCGCAGGTGCGCGCTGAGGAAGGCGATGAGCGCCACGGTGCCGAACACCACGAACATCGTGCGCATCGGCTGGCGGCCGACGGCGAGGTGCCCGCCGACCAGCCGGGCCAGGCCGTACAGCAGCGCCGCGCCGAGGGCGATGATCGTCGCCGGGTGCCCGAGCGCGCCGAGGGGCTCGACGATCATCCGGCCTGGGATCAGGAAGGCGGCCAGGAGGAAGCCGTAGACGGCGATGAGCGGGTCGCGGCCGAGGCGCGGGGGCGTTCGCGTGTCGCTCGCCTCCAGACGCGTGGGCTCAGGCATCGGCCCCGTGCGTCCGGCCCGCGGGGCTGAGCGTCCCGTCCGCGGCGTGCGGGTCGGCCTCGGGGGCGTCGCTCGCCGGCCGGGCCGGAGCGTGCGCC
>AXCX01000389.1 GCA_000767215.1 Actinotalea fermentans ATCC 43279 = JCM 9966 = DSM 3133
GCCGTAGACCGGCCCGGAGGTGGGTGCTGCGCCGAAGGGGGCCGGGCCTGCGGGAGCGCCGCCGAAGGGCGGCGGCCCGTACGGAGCCGGCCCGTAGGGCGCCGGGCCGTACGGCGGTGGCGTACGGGGCAGCGACGTGCGGGGGCCGACTCCTGCGCCGCGGTTGCGGCTCGCGTTGGACGCGACGACGACGATGATGACGACCACCGCGATCATCGCGACGAGGCCGCCCCACCACGCGTCGTGCCGGTTGCCCCACCAGGGCATGCCCCAGGCGTCCGGGGCGCCGAAGCCGATGAGGATCGCGGCGAAGCCGCCGATGACCGCGGCGTCGAAGTCGCCGCGGAACAGCTGCTGGACGTGGATGCGCCCGTCGCGCTGCTCGGGCAGGAGCAGCCACGCCACGCCGTAGAGCACGAGGCCGATGCCGCCGAGGAGCGCGCCGATGCCGAAGAGCCCCCGCACGATCAGCGGGTCGATGCCGAGCCGCTGGGCGAGGCCGCCCGCGACGCCGCCGATCCACCGCTCCTCGGAGCGCACGACGCCCATGCGGCGCACGTTGTCGAAGAACGCGTCGGCGCCCGTGGTGGGCGGCGGGGCGTAGCCGCCCTGGTCGCCGGGAGCGGGGGCAGGGGCGTCCCCCGGGTTCTGACCGGGGGTCTGGCCGGGCGCCGTCGGGCCCGGCTGCTGGGCAGGGGTCTCGTCCATGGCA
>AXCX01000390.1 GCA_000767215.1 Actinotalea fermentans ATCC 43279 = JCM 9966 = DSM 3133
CCCCACATCGGGGCACGGCCCTGAGCCGACCCTGAAAGCGCCGGCCCGAGGCCCTGAGCGGGGCCGTCGCCGCACCCTGAACCGCACCTGATTGCGGCCGCGACGCGCGTTCGCAGGGTGTCTGACGTGTGACGATGCTCCTCGTGGAACCACGTCTGCCGTTGCGGCGCCCGCCGCAGGGACGCGTCGTCGGCGGAGTCTGCCGCGGCCTGTCCCTGCACCTGCGCGTGCCCGTGGGCGTGGTCCGCCTGTCGTTCGTGCTCCTGACGCTCGCCGGGGGCACGGGCGTACTCCTCTACCTGTGGTTCTGGGTGACGGTGCCGGTCGGCGACCCGTCGGTCGTCGCGGCTGAGGCGCGCCCGCCGTCGCTGAGCCGGCTCGCGCCGCGGCTGCGGCAGCAGGGCCGCACCCTGCCCGTGGGCGAGATCGCCATTGGGCTCATGCTCATCGCCGGAGCGGTGCTCCTCATCGCGGTGCGCAACGGCGCGGAGATCGGCAGCTCGTGGGTGCTGCCGGCGCTCATCGCGCTCGCGGGCATCGCGCTGGCGTGGAGCCAGCTCGACGCGATCCAGCGGGACCGGCGCAACGGCGCCGCCGTCGGGCGCATGCCGATCAGCGTGCTGCGGCTGGTCGGCGGCACGGTGCTGGTGGGGCTGGCGGTGTTCCTCGTCGTCGGCCAGGAGCAGCCGATGGAGGCGCTGATCCGGTCGGCCGTCGCCGCGGTGGCGGTGCTCATCGGCTCCGCGCTGGTGCTCGCGCCCTGGTGGCTGCGGCTGGTGCGTGAGCTGGGCGACGAGCGCGCGGCGCGCGCCCGGGAGTCCGAGCGCGCCGACATCGCCGCCCACCTGCACGACGGCGTCCTGCAGACCCTGGCGCTGATCCGGCGGCAGGCGACCGACGCCGAGGAGGTCGCCCGCCTGGCCCGCGCCCAGGAGCGCGAGCTGCGCGAGTGGCTGTACGACGACCGGCGCACGCCGGGGACGTCGATCGCCTCGGACCTGCGGGGCGTCGTCGCGGAGGTCGAGGACACGCGGGCGGTGGCGGTGGACGTCGTCGTGGTGGGGGACGCGGTGCCCGACGCCGGGACGGACGCGCTGCTGCAGGCGACGCGCGAGGCGCTCGTGAATGCCGTGAGCCACGGCAAGGCGCCGTACTCGCTGTACCTGGAGGTCACTGACGCGCAGGTCGAGGTCTTCGTGCGCGACCACGGCGAGGGGTTCGACCTCGACACCGTGCCCACCGACCGGTTCGGCGTGCGAGAGTCCATCATCGGTCGCGTCACCCGCCGGGGTGGCACGGCCACTGTGCAGAGCAGGCCGGGCCGCGGCACCGAGGTGCACCTGTGCCTGCCGAGGGAGAACCATGTCTGAGCAGCTCGACGTCATCCTGGTCGACGACCACCTCATGTTCCGCGCGGGCGTGCGCGCCTCGCTCGACCCGTCGATCAACGTCGTCGGCGAGGCCGACGACGTCGAGAGCGCGATCGCGCTGGTCCGCTCGCTGCAGCCGCCCGTGGTGGTGCTCGACGTGCACCTGCCCGGCGGGATGGGCGGCGGTGGGGCCGAGGTGCTGCAGCAGTGCGCGGACCTGCTCGGCTCGGTCCGCTTCCTCGCGCTGTCGGTGTCGGACGCGGCCGAGGACGTCGTCGCGGTCATCCGCGGCGGGGCCCGCGGGTACGTGACCAAGGCGATCAGCGGGCCGGACCTGTCGGACGCCATCCGGCGCGTGGCGGGCGGGGACGCCGTGTTCTCGCCGCGGCTCGCGGGGTTCGTGCTCGACGCGTTCGGTGCGGCCGCGGGCGACATCGCGACCGGGGACGACGAGCTGGACCGGCTCTCGGCGCGCGAGCGCGAGGTCATGCGGCTGATCGCGCGCGGCTACTCCTACCGCGAGGTCGCGTCCGAGCTGTTCATCTCGATCAAGACCGTCGAGACGCACGTGTCGGCGGTGCTGCGCAAGCTGCAGCTGTCGTCGCGGCACGAGCTCACGCGGTGGGCGGCGGCGCGCCGCCTGCTCTGAGGAGCCCGCATACCCCCTTGGGTATCTGTACCAAGATCGTCTACGGTGTCTGGCATGCGCCGGACGACGATGATCGCGACCTCCCTCCTGGCGGCCCTGGCGCTCGGCGCCGGCCTCGCCGCGTGCGGATCGGGGGACGACGCCGGGGGCGGGCTGGCCGTCACGGACGCGTGGGTCAAGGCCACCGACGAGGGCATGACCGGGCTGTTCGGGACGCTCGTGAACGAGACCGGCGAGGACGTGCTCGTCGTCGCCGGGACGTCCGCCGCGGCGGCCCGCGTGGAGCTGCACACCACGGCGATGGGCGAGGACGGCTCGATGGTGATGACGCCCGTCGAGGACGGCTTCACCGTGCCGGCGAACGGCGAGCACGAGCTCGCGCCCGGCGGGGACCACATCATGCTCATGGAGCTGACGGCCCCCCTGGAGCCCGGGGACGAGGTCGAGTTGACGCTCGAGACCGCGGACGTGACGACCGTCGACGTCGTCGCAGTGGTGCGGACGTTCGCGGGCGGGCAGGAGGAGTACGAGCCGGCCGATGGCTGACGACGGGAGCGCCCACCAGGTCAGCCGTCGCGGCTTCCTCGTCGGCGCCGCCGGGCTCGCGGGCGTCGCCGTCGGCGGCGCGGTGGGCGGCGTGGTGGGCGGCACGGTGGGTGGCGCGCAGGGCGCGCCC
>AXCX01000391.1 GCA_000767215.1 Actinotalea fermentans ATCC 43279 = JCM 9966 = DSM 3133
GGCGCGGCCGCAGCCGCGGCGCTGCTCCCGCCCGGCCCGGTGGCCCAGCTGCTGACGTCGGCGGTGGGTGGGGCCGCCGTCGCGGCGATCCTCCTCGGGCTGCGCAGGTACCGGCCGTCGCGGCCGTGGCCGTGGCGGCTCCTCGGCGTGGCCCTCGCGGCGTGGGTGCTGGGCGACCTCGTGTACTTCGGCTGGGGGGCGGAGGACGGTCCGCAGCTCTCCCCGCTCACGGTGGGCCTGTACGTGCTCGCCTACGGCGCCGTGCTCGGCGGGCTCGTCCTCCTGGTGTCCAGCCGCGGCCCGGTGCGCCGGCTCGAGGGCCGGCTCGACGCGGGGATCGTCGCGGCGAACCTCCTCGCCGTGGCCTGGGTCGCGGTGATCGCGCCCGGCGTCGCGGCCGCCGACGGCGGCTCGGCGGCCGTCGTGGCGGTGCTCTACCCGCTCGCCGACGTCGTGCTCATGGGGAGCGCGGCACGGCTGGGTGCCGTGACCAGGGCGAGCGCGGGTGCGCGGCTGCTCCTGGGCTCCGTGGTGCTGATGGCGGCCGCGGACGTCGGGCTGCAGGTGGTCCGCGCGGGCGACGGGGTGATGCCGCGCGCGCTCCAGCTCGGCTGGGTGCTCGGCTACGTCCTGCTGGGCGCGGCGGCGCTGCACCCGAGCATGCGGGAGCTGTCGGACGTGGACCTGACGCCCGACGACGTGCCGTCCCGCCGCCACATGGGCGTGCTGCTGGCGGCCGCGATGGCGCTGCCCGGCACGGCGGTCGTCCAGGTCGCGCAGGGGGAGCCACCGTGGGCGGCGATCGTGCTCGCGCCCGTCGTGGTGGCGCTCGTCGGGGCCCGCGTGATCCTGCTCGTCGGGCGACTGGCGCGGCAGGCGGCCGAGCTCGCCGAGCTGGTCGACACGGACCACGGCACCGGGCTGCCGAACGCCCGCCGGTTCGGCCTGGACCTCGACGCCCTGCTGGCCACGTCCGGCTCCGCGGGAGTGCTGGTCGTCGGGATCGACCACCTCGCCGAGATGACCGAGCTCGTCGGGCGTGCGAAGCGCGAGGAGGTCCTGCGCGCGACCGGCGCCCGCCTGCGCGCGGCCCTGGGCCCGACGGCGGTCCTGGCGCGGATCACCGAGTCGACGTTCGCGGTCATCGACCAGGCCGCGGCCGCGCCCGCGCCGGCCCTCGTCCTGGCGGAGCAGCTCCGGACGATCGCCGAGCGCCCGCACGCGCTCGCCGACGGACCGCTGGCCCTGGAGGTCGCGGTCGGCGTCGTGCTGGTGCCGCGCGACGCGGGCACCGCGGCCGCCGCGCTGCGCCGCGCGGAGTCCGCCCTCGACGAGGCCAGGGAGCGGCCCGAGCACCTGGCGATCTTCACCCCGGAGATGGCCGAGCGGCTGCCGTCCGCGGCGGCCCTGCGTGAGGTCCGCGTCGCCCTGGACCAGGGCGAGATCGTGCTCCACTTCCAGCCGCAGCTGCACCTGGCCACCGGCCGGGTCGTGGGCGTGGAGGCGCTGGCCCGGTGGCAGCACCCCACGCGCGGCCTGGTGCCGCCGGCCGAGTTCCTCCCCCTGGTGGAGCGCGGGGACCTCGTGGACCGGTTCACGGCGCGCGTCCTCGACCTGGCCCTGGACCAGTGCGCCCGGTGGCGGGACGCGGGGCGTCCGCTGCCGGTGGCGGTGAACCTGTCCGCGCGCAACCTGCTCGACCCGCGGCTCCCCGCGGCGGTCGAGCTCGGCCTGGCCACCCGGAGCCTCCAGCCGGCCTGGCTGGAGCTCGAGCTCACCGAGACGAGCGCGATGGCGGACCCGGAACGCTCGCGCCACGTCCTGGACGACCTGACGGATCTGGGTGTCGCGCTCGCGATCGACGACTACGGCACGGGCTACGGCTCGCTGACCTACCTGCGTCAGCTGTCGGTCCGGCGGCTGAAGATCGACCGCAGCTTCGTCGCCGGCCTCGCGTCCGACGCCGCGAGCCGGTCGATCGTGGTCTCGACCCTCGACCTCGCCCGCGACCTGGGGCTCGACGTCGTGGCGGAGGGCGTCGAGGACGACGACACCCTGCTGCGGCTGCGCGACCTCGGCTGCCCGCACGCGCAGGGCTTCGGCATCGGCCGGCCGGTTCCGGCGGGCGACGTGCTGGACCTCGTCGCGCGGATCGAGGAGCGCATGCCCGCCCTGCTGATGCAGCCGGGCCCGGTCGCGCGCGCGCTCGACCTCATGCCCCCCAACGCGTAGCCGCACGCCCAGGCCGGGACTTTGGTCCTAGAATCAGGGCGACATGGCACGCGAACGAACGCCCGTGCGCGACCGGCACGGGGCCGAGGCGACGACCGACCTGCTGCGGGCGGTCCTGGCGCTCGCGGCCGACCTCGACCTGCCGAGCCTGCTCGAGCGGTTCGTCCAGGCGAGCACGCAGATGACCGGGGCGCGCTACGGCGCGATCAACATCCTCGACGAGCGAGGTGCCTCCCGGACGTTCGTGCAGTCGGGCGTGCCCGACGCCGTCGTCGCCGCCCTGGCGCACCCACCGCACGCCATCGGGGTGCTCGGCCGCATCCCCGACGAGGGCGTGCTGCGCCTGGCGGACCTCACGCAGCACCCCGCCTTCCTCGGCTGGCCCGCGGGCCACCCGCCGATGGGGCCGTTCCTCGGGAGCGCCGTGCGCGTCATGGGGGAGACCTACGGCTACCTGTACCTGGCCGACAAGGACGGCGGCTTCGACACCGACGACGAGGCCGTGGTGACCGCGCTGGCCGCCGCCGCGGCCGTCGCCATCCAGAACGCCGAGCTCTACGCGATCGAGCGCCGGCGCGAGCGCTGGCTCACCGCCGGGCAGCAGATCACCACTCTCTTGCTCGAGGGTGCCGAGCCCGAGGACGTGCTGGCGGCCGTCGCGGCGAGCGCGCGCGAGATCGACGGCGCCGACACGGCCGTGCTCGTCCTGCCGGGCGTCGGCGGCGAGCTGGTCATGGAGATCGTGGACGGGCACGCCGCCGACGAGCTCCTCGGGCTGCCCATGCCCCCCGGCGCCCGCTCGATCGAGGTGTTCGCCTCGGGCGTCGGCGACGCGACGCCCTCGTCCGTGCAGGAGCGGCACCCGCTCGCCCCGATGCGGCAGTTCGGCCCCGCGATGTACGTGCCGCTGCGGTCCGGCCAGGAGAGCCTCGGGGTCCTCATCCTGCTGCGCCGCAAGGGCGCGCGCCCGTTCGGCCCCGCCGACCTCGCGCTGTCCGAGACCTTCGCCGCGCAGGCGGCCCTGGCCTTCGTGCTCGCCGAGGCCCGCGCGGGCCACGAGCGTGCCGGCCTGGCCGACGAGCGCGCCCGCATCGCGCGCGACCTGCACGACCT
>AXCX01000392.1 GCA_000767215.1 Actinotalea fermentans ATCC 43279 = JCM 9966 = DSM 3133
CCCGGCGAGGCGCGCGTCGCGCTCCAGGTGCTGCGGCCCGGGCTGCCCCCGCGGGATGCCGTCGCCGACCGCATGTCGGCGGCCGACGCCGAGGCGGCCGCTCGCCGCCTGACCCCGCTCTTCCTGGAGTCCGGCCCCCGCCGCGAGGACTCCGCCACCGTGTCCGCCGAGCTCGTGGACCTGCTCGGCATCGGCGACGTGCGCGACTTCGACCCCGCCGTGCACTGGCGCCCGCGCCTGCAGCGCGACCGGCTGCGCGTGCCCATCGGCCTCACCACGCAGGGCCAGCCCATCGCCCTGGACATCAAGGAGTCCGCTCAGCAGGGCATGGGCCCGCACGGCCTGATCATCGGCGCCACCGGCTCCGGCAAGTCCGAGGTGCTGCGCA
>AXCX01000393.1 GCA_000767215.1 Actinotalea fermentans ATCC 43279 = JCM 9966 = DSM 3133
GCACTCGTCGGAGGACCTCAACTTCGTCCTCGTCGACTTCAAGGGCGGCGCGACGTTCGCCGGCATGGCGGACATGCCGCACGTGTCGGCGATCATCACCAACCTGGGCGAGGAGCTCGCGCTCGTCGACCGCATGCAGGACGCCCTGACCGGCGAGATGACCCGCCGCCAGGAGCTGCTGCGTGCCGCCGGCAACTTCGCCAACGTCACCGACTACGAGAAGGCGCGCCTCGGCGGGCGGACCGACCTCGAGCCGCTGCCCGCGCTGCTCATCGTCGCCGACGAGTTCTCCGAGCTGCTGTCCGCCAAGCCCGAGTTCGCGGACCTGTTCGTCGCCATCGGGCGCCTGGGCCGGTCGCTGCAGATGCACCTGCTGCTCTCCAGCCAGCGGCTCGAGGAGGGCCGCCTGCGCGGGCTGGAGTCCCACCTGTCCTACCGGATCGGCCTGCGCACGTTCTCCGCCGCGGAGTCGCGCACCGTGCTCGGCGTGCCCGACGCGTACACGCTGCCCGCCGTCCCCGGCATGGGCTACCTCAAGCCCGACACGACCTCGCTGATCCAGTTCCGCGCGTCGTACGTCTCCGGGCCGCCGAAGACCTCGCGGCGGGCCGCGGCGGCGTCGGGCGGGCGGCAGACGGGCGCGCGGATCGAGCCGTTCACCGCAGCCCCCGTGCTCGGCGCGCCGGTGGCGGCCGAGCAGGAGGTCGTCGCCGACGTCGAGGAGACGCGCGCGACGTTCGACATCGCGGTCGAGCGGATGCGCGGCAAGGGCCGCCCGGCGCACAAGGTGTGGCTCGAGCCCCTGGTCGTCCCGCAGACGCTCGACGCGCTCATGCCGGACCTCGTCGTCGACCCGACCCTGGGCCTGGTGTCGCCCACGTGGCGCGGCGCGGGCGACCTGGTCATCCCCGCGGGCCTCGTCGACCGGCCGCTCGAGCAGCGGCGCGAGAACCTCACGTTCGACCTCGGCGGCGCCGCCGGCCACCTCGCGATCGTCGGCGGTCCGCGCAGCGGCAAGAGCACCGCCGCCCGGACCGTGCTGACGGCCCTCGCGCTCACCCGCACCCCGCTCGAGGTGCAGTTCTACGTGCTGGACTTCGGCGGCGGCACGTTCGGCCCCCTGGCCGCGCTGCCCCACGTGGCGGGCGTCGCCTCGCGCGCCGAGCCCGACGTCGTGCGCCGCGTCGTCGCCGAGGTGCGCGCCGTCGTCGACGCGCGCGAGCAGTACTTCCGCGCGCAGGGCATCGACTCCATGGAGACCTACCGTCGCCGCCGCGCCGCCGGCAAGGCCGACGACGGGTACGGCGACGTGTTCCTCGTCATCGACGGCTGGAGCACGATCCGCGCCGAGTTCGACGAGCTCGAGGCCGAGATCCAGACGCTCGCCGGCCGCGGCCTGACGTTCGGTATGCACGTCATCGCGACCGCCGGGCGGTGGATGGACTTCCGCAGCCAGATCAAGGACGTGCTGGGCTCACGGCTCGAGCTGGCCCTCGGTGAGGCGATGGACTCCGACATCGACCGCCGCGTCGCCGCCGGCGTGCCCAAGGACCGGCCGGGCCGCGGCCTCGTGGTCAGCAAGCACCACGTCCTCACGGCCCTGCCGCGCGTCGACGGCAACGCCGACTCCCGCACCCTGTCCGACGGCGTCGACCACCTCGTGCAGGTGGTGCGCCAGTCGTGGACCGGGCCGGCCGGGCCGAAGCTGCGCCTGCTGCCCGAGCTGGTGGGGCTGGACGCCGTCCGCGCGGCCGCCGCGCCCGACGACCGCCGGCTGCTGCTCGGCATCGACGAGGCCGCGCTGGCGCCCGTCGGGCTCGACCCGGCCGAGGAGCAGCACCTGTACGCGTTCGGCGACGGCGGCTCCGGCAAGTCGTCGCTGCTGCGCGCGGTGGCCTCGGAGATCATGCGGACGAACCGGCCGGAGCAGGCACAGATCTTCGTCGTCGACCTGCGCCGCTCGCTCCTGGGGGACATCCCCGAGGACTACCTCAACGCCTACCTCACCACCGCCGACCAGGCGGCCGGGGCGATGGGCGGCCTGGCCGGCATCCTGCGCGACCGGCTGCCCGGGCCGAACGTCACCACCGAGCAGCTGCGCACCCGCACCTGGTGGTCCGGGCCCGAGGCGTGGGTGCTGGTGGACGACTACGACCTCGTGGCGTCCTCGGCCGGCAACCCGCTCTCGGCGCTCGTGCCCTACCTGGCGCAGGCGCGCGACGTCGGCCTGCACCTGGTGCTCGCGCGGCGGTCCGGCGGCGCCGGGCGCGCGATGTACGAGCCCGTGCTGCAGGCCCTGCGCGACCTCGCGGCGCCCGGCATGGTGCTCTCCGGCAGCCCGGACGAGGGCGCGCTCGTCGGCGGCGTGCGGCCCGAGCCCGCGGTGCCCGGCCGGGCCCGCCTGGTCACGCGCGACGCCGGCCGCCAGGTGATCCAGCTGGCGTACCTGCCCTCGAGCGCCTGACCGGTCAGGCCACGTGGCGCCTCACCGCACGGTGGCGGTCCGGAACGCCTGCGTGAGCTGACCCGACTCGAACGCGTCCTCAGGCCCCGAGACCGACAGGACCACCAGGTCCCCGGCCTCAGTCTCGGTCACCAGGACCAGCTCGCGGTCGTCGCCCGACACCCGGGCGCCCGACGCGTGCTCGCGCCCGCCGGTCCAGTCCACCGCGTCGTCCTGCGGCACCGACGCGCGGAACTGCTCGACGCCGCCGTGCGCACCCGCCTCGGCCGTCAGGACGGTCACCACGACCGATCCCGGCGCCAGCCGGCCCCAGACGCCGTCGAGCTCCACCGGCCCGGTCCAGCCGGCCCGCAGCTCCCGGACGGCGTCCGGGGACGTCGTCGACCAGGGGCCGAGCTCCTCGGGGAGGGTGATCGTCACCGGCCCGAGCTCGACGGGCGAGCCGGGGACCGCGACCCCGGCCGGCTCCGCCGCGAGCGCCTCGACGGCCGCGCCGGCGCCCGTGCCCAGGGCCAGGGCCAC
>AXCX01000394.1 GCA_000767215.1 Actinotalea fermentans ATCC 43279 = JCM 9966 = DSM 3133
CGGGTGGCCGCCCGGTGCGCGTACCGCTCCTGCGCGGCGGTGACGGCGACGCGTGCCGCGATGACGACGGCGAGCCAGCCGACCGTCCCGGCGACGTCGGGCCAGTCGGCCGTCCGGTCGACGACGGGGGCGAGCGCGGCGGCGATGAGCAGCGCCGAGGCCACGACCAGGGCGGCCGTGGCCGTCCCGAGCGCCGCGGTGAGCAGGACGTACCGCCGTGCCGCGCGGGCGCGGCGCAGCAGTCGGGGGTCGAGGGGCTTCAGGACTCCGACCCTGTCAGAACGTCAGGCCCGCGGGCGCGGGGATCTGCTCGGC
>AXCX01000395.1 GCA_000767215.1 Actinotalea fermentans ATCC 43279 = JCM 9966 = DSM 3133
TAGGTCCACGCCTGGTAGGCGAGCACGAGGGGCGTGAGGATCGCGGCGACCCACGTCATGATCGTCAGCGTGTAGTCGCTGGACGACGCGTTGTCGACGGTCAGCGAGTTCGCCGGGTCGAGCGCGGGCATGACGTCCGGGTAGAGCGAGCCGAAGATGAGGACGACCGCGGCCACGATCGCGACGGCGGACGCCACGAAGGCCCAGCCCTCGCGCCGCAGCCGTGCGGCCACGACGAGCCCGACGAGCGCCACGGCAGCGAGCAGGGTGGCGGCCCACGTCCACGCGACCGAGTAGGCGAGCTGCGTCCAGACCGCGAACGCGCCGGCGACGACCACGGTGACCATCGCGGAGCGCTCGGCGAACGCGGCGGCCCGGTGCCGGATGTCGCCGTCGGTCTTGAGGGCGATGAACACGGCGCCGTGCGTGAGGAAGATCATGGCCGTCGTCGCGCCACCGAGCAGGGCGAACGGGTTGAGCAGGTCGACGAACGCCCCGACGAACGTGTGGCTCGCGTCGAGCTCGACGCCGCGGACGAGGTTGCCGAACGCGACGCCCCACAGGACGGCGGGCAACCACGAGCCGACGATGAGCGCGAGGTCGATGCGCTTGCGCCACACGACGCTGTCGATCTTGCCGCGCCACTCGAACGAGACGACGCGCAGGATGAGGGCGACGAGGATCGCGAGCAGGGCGAGGTAGAAGCCGGAGAACATCGAGGCGTACCACTCCGGGAAGGCGGCGAACGTGGCGCCACCGGCCGTGAGCAGCCACACCTCGTTGCCGTCCCAGACCGGGCCGATCGTGTTGATCATCACCCGGCGGTCCTTGTCACCCTTGCCGAGGATGGGCAGCAGCATCCCGACGCCGAAGTCGAACCCCTCGAGGACGAGGTACCCGGTCCACAGGACGGCGATGAGGACGAACCAGACGTCTGACAGCTCCACGGTCGGACCCTCTCAGTACGCGAACGACAGGGGCTTGTCGCCCTCGGCCCCGGCGGCGGCGCGCGCCTCGGGGCTCGGGTCGACCTCGGTCTCGGCGACGCCCTGGACGGCGTACCGCTTCATCAGGCGGAACCAGACGACCGCGAGCACGCCGTAGAGCAGCGTGAAGACGATCAGGGAGGTCCACACCATGCCGCCGCTGACCGACGTCGAGACGCCGCGCGCGGTGAGCATCCACACGCCGTCGACGCCGTTCGGGTTCGGGTTGGGCGCGACGACCCAGGGCTGACGGCCCATCTCGGTGAAGATCCAGCCGAAGGAGGCGGCGAGGAACGGCGTCGGGATGGCGAGGACGCCGAGGCGGGCGAACCAGCCCTTCTCGATGACGCGGCCCTTGCGCATGAACCACAGCACCGCCGCGGCCAGCGCCGCGCTGCCGAGGCCGAGGCCGATCATGAGCCGGAAGCTCCAGTAGGTGATGAAGAGGTTCGGCCGGTAGTCGACGCCCTCGCCGTACAGCTGCTCCGAGCGGTCCTGGAGCTCCTCGACGCCCGGGACGTACGAGTCGAAGCTGCCGTCGGCCAGGAACGACGTCAGGCCCGGGATCGCGATGATCGCCGTGGTGTCCCCGCAGTCGTTCGACGACAGGTCGCCGATGGTCAGGACCGAGAACTGCGCGCCGTTCTCGCCGACGCAGAGCGCCTCGGCGGACGACATCTTCATCGGCTGCTGGTCGTACATCAGCTTCGCCTGCGAGTCGCCGCTGATCGCGACGCCGAGGCCCGAGATCAGCATGACGACCGTGCCGAGCACGAGGGCCGGGCGGTAGACGCCGCGGGCGTTGGTCTCGTCACCCTTGCGCAGCGAGCGCACCATCCACCAGGCGGCGATGCCCGCCACGAAGGTGCCGGCCGTGAGGAACGCGGCGGCGATGGTGTGCGGGAACGCAGACAGGAGCGTGCTGTTGGTGAGGACGGCGCCGATGTCGACCATCTCGGCGCGGCCGGTCTCCTCGTTGAAGATCGTGCCGACCGGGTGCTGCATCCAGGAGTTGGCCGCGAGGATGAAGTACGCGGACAGGTTCGTCGCGATGGCGACCAGCCAGATGCAGGCGAGGTGGACCTTCTTGGGCAGCCGGTCCCAGCCGAAGATCCACAGGCCGAGGAACGTCGACTCGATGAAGAAGGCGGCGAGCGCCTCCATCGCGAGAGGCGCGCCGAAGACGTCTCCGACGAACCGCGAGTACTCGCTCCAGTTCATGCCGAACTGGAACTCCTGCACGATGCCCGTCGCGACGCCGATGGCGAAGTTGATCAGGAGGAGCTTGCCGAAGAACTTGGTGAGCCGGAGCCACGTCGAGGAGCCGGTGCGGACCCAGAAGGTCTGCATGAGCGCCACGAGCGGGGACAGCCCGATCGTCAGGGGGACGAAGATGAAGTGGTAAACGGTCGTGATCCCGAACTGCCAGCGGGCAAGGTCGAGAGCGTCCATGGGTCTCCTCCGGGGCACGATCGGCTGAGCGCCAGGCTAGGTAGAAGGGCCCAGGTGGGCATGGGACCAACGTCCCGTTTGCTGACGCCGCGTCATCTCGTTCGTCCGAGTTGTGATCATGGGGTCCTGGGCCGCCCGGGGGCGGCACCACGGACGCCCAGCGGGCGACACCACGGGCGACACCGCGGGCGACACGAGTGGACGACGATCGATGGGAACGCCGCCCTGTGCGATACTGGCGGCGGTCGAGGGGGCCGCCACACCGTCCTCCTCACCACAGACGTTCCAGGCCGTGGTCCGTGACCGCCTGGCGCCGCCGTTGACAACCCTCCGGCGGGCGCCGGCAGCGCCCACCCGACCGACGACACCGACGACTTCCGTCGCAGCGCCGCAGGCGGTGCGCGACGAACGAACCGCCCGCAGGGCCGGGAGTGTGGCGGCCCCGCGGGTCTGGAGCACCTCGTGACCGACGAGAACATGACCGGCGGCACCCCCGCCGGCGAAGCCGCTCAGCACACCGCCCCCGAGGCCGAGGGCGCGGCTCGTCCCGCCGCACGGCGTCGCAGCCGCCGGGCCACCGCCGAGGCGACCGCGCCGAGCGCGTCCG
>AXCX01000041.1 GCA_000767215.1 Actinotalea fermentans ATCC 43279 = JCM 9966 = DSM 3133
CCCCGCCCGCACCGCCCGCGCCCCCGGCGCCGGCGCCGCTCACCCCGTCCGAGGACCTGCGGGCCGGCTTCGCCGCGCTGCGCGCCGAGGTGGGCAAGGCGGTGGTCGGCCAGGACGCCGCCGTGACCGGCCTGGTCATCGCCCTCCTGTGCCGCGGCCACGTGCTGCTGGAGGGCGTGCCCGGCGTCGCGAAGACGCTGCTGGTCCGGGCGCTGTCGGGCGCTCTCGACCTGGACACCAAGCGCGTGCAGTTCACGCCCGACCTCATGCCCGGCGACGTGACGGGCTCGCTCGTGTACGACGCGCGGACGGCGGAGTTCTCCTTCCGCGAGGGCCCGGTCTTCACGAACCTCCTGCTGGCGGACGAGATCAACCGCACGCCCCCCAAGACCCAGGCCTCGCTGCTCGAGGCCATGGAGGAGCGGCAGGTCTCGGTGGAGGGCACCCCGCGGCGGCTGCCCGACCCGTTCCTCGTCATCGCCACGCAGAACCCCGTCGAGTACGAGGGCACCTACCCGCTGCCCGAGGCCCAGCTGGACCGGT
>AXCX01000396.1 GCA_000767215.1 Actinotalea fermentans ATCC 43279 = JCM 9966 = DSM 3133
GTCGGCCGACGGCGAGCCGACGCGCTCGACGAGCCGGATGGCGTCGCGCATGACCGGCGCGAGCAGCCGCTCGAGGGTCCGGAACGGCGCCGGCGCGCCGGCCGGCGTCGGCACGGACGGCCCGGTCCCGCCGACCGGTCGCAGGTAGGGGCCGAGCCGGTCGTCCAGGGAGGGGCGCCGGGCCGCGAGTCGGGCGACGACGAGCCACGCCCCGAGCCCCGCGCCCAGCCCGGCGAGCGCGCCGAGCGCCGACGGCGTCATCTCAGCACCCGCTGGTCCTCGGGCAGGCGCCCGATCCGGATCATCAGGCGGTACGCCACGACGGAGCTGGCCCCACCGGCGAGCAGGACGCCCGCGCCGGCGCCCGTGTTGTAGGCGGCCACGGCCTCGGGCCGGGTCGCCAGGAGCGCGAGCACCACCCAGGGTGCGGCGACGGCCACGCGGGCTCCGTTGATCGTCCAGCTCTGCCGGGCCTCGAGCTCGCCGCGAGCCCGCGCGTCGGCTCGGAGGAACGCCGACAGGGTGCGCAGGAGCCGGCCGAGATCGGTGCCACCGACGTCGCGGGTCAGGCGCAGGGCCTCGACGATGCGGTCCGCGACCGGGTCGGCCAGGCGCGCCTTCAGCCCGTCCAGGCAGTCCCCGAAGCGGCCCGACGCGCGGTAGTCCTCCGCGAACGCGCGGAACGCGGGACGCAGCTCCTCCGGTCCGCGCTCGCCGACCTGGCTCACGGCCTCGGCGAGCGAGAGGCCCGCGCGGATGCCGGACGCGAGGTGGTCGACGACCTCGGGCCAGAGGGCGCGGCGGGCCGCGCGTCGGCGGCGCGCACGCGACCGGACGAGGGCGAGCGGCGCGTACGCCGCCATCGTGGCGAAGCAGAGCGCGATCGCGGGGGAGCGGGACAGGCCCAGGCCGAGGAGGAGGGCCGTCAGTCCGGCGGCCAGGCACGCGCCGGCCAGCCCCGTGGGGCTGACGCCGGGCACGCCGGCCTGGACCAGGGTGTCGGCGAGGTCGGCCGCCAGGCGCCCGCGCCGACGCGGCTGGGGTGGGGACGTGCACGCCCACAGCACCAGGCACAGCCCGGCACCCAGGACGAGGCCCGTCACGACGCCCACGTCACTCGCCCGTCCTGAGCAGCGCCGCCAGGTCGATCCCCGCGCGGGCGTAGCGGTCCGCATGGGGCGGGAAGCCGTCGGCCCGGCGCAGGACGCCGTCGGGCCCGGTGCGGAAGACGTCGGCCGTCTCGACCACGCCGTTCTCGACGCGGCCCGGGACGGCGAGGATCTCGCGGGTGCGGCGGCGCCCCTGCGCATCGAGCTCGAGGTGCACGACGAGGTCGATCGCCGACGCGACGGTCGGCACGACGAAGGCGGCCGAGACGTTCTCGCCGGCGAGCAGCGGCAGGGTGCAGACCTTCGTCAGGGCCTCGCGGGCGGAGTTGGCGTGCACCGTGCACATGCCCGGCACGCCCGCGTTGAGGGCGATGAGCATGTCGAGGCTCTCCGCCTCCCGCACCTCGCCGATGACGATGCGCCGCGGGCGCATGCGCAGCGCCTCCTTGACGAGACGGCGCAGCGTGATCTCGCCCGTGCCCTCGAGGCTCGGCTGCCGGCACTGGAGCGCGACGAGGTCGCGGTGCGCGATGCGCAGCTCGAACACCTCCTCGCACGTGATCACGCGCTCCCGGGGCGGGATGGCTCCGGCGAGAGCGTTGAGCATGGTCGTCTTGCCGGCCTGGGTGGGTCCGCTCACCAGCACGTTGAGCCCGGCGACGACGGAGGCCGCCAGGAAGCGGGCGGCCGCCGGGGTCAGCGACCCGAGGGCGACGAGGTCGTCCACGCGCGCGGCGCGGACGACGTACTTGCGGATGTTGACGGCCCACTCGCGGCGTGTGACGTCGGGGATCGCGACGTGCAGCCGCTCACCGCCCGGGAGGGCGGCGTCGACGAAGGGGGAGGAGAGGTCGAGCCGGCGGCCCGAGACCTTCAGCATCTGCTCCACCAGGTCACGGACCTGTCCCTGGGTGAGGATCGTCGGGGTGAGCTCCGCCTCCCCGCGCCGGGCGACGAACACCTGGTGCGGCGCGTTGATCCAGATCTCTTCCACCTCGGGGTCGTCGAGGTAGGGCTGCAGCGGGCCCAGCCCGGCGACGGCGTCGAGCACGGCCTTCGCGGCGGCCTGCGGGTCGGCCAGCGGCGGGACGTGGCCTCTCAGGGAGCGCTCGTCGTAGTCCGCGAGGGCGTCCCGTACGAGAGCGTCGAGCCCCGCCTGGTCGCGCAGGGGATCCACGCCGCGCCGGCGGATGAGCTCGCGGACGTCGTGCTCGAGCAGCGTGATGCCGTCCACGTCCCCCCCTGCCGTCCGTCACCCCTGAAACAGGACAGAACGGACTATAGGGGACAGGTGGGCCGGCGTGGGTTCGTTGTGGACACGGCTGTCCCGCGGATCCCGCTGGTCGGCCACGACGGCCGTCCTCGCGCGGGGCGCGCCGCGCTCACCGCCAGGCGAAGAGATCCTCACCGGCGGCGACGGTGCTCCCGACGTCGGCGCGCGGGGACAGTGCGCCGGGCTGGGCCTCGAGCGCCACGACAGGGCACACGGGGGAGCGGCCGCCGGCCTCGACCTCGCCCGGGTGCCACGTCACGACGACGTCGCCCGTCCGGACCCGACCGCCGCGCTGGACGTGGACGACGAAGCCGGCGCCACGCAGCTGGACGGTGTCCAGGCCCAGGTGTACCAGCACCGCGCGCCCGTCCGGAGCGGCGACGACGAACGCGTGCGGGTGGATGGTCGCGACGGTCCCGTCGATCGGCGCGACCGCGCCCACCTCGGCCAGGCGCACGGGGTCGACGGCGAGGCCCGGCCCGACGAGCGCGTCGGCGAACACCGGGTCCGGGACGTCCGCCATCGACACGACCGACCCCGGTAGCGGGGCGCGCACGACGAGCAGCGTCATCGGCGTCTCCCTCCTGGCGCTCCGAGCAACGGTAGCCGGGGCACCAGGAGGGAGAGGCGTCGCGTCACGGGCGCTGACCGAGGCTCACGCGCTCGGCGGGCCTGCCGGGCTGGTCGGTGCCGAGGGGCTGGGCGGGGCCGGCGGGGTTGTCGGTGCCGGCGGAGTGCCTGGCGTGGCGGCGTCGGTCACGGGCGCAGCCGGCGTCGGCGTCCCGACCGGCGTTCCCGTCGGCGCCGCGACCGGCG
>AXCX01000397.1 GCA_000767215.1 Actinotalea fermentans ATCC 43279 = JCM 9966 = DSM 3133
CCGCCACGGGGGGCCTGACCCTCGCGGCGATCTCCCAGGCCCGGGCGATCGCCGACGAGCGGGACCTGGCCGTCTCCCGGCAGCTCGCCGTCACGGCGCAGTCCCTCGCCGCGACCGACACCGCCCTCGCCGGGCAGGTCGCGGTGGGCAGCCTCGCCGCGGCCGACACCGTGGAGGCGCGGTCCGCGATCCTCAGCGCCTCCGGCCGCGGCGGCATCGCGCGGCTGCCGCTCGTCGACGGCATCGTCAACGCCCTCGCGGTGAGCCCCGACGGCGGTCTCGTGGCCGCCGCGACCGACGCGAGTACGCTCGCGCTCGCCTCGACCGCGGACCGGCTCACGACCGGCGTCTCGCTGACGGTCCCGGACACCGCCCTGTACGGGGCTGCGTTCAGCGCGGACGGCACCCTGCTGGCCGCCGCGGGCGACGCGGGCTCGCTGCACCTGTGGGCGACGCACGACGGCGCCCCCGCCGCGCTCGGCGTCACGGGCGAGCCCGTCGGGGCGACCCTCTACGACGTCGCCTTCTCCCCCGACGGCGCCGTGGCGGCCGCGGCGGCCTCGGACGGGCTCGTGCACCTGTGGTCGGTCGGCGACGACGGCGCGGAGCCGGCCGGGAGCGCACAGCTCTCGGAGACCGGCCCGGCGCAGACCGTCGCCTTCGGCCCGGACGGCACCCTCGTGGCGGGCGGCGCGGACGGCCTCGTGCGGTTCTGGGACGTCACCGACGCGGAGGCGCCTGCGCCCCTCGCGGAGCTCGTCGCGGGCGGCGGGCGCATCACGAGCCTCGACCTGTCGGCCGACGGGCGCACGCTGGTCGTCGGCTCGACCGACACCTTCGCCTACGTCTGGGACGTCACCGACCCGGCCGCACCCGTCGCCGGCCCCCGGCTGGAGGGCGCGGCGAGCTGGGTCAACGACGTCGACGTCGACCCGGCCGGCGCCGTCGTCGCCGGCGCGAGCTCGGACAAGCAGCTCTGGCTCTGGGACGCCGCGACCGGCGTCGTCCGGCAGGCCCTGGCCCACCCGACGACCCTGCTCGCGGGCGTGTGGTCGCCGCAGGGCGACCAGCTGTACTCGGCCGGCGCCGACGGCACGCTGCGCGCCTGGGACGCGGCGACGTCGGTGCTCACGGGGTTCGGCTCCATCCCGGGCCAGGGCGTGTTCGAGGGCACCCTGCTCTACACCGCGAGCGCCGACGGCCTGCGGGTCTGGGACGCGGCCGATCCCGACCGGATCGCGCCCCTCGGCCAGGCCGGCGCACCGGAGTCCGCCACCCAGCTCGACGGCGCCCTCGACGTCTCGTCGACGGGGCTCGCCGTCGCCGGGGACACCAACGGCTCCCTGCACGTCTGGGACGTGCGCAGCCCCTCCCGGCCCCGGTACGTCCGCTCGGTCCAGCCGCACTCCGCATGGGTCGACGCGATCGCCTTCACCGCCGACGGGTCCGCGATGGCCGCCTCGTCCGACGACGGCTCGATCACCCTGTGGGACACCAGCGACGGCGTCCGCGACGAGCCCACGGCCCGCCTCGGCGACCTCGGCGGCTACGTCTACACCGTCAGCTTCTCCCCCGACGGGCAGACCCTGGTCGCGTCCGTGCTCAGCGGGAAGGTGCTGCTCATCGACGTCCGCGACCTGGCCGAGCCGGTCGTGGTGGGCTCGCCCGAGACCGGGCCGAGCGGCTACGTCTACAGCGCCTCCATGAGCCCCGACGGCCGCACGGTCGCCGCGAGCGGCAACGACAAGTCGATCTGGCTGTGGGACGTCACCGATCCCGCCCGGCCCACCCCCCTGGGCGCGCCCCTGCTCTGGGCGGACGGCTACGCCACGAACGTCTGGTTCAGCCCGGACGGGACCCTGCTGGCCGGCGCGATGACCGACGGCACGGTGCGCCTGTGGGACGTCACCGACCGCGAGCACCCGCTCCGGTGGGCCAGCCTGGCGGGCGTCGCCGGCACCGTGTACGGCCTCGACTTCTCGCCCGACGGCCGCCACGTGAGCGCTGCCGGCGGCGACCGCACGGTGCGCGTCTGGGAGACCCGGCCCGACGAGGCGCGCGACGAGCTGTGCGAGGACGCCCGCCGGGGCACGCCGATCACGGCCGAGGAGTGGGAGCGCGTCGCCGGCGACGTCGCGATGCCGGACGTGTGCTCCTGAGCCTTCCGCCGGGGCATGCGCTCAGACGAGCAGGCGCTGGCCCAGGTACTCCCCCGGCGCGACGCCGCCGGGCACCGCGAAGACGGCCGAGCCGATCGGCGTCGTCCAGGTGTTGAGCAGGTCCAGCTCGTCCAGCCGGCGCTGCACCGGCACGAACTGCTCCGCGACGTCGGCCTGGAACGTGACGAAGACGAGGCCGGCGTCGCGCCCCGCGCCGTCGTCGTAGTTGTAGCCCCGGCGCAGGAAGCGCTGCCGCGGGTCGTCCGTGCGCGCCCGGCGGATGTGCGCGAAGCCGGGGATGACGGTCAGGCCGTCCGGCCCGGTCGCCGCGAGGTCCGGCTCGTCGTGCTCGGCGTTCCCGGTCAGGGGAGCCCCGTCCGCGAGGCGCCGCCCCACGGTCTGCTCGCGCGCCGGCCGGTCCAGCGCCTCCCAGGTGTCCAGGTTCATGGCGATCCGGCGCACGACCATGCCCGTGCCGCCCGCGAGGGGACCGTCGCCCACCCAGATGAGGTCGTCGTCTCGCCCGGGGACCAGGTTCCGCGTGCCGTCCACCTGCCCGAACAGGTTCCGCATGGTGGTGCCCGACGGCACCGCGCCCGGCGCGTGGCGGAACCCCTGCTGCACCCAGCGCACCTGGGCGAACGTCGACGCCTGCCGCACGAGCACACGCGCGGCGTGCGCGAGCGTCACCTGGTCGTCGGCGCAGAGCTGGAGCACGAGGTCGCCGTCGGACCACTCGGGCCGCAGCGCGTCGACGCCGAACGGCGGCAGCGGCCCCAGCCACCGCGGCACGCGGTCGGCCCGCCGCGCGACGCGGAAGACCTCCGGCCCGAACCCGACCGTCACGGTGAGCGACGCGGGCACCGCGGCGAGCTCCGGCTCGCTGTCGGCGAGCCCGGGCTCTCCCCGGGTGAGCCGCGCGGCGTCGTCGGTCCAGATGCGCAGGAGGCGCACGAGCGCGTCGCGGTCCACGCCGCCCGCCAGGTCGAGCGCGACGAGCGTGAGGAAGGCGGGCGGGGGCGTCGCGACGCCGGCCTGGCGCTCGCCGTGGAAGGGCACGACGGCGCGCCCTCCGGCGTCCTCGGGCGCGCCCTGCGCGCCACCCAC
>AXCX01000398.1 GCA_000767215.1 Actinotalea fermentans ATCC 43279 = JCM 9966 = DSM 3133
GGCGACGATCGCGCGCGCCCGCTCGGGGTCCACGGCCGGCACCGTGACGTTCACGGGGACCGCTGCCCGCACGGGCTCCGGCCAGCCGACGTCCGCGGCCTCGCGGGCGGCGCGCCACCACGGGGCGGACGCCGCCGCGTCGTAGTCCCAGAAGGGCGCGAACTCGGCCCAGCCGGCCTCGCCGCGCAGCAGGACGCCGTCGCGCTCGGTCAGCCCGCGGAACCGCGTGACGAGCGGCACGCGGTAGACGACGACGTCGGGCACGGTCGCCACGGTAGTGGGGATCAGCGGACGGACTCGACGGCGACGTCGGACGCGTGGTCCTCCGGCTCCCCGCCGAACAGGTGCAGCCCCACGATCCCGGCCACGATGAGGACCAACGAGACGATCTTGCCGACGCTGACGGCCTCGCCCAGCCACACCATCCCGACGACCGCCGTGACGGACGCCCCGATGCCGGTCCACACCGCGTACGCGATGCCGACGGGCAGGCTGCGCAGCGCGAACGCCAGCCCGCCCATGCTCGCCGCGAGCAGCACCCCGAACAGCACCGTGGGCCCGGGGCGGCTGAAGCCCTCGGAGGCCTTGAGGCTGAGCGCCCAGCCGGCCTCCAGCAGCCCGGACACGATCAGCACGAACCACGCCATGACGCCTCCCTCGTTGCTGTCCGAGGGTACGGGGCGGGCCACTCGCTAGGGTCGGAGCGTGATCCCCGACCGCGTGTCCGAGACGTTCGACCCCCAGCGCTGGCGCACCGTGCCGGGCTTCGAGGACCTCACGGACGTCACCTACCACCGGGCCGTGACCGACGCCCGGGACCTGCCCTGGGTGCGCGTCGCCTTCCACCGGCCCGAGGTGCGCAACGCGTTCCGCCCGCACACGGTCGACGAGCTCTACCGGGTGCTCGACCACGCCCGGTGCTCGCCCGACGTCGGCGTCGTCCTGCTGGGCGGGAACGGGCCCAGCCCCAAGGACGGCGGCTGGGCGTTCTGCTCGGGCGGCGACCAGCGCATCCGCGGGCGCGACGGGTACCGGTACGAGACCGAGACCGGTGACGCGCGCGAGATCGATCCCGCCCGCGCCGGCCGCCTGCACATCCTGGAGGTGCAGCGGCTGATCCGGACGATGCCGAAGATCGTGGTCGCCGTCGTCGACGGCTGGGCCGCGGGCGGGGGGCACTCGCTGCACGTGGTCTGCGACCTCACGGTCGCCTGCCGGCAGCACGGCCGCTTCAAGCAGACGGATGCCGACGTCGGCTCCTTCGACGGCGGGTACGGCTCGGCGCTGCTGGCCCGGCAGGTGGGCCAGAAGCGGGCCCGGGAGATCTTCCTCCTGGCCCGCGAGTACTCCGCCGACGACGCGGAGCGCTGGGGCGCGATCAACGAGGTCGCCGAGCACGAGGACCTCGAGGACCTCGCCTGGCAGTACGCCCGGACGATCGTCGGGAAGTCCCCGCAGGCGGTGCGGATGCTGAAGTTCGCGTTCAACCTCGCCGACGACGGGCTGGCCGGTCAGCAGGTGTTCGCCGGGGAGGCGACCCGCCTGGCGTACATGACCGACGAGGCCGTCGAGGGCCGTGACGCGTTCCTCGGCAAGCGCCCGCCGGACTGGTCGGCGTTCCCGTACTCCTACTGAGGCATCACCAGCAGCAGGCCCAGGCCGGCCAGCTGCCGCAGCGCGAGCGCTCCGACGAGCGTCACGCCGAGCAGCAGCGCCAGCGAGACCAGGGTGGGCACGGCCGACCGCAGGTGATCCCGGCGGGCGGCGTCGCGCTCGAGGTCGATGTCGGTGAAGTGTGCGTCGTGTGCCATGCCTCAAGCCTCGGCCGCGGCCGGGTCCGGGCGCGTCGGCCCGTCGTCTCGACCGTGCGCCGCGGTGCTGCGACCGAGGGTTGGTGATCCCTCATCCCGTGGGTGGAGCTAGCCGACGGTGACGGACCCGGTCTCGGCGGGCACGAGCTCGACCCACGTGTTGCCGGGTGCGAGGAGCGCCGGGGAACCGTCCGCGAGGAAGAGCTGCAGGGGCTCGTCCCGCCCGGCCTTGCGCCAGCGGACGGCGACCTGCGAGCCGCCCGTCGCGAGGATGCCGTCACCCTCGCCCTCGAGCACGTACGTGGGCACGGGAGCGTTGTTCTGGGCGAGGAACCCGCTGGCCGGGTGCGAGGCGGTGATCGAGACGACGTTCACCGCGGACAGGCGGGCGCCGCTCTCGGCCATGGCCGCGCTGTCCCCCTCCGAGCGGAGCCACGTGCCGGACCCGGCGTCCCACGTCCACGACGGCCGCGACTGGCCGGAGAGCCGGAACGCGAGCGTGCCCGCGGGCGTGCCCGCGCGGACGGCGCTGGCGAGCGCCGGACGCAGGGCGAACTGGAACTGCTGGGCCGGCGGGGCCGAGTGGTCGCCGTCGGCCTGCGCGAGGAAGTCGGTGAGCGAGCCGTAGACGTTGTGCGGCGCGGACCGGCGGCTGACCCGGTAGAGGCCGTCTGCCCCGGCGTCGTGGCTGATCACCTGCAGGGGTGAGTTCGCCGCGAGGGAGAGGATCCCGGGCTGCCCGCCGGAGAACACGATGAGCCCGCGCAGCGGCGAGGCGATCGGCATGTCCATCGGGCGCACGGAGCGGATCGGGCCGATCTCCTCCGGCAGCTGGCTGTGGAAGACCGCGACGAGGCGCGAGACCTCGAACTCGACGATGGTCTCCCAGACGACGTCGGCGGCCTCGAGCCCGGACTGCGGGCGCGCCTGCGACGTGTTCTCGATCTTGACCGCGACCGCCGGCCGGAGGGCCACCTCCGCCGTCGTGACGCCGGTCAGGGGCCAGGTCAGCGGGACGGTGGGCGTGGGCGGAGCGGTGCGCGTCTGCGGCACGTCGGGCGTGACGGTGACGTCCGGCAGGGGCTCCGGCGTCTCGGCGCTGCTGCACGCCGCGAGCGCGGACGCGAGGACCGCGAGGACGGCGATGCCCGCCCGGGTACTCGCGCTCCGGCGCCTGCGGATGATGGTCGCGGACGGTGCCACTGCTGTTCCTCCTCGTCACCGGGCGAGCCGGCGGACGCTCCCTGCGCTGCCTTCGCAGCCCGGTCCACTCTATGGCCCGCCTACCCTGGGATCGTGCAGCGCCGTGTCCTTCCCGTGGAGGTTCACCCCGGTGAGCTGCCCCGGGTGGCCGCCGCGCTCGACGGCAGCGGCCCCGCGCTGGCGCCGCTCCGGCCGGGCATGCCGAGCGCCGTGGCGGCCGACGCACGGGTGCCCGACGACGTCG
>AXCX01000399.1 GCA_000767215.1 Actinotalea fermentans ATCC 43279 = JCM 9966 = DSM 3133
CTCGCCGACGCCGCGCGCGGGCCCGCGTGGGCCGACTGGCTGGAGCGCCTCCCGCGGCTGGCCGCAGAGGTCCTGGCCGAGTGGGCGCTCACGCCGGACGGCCCGCCGATGCACGGCCGCTGCGCGCTCGTCCTGCCGGTGCGCACGCAGGAGGGCACGCGCGCCGTCCTGAAGCTGACGTTCCCGCACCCCGAGGCGGAGACCGAGCACCTCGCGCTGCGGCGCTGGGGCGGGCGCGGCGCCGTGGCGCTGCTGCGGGCCGACCCGCACCGGTTCGCACTCCTGCTCGAGCGCCTCAGACCGCGCGACCTGCGGGACCTGCCCACCGACGACGCCGTGCGCGTGGTCGCCGGCCTGTACCCGCGCCTGCACGTGCCGGCGCTGCCGCAGACGCCGCGGCTGTCGACGCACCTCGCGCGCTGGTCGGACGGGCTCGCGGCGCTGCCGCGCAGCGCGCCGGTGCCGCGGCGCTACGTCGAGCAGGCGGCCTCGCTCGCGCGGGCCTTCTCGGCTGATCCGGGCGTCGACGCGCGGCTGCTGCACGGCGACCTGCACGACGGCAACGTGCTGACCGCGCTGCGCGAGCCGTGGCTGGCCATCGACCCCAAGCCCCTGGCGGGCGACCCGCACTGGGAGCCGGCACCGCTCCTGTGGAACCGGTGGACGACGGCCGTCGGCGGCGGCGACCTGCGCGGGGCGCTGAGGCACCGGCTGTGGCTGGCGTGCGACGTCGGCGGGCTGGACGCCGACCGCGCGCGGGACCTGACCGTGGTGCGGGTGATGGTGAACGCGCTGTGGGAGATCGAGGACGCGGCCGCGCGAGGCACGGAGCCCGACCGCGACTGGCTGACGCGGCAGGTCGCGATCGCCAAGGCCGTGCAGGACTGACGTCGGTGCAGGACTGACCTGCGTGCAGGACTGACCTGCGGCGCCCGACCGACTACAGGTGCACGAGCATCCGGGTGTTGCCCAGGGTGTTCGGCTTCACGTGCGCCAGGTCGAGGAACTCGGCCACGCCGTCGTCGTGCGAGCGCAGCAGCTCGGCGAAGACGTCCGGGTCCACGGGCGTGCCGTGGATCGGGTGGAAGCCGTGCCGGCGGAAGAAGTCGACCTCGAAGGTCAGGCAGAAGACCCGCTCCAGGCCCAGGTCGCGCGCCCGGTCCAGCAGTGCCACGAGCAGCGCGTGCCCGATGCCGCGGCGGCGCAGCCCCGGGTGCACGGCCAACGTGCGCACCTCGCCGAGGTCGGACCACATCACGTGCAGCGCACCGCACCCGACGACGCCGGTCGCGTCCTCGGCCACGAGGAACTCCTGGACCGCCTCGTAGTACCCGACGAGCTCCTTGGGCAGGAGGATCCGCTCGCGGGCGTAGGGGTCGACCAGGTCGCGGATCGCTCGCACGTCGCGCGGCATGGCCGGGCGCAGCCGGAGGGCGCCGGCCTCGGGGGCCGGGGCGCCACCCGCGGGGGCGGCGTCGTCGTCGGGCGAGAGCCAGTGCGGCGCGGACGAGGTCGAGGGCGAGGAATCCACGTCACCACGGTAGTGGCGGGGCCGCGGGAACCGGTTGGCGATCCGCCCCAACGAAACCGGGACCTCGGGCGTCGTACAGGTCGGAGGGGCCGTGGAGGGCGGCCCTTCTGATCGACCGGCTCGGCGAGAACGTGGCTCACGGTCGGTGGCGTGGCGACTGCGCAGGGGGCGGTCGCCACGCCACCGGCCGTGGTCATCAGCTGTGGGTGAGCGCCTGCTCTCGGTGGGGACCCCGCCGTCGGGGGGTGGCTCGTAGGGTGTCGGAGTGGACTCCCTGGACCCCGCCGTCGACCGCACGGACGCCCGATGACGGCCACGCCGACCGGCCCGTCCGCCCGCACCTCCGCCGGTACGGCGATCCGCTCGGCGGAGGTGCTCGTCACGAGCCCGGGGCGCAACTTCGTCACGCTGCGGGTGGTCACCGAGGACGGCGTCGTCGGCCTCGGCGACGCCACCCTCAACGGGCGCGAGCTGGCCGTGGCCAGCTATCTCACCGACCACGTGGTGCCCCTGCTGCTCGGCCGGGACGCGCACCGGATCGAGGACACCTGGCAGCTCCTCTACCGCAGCGCGTACTGGCGGCGCGGGCCGGTGACGATGAGCGCGATCGCCGCCGTCGACATGGCGCTGTGGGACATCAAGGCGCGCCTTGCCGGGATGCCGCTGCACCAGCTCCTCGGCGGCGCCTCGCGGACGGGGATCATGGCGTACGGCCACGCGTCCGGCCGCGACGTCCCCGAGCTCCTCGACTCGATCCGCGCGCAGCTGGCGGAGGGCTTCCGCGCGATCCGCGTGCAGACCGCCGTCCCGGGCATCGACAAGGTCTACGGCGTGTCGGCCCGGCCCTCCACGTCGGGCCGCTACGACTACGAGCCCGCCCAGCGCGCGCCGCTGCCCGCCGAGGAGGACTGGGACTCCGCCGCCTACCTGCGCCACGTCCCGGGTGTGCTCGAGGCCGTCCGGAACGAGTTCGGGCCCGCGCTGCCGCTGCTGCACGACGCGCACCACCGGCTCACGCCGATCCAGGCGGCACGCCTGGGCAAGGCGCTCGAGCCCTACGACCTGTTCTGGCTCGAGGACTGCACGCCCGCCGAGAACCAGGAGACGCTCCGCCTCGTCCGCGCCCACACGACCACGCCGCTCGCCATCGGCGAGGTGTTCAACACCGTCTGGGACTATCAGACGCTGCTCCGCGAGCAGCTCATCGACTACGTGCGGTCCTCCGTGACGCACGCCGGCGGGATCACGGCGCTGCGCCGGATCCTCGACGCGGCGGCGCAGTACCAGATCAAGTCCGGGCTGCACGGGCCCACCGACGTCTCCCCGGTGGGCATGGCCGCGGCGTTGCACCTGGACCTCGCGATCCACAACTTCGGCATCCAGGAGTACATGCAGCACTCCGGCGCGACGGAGTCCGTGTTCCGGACGTCGTTCAGGTGGGAGGGCGGGTACCTGCATCCGGGCGAGCACCCTGGCCTGGGCGTCGAGTACGACGACGACGCAGCCTCGCGCTTCCCGTACCAGGCGGCGTACCTCCCGTTCACCAGGCTCAAGGACGGGACCGTCCATGACTGGTGACGCGGCGGACGCGCGGGGGCCGATCGCCGCGTCGCCGACCTGGTCGCCGACCTGGTCGCCCGCCTGGCTGCCGGACGGGGCGCTCGCAGCGCTCGGCCGTCGGCGGGTGCGGGTGGCGGGCTCCGGGCCGCTCGTGGGCACGGT
>AXCX01000400.1 GCA_000767215.1 Actinotalea fermentans ATCC 43279 = JCM 9966 = DSM 3133
GGTCGAGGCCCGCGCCCGCGGCGGTGCGCGCGTCGTGCGCGCGGGCGGCGTCCTCGACGGCCTGCTCGAGCGCCCGGCCGAGCGGACGGTGGTCGTGTGTCGTCATCGCCGGCTCCTCACGGTCTGGACCTCGACGGTCTCGACGGTCTCGACGCTCCCGATGGCGTCCGCCGTCTCCGGCGCGTGCGGCGGCTCGATCGGCTC
>AXCX01000401.1 GCA_000767215.1 Actinotalea fermentans ATCC 43279 = JCM 9966 = DSM 3133
GCGTCTCGAGCCGCCGGACGCCGTCGGACAGGTAGCGCTTGGCTGCGCCCTCGCTGATGCCGAGGCGCTCGGCGACCGCCGGCACGGTCAGGTCGTCGTAGAAGCGCAGGACGACGCAGGCCCGCTCGCGCGGCGGGAGCGTGGCGAGGGCCGCCTGCACGTCCACGTGGTCGGCGGTGCGGGCGGCGAGCGCGTCGGCCGGGGCCGGGCCGGCGTCGTCGGTCACCGCGAACAGGTGGCGCCGCCGGCCCCACAGCCGGTCGCGGCGGTAGCCGTCGAGGAACGCGTTGAGCACCGCCCGGCGCACGTACGCCTCGGCCCAGGTGAGGTCGCCGCCCGCGCGCGGCCGGCCGTACGCGCGGGCCAGGGCCTCCTGGACCAGGTCCTGCGCGGCGTCGAGGTCGCCCGTCAGCAGGTGGGCGTAGCCCACCAGCGCGGAGCCTCGCGTCCTCGCGGGCTCGGCGAGGTCGTCCCCCCACGCCATCGCGCGCCTCCCTGTCGGCCCGGTGTCACCCTCCCAGACGAGGTGGGGCGCCGAACCGTTGGGCGCGGGTGAGCTGTCAGTGCCGCGCGTGCGGTGCGCGGCACTGACTCACGAGTCGCAGCCCATCCCGATGGCCGCTTCCTCGCCCTGGTACGTCGTGCCGAGCTCGGCCACGATGGCCGCGACGGTGCCCGGCCCGATGTCGAACTGCGGCGCGCCGGCCGGCTCGTCGGTGGTCACCTCGAACGCCAGGAGCCGGTCGTTCCCGACGAGCGCCCACACGTCCCGCCCAGGGATCGAGCCGGAGTGCTCGACGTGCCCGATGAGCTGCACGTCCGGGTGCGCGGCCTGGAGGTCGGCCAGCGTGTCGCCCACCTGGATGCCGGCGGTGGTGCGTGGCCCCGGCGCGACGACCTCGAGCCGGGTGACGACGCCGCCGTCGGTGCGGACCGCGATCGACTTGGTGTACGTCCCGTAGATGCCGGGCGTGAACGGGTAGGTCGACACCCAGGCGGACGTCGTCGTCGACGTGTCGCTCGGGTTCACGCAGACCTCGAACATCGCTCCGGGTGCCTGCGCAGGCGGCGCCCCGCCCAGCTGGATCGGACCCAGTCCCTCGCTGGAGACGACGAGCGAGTCGAGCTCCGGACGGCGACCCGCCTCGTCCACGGTGTCGCCCAGGTGCAGGACCACCGTCGTCGAGCGGAAGGGGATCGGCCAGTCCGTCGGGCCGTCCGGGAGCAGGTAGGCCACCACCGCGTACGTGCCCGGCGCGGGCGAGCCGGCGAGGGAGCCGTCGGCCTGGCAGGCCGCGAACGGGACGTCCGTCCAGGCGGTCAGCTGACGGGGGTCCGTCTGCTCGTCGAACCCCGGCGTCTCCCCACCGGTCCAGCGGTCTGCGGGCAGGCCCACGACGACGCCGTCGTCGACGAGGGCGAACGTGAGCGTCGAGCCCGTCTGCTCGGCCACCTCCGGCGTCGCCTCCGCGAAGGCGAAGAAGGGGATCTCGGCATCCGCGGGCTCGACCATCGCGATCGAGGCGTCGAGGTTGAAGGTCACGTCGGGCGCGCCGTCCGGCTGCGCGAACTCGTCGATCGATGCGCCGCACCGGATGGTCATGGCGTCCGCCAGGTCCGTCGCTGCGGGGGTGGGCTCGGGCGCGCGGCTCGCGACCTGCACCCCGCCGACGACGGCCGCCCCGGCTGCCGCCACCCCGACCGCGCCCTGGGAGGCGTAGCGGACGGTCCGGCGTCGTCGGATGCGGGTGAGGACGGGGGACGCGGGCAGCGGCTCGCGACCGGCCGTGGCGTGGTCGGCGGCCTTCCAGAGGGCGAGCGTCAGGTCGTTCATCGTCGGTCCTTCGCCATCGCTCGGACATCGGAGGTGGTCTGCACGAGCTCGACGTCGTGCGGGGGGATGGGGCCGAGCAGCGCCTCGAGGCGGTGCGTGGCCAGGGAGAGGTAGCGCTTGACGGTGCCGTCGCCGACCCCGAGGGCGTCGGCGATCTCCGCGACGGTCCGGTCCTCGTAGAACCGCAGGACGACGCACGCCCGCTGCTGGCGGGGCAGCGCCGCGAGCGCGGCGACGACGTCGACCCGGTCGCCGACGGCGTCCGCGTGGCCGGCGCGCTCGGCCGGGTCCGCGGCGGCGGGCAGCCGGCCCGACCAGCGCTTCCGCTTGCGCCAGCCGTCGAGGTAGAGCGTGAGGATCGCGCGTCGGACGTACGCCTCGGCGGAGTCGAGCGCGAGCCCGGCCCGGCGCCGCGCGAACGTCTTGACCAGGGCGTCCTGGACGAGGTCCTCGGCGTCGTGCACGTCGCCGCACAGCAGGTACGCGTACCCGGTCAGGGCCCGGCTGCGCTCGGCGAGGAGGCGGGTGACCACCTCGTCGTCCTGCGTGCGCGCCATGCGTGCCTCCTGCGCCGGGGCGGCCGGTGGCCGCTGTCAAGGAGTGTGACGCGCCAGGGGCGTCCCCGGTTGCACCCCGACGGTCACGAACCGGGCGACTCGTCGGTCGCGGCCGACTCGAGGGTGATCGGGTACGGCCCGCCGGCGAGCGTGAGCTGCTCGATCGCACCTGTGGCGTCGGCGCGTGTGAGGACCTGGAGGACGACCAGGTCGTAGTCGCCGCCGTCGAGGGGCACGGCGCCGTGGCCCTGCGTCTCGCAGCGCACCAGCTCGAGCAGCACGGGCGGGAAGCCGAGGTCGCCCGAACCACCGTAGGTCGAGCTCAGGTCGACATCCCTGTCGAGCGTGGCGACCACCACGCCGTCGCGGACGAGAAGGGGGCGGGGCAGCGAGCTCTGCAGTGCGACACCCTCCGGCGCGTGGATCGTCACGTCGAGCTGGGCGACGCCGCCGGCCACGAGCGGGGCGCCCTGCGTGATCTGCTCGATGGTGAGCTCGGGCTCGCCGTCCGGCGTCACGAGCGCGGGCATCGGGTCGCCGCACGCCGGCACCGGGCCGTCGAGCGTGACCGCGGCGGGCCAGGTGCCCGGGGTCGGCGTCGCCGTGGGGGAGTCCGCCGGCGGCAACGGCCGGTCGTCCCCGAGGCCGCCGG
>AXCX01000402.1 GCA_000767215.1 Actinotalea fermentans ATCC 43279 = JCM 9966 = DSM 3133
CGGCGTCCGTGCCCGGCGTGCCCGGCGCCCCGGTGAGGGGGTCGCCCTGGGGCGGCGCCACGTCGTCGGGCGCGGGCTGGCGGACGGCGCCCGTGGTGGGGTCGATCCGCCGCTTGTCGGTGAACCGCACGGCGGTGGGGTCGTCCTCGCGGGCAGCCCCACCCCCGGCGTGGTGCTGGTCGGTCACTTGGTCTCGTCCTCGTCCACGATCTCCGCGTCGACCACGTCGTCGTCGTCCGCGGTGGTGCTGCCCGCTGCGTCGGCGGCGGGCGCACCGGCGGCACCGGCGGCGGCGTCGGCGGCGTAGATCGCCTCGCCGATCTTCTGGGCGACCGCGGACAGCGCGGCCTGCTTGGCCTTCACGGCCTCGATGTCCTCGCCCTCGAGCGCGGTGCGCAGCTCGCCGACGGCGGCCGTGACCTCGGTCTTGACGTCCTCGGGCACCTTGTCGCCGTTGTCGCGCAGCACCTTCTCGGTCGAGTAGACGAGCGCCTCGGCCTGGTTGCGGGTCTCGGCCTCCTCGCGGCGCTTCTTGTCCTCGGCGGCGTGCGCCTCGGCCTCCTTGATCATGCGCTCGATGTCGTCCTTCGGCAGCGCGGAGCCGCCGGTGATCGTCATCGACTGCTCCTTGCCCGTGCCGCGGTCCTTCGCGGACACGTGCACGATGCCGTTCGCGTCGATGTCGAAGGTGACCTCGATCTGCGGGATGCCGCGCGGGGCCGGCGCGATGCCGGTGAGCTCGAACGTGCCCAGCGGCTTGTTGTCGCGCGCGAACTCGCGCTCGCCCTGGAACACCTGGATGAGCACCGACGGCTGGTTGTCCTCGGCCGTGGAGAAGATCTCCGAGCGCTTGGTCGGGATGGCCGTGTTGCGCTCGATGAGCTTGGTCATCACGCCGCCCTTGGTCTCGATGCCGAGGCTCAGCGGGGTGACGTCGATGAGCAGCACGTCCTTGCGCTCGCCCTTGATGACGCCCGCCTGCAGCGCGGCGCCGACGGCGACGACCTCGTCCGGGTTCACGCCCTTGTTGGGCTCCTTGCCGCCGGTCAGCTCGGTGACGACGTCGGACACCGCGGGCATGCGGGTCGAGCCGCCGACGAGGACCACGTGGTCGATGTCGCTCAGCTTGATGCCGGCGTCGCGGATGACGGCGTGGAACGGCGCCTTGGTGCGGTCGAGCAGGTCGGAGGTCATCTCCTCGAACTGCGCCCGGGTGAGCTTGGTGTCGAGGTGGATCGGGCCGTTCTCGCTCATCGACAGGTACTGCATGGAGATGGTCGTCGAGGTGGCCGACGACAGCTCCTTCTTCGCCTGCTCGGCGGCCTCGCGGAGGCGCTGGAGGGCGATCTTGTCCTTGGACAGGTCGACGCCGGAGGAGTTCTTGACCTCCTTGATGAGGTGCTCGACGATCCGCTGGTCCCAGTCGTCGCCACCGAGGTGGTTGTCGCCGGAGGTGGCGCGGACCTGGATGGTCGAGAAGCCGTCCTCGTCCTTGCCGACCTCGAGGAGGGACACGTCGAACGTGCCGCCGCCGAGGTCGAAGACGAGGATGAGCTCGTCCTCCTTGCCCTTGTCGAGGCCGTAGGCGAGCGCGGCCGCCGTCGGCTCGTTGATGATGCGCAGCACGTTGAGGCCGGCGATCTGGCCGGCGTCCTTCGTGGCCTGGCGCTGGGCGTCGTTGAAGTACGCGGGGACGGTGATGACGGCGTCGGTCACGGGCTCGCCGAGGTACTGCTCGGCGTCGCGCTTGAGCTTGCCGAGGACGCGCGCGGAGATCTCCTGCGCGGTGTAGTCCTTGTCGTCGATCTTGACGTCCCAGTCGGTGCCCATGTGGCGCTTGACCGAGGTGATGGTGCGGTCGACGTTCGTGACCGCCTGGCGCTTGGCGATCTCGCCGACGAGCACCTCGCCGCCCTTGCTGAACGCGACGACCGACGGCGTCGTGCGGGCGCCCTCGGCGTTGGCGATGACGGTGGGCTCCCCGCCCTCGAGGACGGAGACGCAGGAGTTGGTGGTGCCGAGGTCGATGCCGACGGCGCGTGCCATGGGTGGTGCCTTTCGTTCGGTGGCGCCCGGGTGCGGGCTGGTCTTGAGCCTTCTGCGCTCAAGTCTGCGCCCTCGCTCGCCGGGCCGCAAGTCGAGTTGAGTCGCCTGGGCTCAAGGTTCGGTTGCGGTGGCGGCGCGGGCGCGGGCGCGGTTGCCGGCGCGGTCGCCGGCGACCCGGTCGCGGCCGGGTCGCAACTATCGGGGCGGCGCGTCGATCTTTCGCCCCAGGGACGCGTGATGGTCGCCTAAACGTTTCGGGCGAATCGGACACTTCTCGACCCCGGCGGCCCGCGCGCAGACTCCTGTCGTATGCCTGGCACGGCCGCCCGCGCGGCCCTGTCCAGCCGGAAGACCGGCTCGGCCGCCGCCTCGCACGTCGCGCGCGCGACGCCGTCGGTCACGCACAGAGAGGTGCCGCATGTCCGATACTTTCGCGCTCCGCAGGAGCGCTCGACCACGACGCCGGCTCGCCAGCCTGCTCGCCGCCGGGGCCATGGCCGCAGCGGTGACGCTGACGGCCGTCTCGCCCGCCGGGGCCGCCACGGTCACGAGCAACCAGACGGGCACCCACGACGGGTACTTCTACTCGTTCTGGACCGACTCGAACGGCACGGTCTCGATGGAGACCGGCTCGGGCGGGAACTACTCGACGCAGTGGCGCAACACCGGGAACTTCGTCGCCGGCAAGGGCTGGGCGACCGGCGGCCGGCGCACCGTCCAGTACACGGCCCAGTTCAACCCGTCCGGCAACGCCTACCTGACGCTGTACGGCTGGACCCGCGGACCGCTGGTCGAGTACTACATCGTCGAGTCCTGGGGCACCTACCGGCCCACCGGCACGTTCATGGGCACGGTCACCAGCGACGGCGGCACCTACGACATCTACCGGACGCAGCGCGTCAACCAGCCCTCGATCGAGGGCACGTCGACCTTCTACCAGTACTGGTCCGTGCGGCAGCAGAAGCGCACGTCCGGCACCATCACGGTCGGCAACCACTTCGACGCCTGGGCCCGCGCGGGCATGAACCTCGGCAGCCACGACTACCAGATCATGGCGACCGAGGGGTACCAGAGCTCCGGCTCGTCGAACGTGACGATCGGCACCACCACCGGTGGCGACACCGGCGGCAACACGGGCGGGAACACCGGCGGCGGCACGAGCAACGGCTGCACCGCGACCGTCACGAAGACCAACGA
>AXCX01000403.1 GCA_000767215.1 Actinotalea fermentans ATCC 43279 = JCM 9966 = DSM 3133
CTGCGCGTCGCGGCGTGGCGGCCCCGGGCGGCCGCCGAGGTGGACCACCGGGCCATCCCGCACGAGCTCGACTGGCTGCGCACCGCCGTGCACCTGCACAAGGGCTGCTACCGCGGCCAGGAGACGATCGCCCGGGTGCACAACCTGGGCCGCCCGCCGCGCCGCCTGACGATGCTGCACCTGGACGGCTCCGGTCACCTGATCCCGGTGCCGGGGGCCGCGGTGCACGACGACGCCGGCCGGCCGGTCGGGCACGTCACCTCGGTCGCGCGGCACCACGAGCAGGGCCCGATCGCCCTGGCGCTGCTCAAGCGGAGCCTGCCGGAGGACGCCCGGCTGGCCGTGGTGTGCGACGGCGGCGACGTCGCGGCCGCGCAGGAGGTGATCGTGCCCGCCGAGGGCATGTCGGTCGACCGGCCGCAGGCGCGCGGGCCGGTGGCGCGCGGGCTCGGCGGGCGCCCCGCGGTCGGTGCGCCCACCACGCACCCGGGCTCGTAGGCTCACCCCGTGATCCGCGACCTCCAGCTCCTCGTGTACTTCGCGCTGTACGCCGTCGTGTTCGCGGTGACGGTGTACGCGCTCGTCGACGCGCTGCGCCGGCCGGCGGCCGCGTTCGTCAGCGGCGGCAAGCGCACCAAGCAGTTCTGGACGATCCTGCTGGGCGCCGCGACGGCGGTCGCGTTCGTCGCGATCCCGTGGCCGGTGGGCTTCGGCATGCTGTCGTTCCTCGCGCTGGGCAGCGCAGTCGCGGCGGGCGTGTACCTCGCCGACGTCCGGCCGGCGATCAAGCCGTACTCCGGGGGCTCCGGGCGGTCCCGCGGCACGCGCGGAGGCTGGTGAGGTGAGCCCGCAGGCGGGGCCGCTCGCCGTCGTCGTACGCGGCGGGGTGGTGGAGTCCGTGCACGTGGGGCACCTCGTGGTGGTGCGCCCGGACGGGACGGTGTCCCGCGCCGTCGGCGACCCGGACGCGACGATCTTCGCGCGGTCCTCGCTCAAGCCGCTGCAGGCGGCGGCGATGCTCGGCGCGGGCCTGGAGATCGACGACGAGGGGCTCGCGCTCGCGTGCGCCAGCCACTCGGGGACGCCGGAGCACCTCGCCGTCGTGCGCCGCGTGCTCGCCGGGGCGGGGCTGACCGAGGACGACCTGCAGAACACGCCGGACCTGCCGCTCGACGCCGCGGCGGCGCACGCGTGGCGGCAGGGCGGGCGAGGGCCGGCGTCGGTCACGCAGAACTGCTCCGGCAAGCACGCGGCGATGCTCGCGACGTGCGCGGGGGCGGGCTCGTCCGACTGGGACCCGGCGTCGTACCGCTCGCCCGAGCACCCGCTGCAGGTGCGCGTGCGGGAGACGATCGAGCTGCTCACCGGCGTGCCAGTGCGCGACGTCACCGTCGACGGCTGCGGCGCCCCGCTGTTCTCGACGACGGTGCACGGGCTGGCGCGGGCTTTCGGGCGGATCGCGGCGGCGGCGTCGGGCGAGGGGCGGCCCGGGGTGCCCTGGTGGGGCGAGGAGCTCTGGGCCCAGCACGGGGCGTTCCAGCGGGTCGGGCGGGTCATGCGCACGTACCCGTTCCTGGTCGGTGGGCCGGGGCGGGACGTGTCGCGGTTCATGGCCGCGGTGCCGGGGCTCGTGGCCAAGGACGGCGCGGAGGGCGTGTACGCGGCCGGCTTCGCCGACGGGACCGGGGTGGCGTTCAAGATCGCCGACGGGTCGGCCCGGGCGCGGCCCGTGGTGCTGCGCGACGTCCTCGAGCACCGCTGGCAGCAGGACTGGGCCGCCGCGCCCGACCAGTGGGCCGTGGCGGAGGTGCGCGCCATCGGGCACGTGCCGGTGCTGGGGCACGGCGAGCCCGTGGGGGAGATCGTGGGCGTCGGGGGCGACGACGTCGGGCGGGCCGTCGTGGGGGCGCGCTGGGCGTGACCGGGCGCGCGTGAACGGCACGGGTACGGGGAGACGGGTGTGAGGGGACGGGTGTGAGGGCGGTCCTGCAGCGGGTGAGCCGCGCGTCGGTCACGGTGGACGGCGAGGTGGTCGGCGCGATCGACCGTCCGGGCCTGCTCGCGCTGGTCGGCGCGACACACGACGACGGTCCCGAGCAGGTCGAGCTCATCGCGCGCAAGATCGCGGACCTGCGGATCCTGCACGACGAGAAGTCGGTGCTCGACGTCGGCGCGCCCGTGCTGGTGGTGAGCCAGTTCACGCTCTACGCGGACACGCGCAAGGGGCGTCGGCCGTCGTGGAACGGCGCGGCGCCGGGGCCGGTGGCCGAGCCGCTCGTGGACGCCGTCGTGGCGGCGCTCCGGGCGCGCGGGATCGAGGTCGCGACGGGCGTGTTCGGCGCGTACATGCAGGTGGAGCTGCTCAACGACGGGCCGTTCACGATCCTGCTCGAGGCCTGACGCCGGGAAGGGTCGGGCCCCTCAGCCCCAGGTGATCTGGACGCGCTCGGCCCAGCGGGCCAGCAGGTCTGCGCGGCCGTCCACGCGCACCTCGTCGCCGCGGTTCCACAGGCCCAGGTGGAGCTGGGCCGCGGTGCCACGGAAGACGGCGTCGGCCGCGGGGGTGCGCTCCGGCGTCGTGCGCATGGTCCGGATACCCTCCGGGAGGACCTCCAGGAACCAGGCCAGGGGGGCGGCGGGCAGGGCGTCGTCGGGCACGACGGCGATGCTCGTCGCCTCCGCGTCGCAGAGGCCGTTGCGGCCGCGCGTCACGAAACCCGTGAGCAGCTCGTCGAGACCGTCGAGCGCGAGGTCGCGCGGGATGGCGGCCTCGACGGCCGTCGGGCGACGGCCGAGGCGCGCGGCGAGGACGTCGACCGCGTGCATGCCGGTCTCGTGGGCCTGCCGGCGGGCCCAGAAGTCACGCGGCGGCGGGGCGTCGTCGAGGAAGACGAGCGCGGCGACGTCGGGGTCGGCGGCGGCGAACGCGGCCGCCATCTCCGTGATGCCCGCGGCGAACCACGCCAGGAGGTCGGCGTGCGGGACGGTCGCGAGGATCTCCGCCTCGGTCGGCACCGGCGTGGGGTCCAGGCGCAGGTTGGCGGTGGTCCAGCGGTGCACCATCCCCTGGTGGGCGACGACGTTCGCCACGCGCCAGCCCGGGCAGGTGGGCACGGAGGCGTCCAGGCCTGCGGCGGCGGCGTCGGCGAGCAGCGCGTCCGCGGCGGTGCGCACGGCGGCGAGGTGCGCCCCGAACGGGAAGGCGGGGCGGCTGGGGGTGGTGGCTGCCGGGGCGGCGGG
>AXCX01000404.1 GCA_000767215.1 Actinotalea fermentans ATCC 43279 = JCM 9966 = DSM 3133
GGTCGAGGAGAACGCCGGGTCGCTGCTCGGCCTCGGCGCCGCGGCGATCGTCGTCGCCGTGCTCGCCCTCGCCCCGGCGATCGTCCCGCCCATGCTCGGGGCCCTCGCCTCGCCGCTCGTCAAGGGCGCCCGGCCGCTCGGCGGCCTCGCCCGCGGCAACGTCACCCGCAACCCCAAGCGGACCGCCACGACGGCGGGCGCGCTCATGATCGGCATGGCCCTCGTGGGCGCGGCGTCGGTCATCGCCGCCTCCGCCCAGGCCTCCGTGCGCGACGTCGTGGACAACCAGGCCAAGACCGACCTGCTCCTGCAGTCGGCCACCTGGGACGTCCCGGCCCAGCTCGTGGACGACGTGGCGGGCGTGGACGGCGTCGAGCGGGTGGACGCGCTGCAGATCTCCGGCCCCGCCTCGGTCGACGGGACCAGCACGCCGGTCATCGGCGTGCCGGCGGGCTTCTTCACCGACACCCTCACGGTGCCGGTGGAGGACGGCGCGGTCGCGTCGCTGGCGCCGGGCACCGCCGTGGTGCAGGCGACGACGGCGGAGGCGAACGACTGGGCGGTCGGGGACACCCTGACCGTGGCGAGCGCGGGCGGGACGCGTGACGTGCAGATCGGCGCGGTCATCGACTCCGGTGCGCTCGGGCTGCCCGTGGTCCTCGAGGCCTCGGACTTCGCGGCCGTCGCCGGCGCCACCGAGGCCGTCATCGACACGGTCTTCATCTCGGCCGTGCCGGGTGCCGACCTCGCCGACGTGCGGGCCGACATCACCGCGCTCGCCAAGCCGTACGTCATCGTCTCCGTGATGGACGCCGAGGAGTACGGCGACGCGATCGCCGCCCAGGTGAACCAGATGCTGACGATCCTGTACGCGCTGCTCGGGCTGTCGATCGTCATCGCCGTGCTCGGCATCGTGAACACCCTCGCGCTGTCGATCTCGGAGCGGACCCGCGAGATCGGGCTCCTCCGGGCGGTGGGCCTCGGTCGGCTGCAGCTCGCCTCGGTGGTCACCATCGAGTCGGTCCTGACGGCGGTGTTCGGCACGGTGCTCGGCATCGCGGTCGGCGCGGGTCTCGCGTCGACGATGACGGTGGTGTTCGAGGACGAGGGGTTCACCAACCTCGCCATCCCGTGGACCGGCCTGGGCACCCTGCTCGGCCTGGCCGTCGTCGTCGGTGTGGTCGCGGCCGTGTGGCCCGCGGCCCGGGCGTCCCGCATGAACGTCCTCGAGGCGATCGCCTACGAGTGACCGCAGGGCTCGCGGGGTGCCGTCCGGTGGGAGGGACCGGCGGCACCCCGCGCGTGCGCAGCGCTGCCCCCGGCAGCCACGCCACCCGTCCGGCCCGGCCGGCTCGATCGTGAGCCGACCGGGCCGGACGCGTAGGGTCAGGTCATCGTGCAGAGCAGTGCTCGTGCCAAGCAGTGCATACCGTTGAGAGGACGTGGATGGCGGGGTTGACGATCGGGTACGCCGCGGCGCTGGAGCAGTTCCCCCCCACCGAGGTCCTCGACCTGGCGGTGCACGCCGAGGCGCACGGCTTCTCAGGGGTGATGGCGGCCGACCACTTCCAGCCGTGGGTGCCCGCCCAGGGGCAGAGCTCGTTCGTCTGGAACGTGCTGGCGGCGCTCGGCGAGCGGACGCGCGGCGACCTGGGGCCCGGGGTCACCGCCCCGACCTTCCGCTGGCACCCGGCGATGGTCGCGCAGGCGTCGGCGACACTCGCCGCGATGTACCCCGGGCGGCACTGGCTCGGCCTGGGCTCGGGCGAGGCGCTCAACGAGCACATCCTCGGCACCTACTGGCCCGAGGCACCCGAGCGCATCAACCGGATGTTCGAGGCCATCGAGATCATCAGCAAGCTCTTCGCGGGCTCGCTGGCCGGCAAGGACGTCAAGCACGCGGGGACGTACTACAAGCTCGAGTCGACACGCCTGTGGACGATGCCGGAGACGCCGCCGGAGATCCTCGTGGCCACCGCCGGCCCGGTCACCGCGAAGCGGGCCGGGCGCCACGCCGACGGGCTCATCACCGTGGGCGCGCCGCTCGAGAAGATCGCGGGCCTGTTCGCGCGGTTCGACGAGGGGGCGCGCGAGGCGGGCAAGGATCCACAGACCATGCCGCGGGCGCTCCAGGTGCACCTGTCGTGGGCAGCGACCGACGAGGAGGCGCTCGCGAACGCGCTGGACCAGTGGCCCAACGGCGGCATGAAGTTCCCGAAGGGCGACATCCGCTCGCCGCACGACTTCGAGCAGATGGCGCGCCTGGTGCGCCCCGAGGACTTCGAGGGCCGGATGGTCATCTCGGCGGATCCGGACGTGCACCGCGCCGAGCTGCAGCGCTACGTGGACCTGGGCTTCGACCGGGTCTACCTGCACAACGTCGGACGCAACCAGCGGGAGTGGATCGAGGTCTTCGGCCGCGAGGTGCTGCCGAAGCTGCACCGGTGACCGCCCCGACACCGCCCGCCCCGGACGGCCTGGCCGTGTGGGCCCCCGCGGGCCTGCCCGAGATCCGGCCCGGGGACGACCTGGCGCGGCTGGTCGGGGACGTCCTCGCGGATGCCGGTGGGCTTGTGGACGGGGACGTCGTGGCCGTCACGAGCAAGGTCGTCTCCAAGGCGGAGGGCCGCGTGCTCGCCGCGGCGGACCGCGAGGAGGCGATCGCCGACCAGACGGTCCGCGTGGTCGCCACCCGGGAGCGCCCGGGCCAGCCGCCGCTGCGCATCGTGGAGAATCCGCAGGGCCTGGTCATGGCCGCCGCAGGCGTCGACGCGAGCAACACCCCCGACGGCACCGTGCTGCTGCTGCCGGTGGATCCCGACGCGTCGGCGCGGACCCTGCGGGCGGCCCTGGCCGCGCGCTTCGGAGTGCGCCTGGCCGTGGTCCTCACCGACACCGCCGGGCGCGCCTGGCGCGAGGGGCTGGTCGACATCGCGATCGGCGCCGCGGGCCTGCAGGTGCTCGACGACCTGCGTGGCAGCGTCGACGCGCATGGTCGGCCGCTCACCGTGACCGTGACCGCGGTGGCGGACGAGGTGGCGGCGGCGACCGAGCTGGTGCGCGGCAAGAGCGCGGGCCGGCCCGTCGCCGTCGTGCGCGGGCTGGGCAGGTACGTGACGCACGACGACGGCCCGGGCGCCCGGGCGCTCGTCAGGCCCGCCGAGGCCGACCTGTTCCGCGAGGGCACCGACCTGGCCTACGCGCGGGGGTACGCCGACGGCGCGGCAGG
>AXCX01000405.1 GCA_000767215.1 Actinotalea fermentans ATCC 43279 = JCM 9966 = DSM 3133
CGACGAGGCTCGGGCCGGGCGCGGCCGGTCTCAGCGGTCGACGCTGACGGCGACCGTCCGGCGACGCGCCACGCCCAGGCCGGCGATGGCGGCGACGCCCACGCCCGCCATGGCGGCGATCAGCCACGGGGTGGCGGAGGAGCCGGCGTCGGTCGACGCGAGGCCGAGCTCACCGGAGGGGACGCCGGCCGGCGCGGAGTGCAGGCCGCCGATGGTCTGCGCGGCGATCGCGAGGTTCTCGGCCTCGAGGCTGCCCCACGCGTAGACGATCGTGTTGACGCCCTCGGAGATCGTGACGTCGGTCGGGCCGAGCACCGGGTCCGTGGTGCCGGTCGCGGCGACGGCGGCCGAGACGGTG
>AXCX01000042.1 GCA_000767215.1 Actinotalea fermentans ATCC 43279 = JCM 9966 = DSM 3133
GCTCAAGCTGACGATGCCGCTGCCCGAGCGGAACCACGAGATCGAGGTCCTGCGCCGGCACGCGACCGGCTTCGACCCGCGCGACCTGGCCGCGGCCGGCGTCCGGGCCGTCACCGACGCGCACCAGCTCGAGCGCGCCCGGGCGGAGATCGCCCAGGTGCAGGTCGCGCCCGCGGTCCTCGGGTACGTCGTCGACGTCTGCCGGGCCACCCGCCAGTCGCCGTCGCTGTCGCTCGGCGTCTCCCCCCGCGGCGCGACGGCGCTCCTGGCCACCTCGCGCGCCTGGGCGTGGCTGTCCGGCCGCGGCTACGTGACGCCCGACGACGTGAAGGCGCTCGCCCACCCGACGCTGCGCCACCGCGTCCAGCTGCGCGCGGAGGCCGAGCTCGAGGGCGTCACGCCGGAGAGCGTGCTCGACACGGTGCTGGGCGCCGTGCCCGTGCCGCGCTGACCACCCATGGCCATCACCTGGCGGGCGGTCGTCCTGGTCGCCCTCGGCCTCGTCCCGGCTCTGCTCGTGCCGGCGCCGTTCACCGTGCTCGCGTGGCTCGGGCTGGTGCTCCTCGCGTGCCTGCTGGACGTCGTGCTCGCCGCCTCCCCCCGCCAGGTGGCGGTGCGGCGGTCGGTCCCCGGGTCGGTCCGCCTCACGGAGGCCACCCGGTCGACGCTCACCGTGAC
Source organism: Actinotalea fermentans ATCC 43279 = JCM 9966 = DSM 3133 (assembly GCA_000767215.1). Lineage (GTDB taxonomy): Bacteria > Actinomycetota > Actinomycetes > Actinomycetales > Cellulomonadaceae > Actinotalea > Actinotalea fermentans. The sequence continues at coordinate 679 of AXCX01000042.1, forward strand.
GAACCGCTCGTCGCGCCGGCTGCGCGCCGTCGTCCGCGACGCGTGGCAGCCCTCGGCGGGCGCCGGGCAGAACCGGCACCGGGTCAGCCTGCCCGCCGGTGAGTCGCGTCGGCTGGTGACGCCGCTGCGGCCCACGCGCCGCGGCGACCGGCTCGCCGACCGGGTGACGATCCGCTCGTTCGGCCCGCTCCGCCTGGCCGCGCGCCAGGTGAGCATCCCCGTGCCCGGTCGGCTGCGCGTGCTGCCCGAGTTCGCGTCCCGTCGGCACCTGCCGAGCCGGCTGGCGCGCCTGCGCGAGCTCGACGGACGCACGGCCGTGCAGATCCGCGGCGCCGGGACGGAGTTCGACTCGCTGCGCGAGTACGTGATCGGCGACGACGTGCGCTCGATCGACTGGCGCGCCACGGCGCGGCGCAGCGACGTCGTCGTGCGCACCTGGCGGCCCGAGCGGGACCGGCGCGTGCTCATGGTGCTCGACACCGGGCGCCTCGCTGCCGGACGCATCGGCGACCTGCCGCGCATCGACGCCTCGATCGAGGCCGCGCTGCTCCTCGCGGCGCTGGCGTCGCGCGCGGGCGACCGGATCGACCTCATCGCCTTCGACCGCCGCGTGCGCACCCAGGTGGCCGGGACCAACGGTCCGCGGCTCATGCCGGCGGTCGCCGACGCGCTGGCCCCGGTCGAGCCTGCGCTGGTCGAGACCGACTGGCCCGGCGTCGTCGCCGCGGTGAGCCAGCGCATGTCGCGGCGCGCGCTCGTCGTGCTCCTGACCAGCCTGGAGCCGGCCGCCGTGGAGAGCGGGCTGCTGCCCGTGGTCGGCCCCCTGGCGCACGAGCACACGGTGGTCCTGGCCTCGGTGGCCGACCCCGAGGTGGCCTCGCTGCGACGTGGGCGCGGCTCCGCGGCCGAGGTCTTCGACGCCGCGGCCGCCGAGCGCGCCGAGCTCGAGCGCGCCGCCGTGACCGTGCGGCTGCGTCAGCGCGGCGTCGAGGTCGTCGACGCCCTCCCCGACGAGCTCGCGCCGAGGCTCGCGGACACCTACCTCGCGCTCAAGGCCGCCGGCCGGCTCTGACCGTCAGTCCAGACCGGCCACACGGCGTCGTCCCTGGTCCGTGGCCAGCTCCGCGCGCGCGGCGGGGTCCTGCCGGTAGCGGGCGATCGCGCGGATCAGAGCGGCCGGGTCGACCGGCACGGCCGGGCCCGGGATCTCGACCCACGGCCCCGCGGGCGTCGTCGCGCGGGACGCGGTGCGGCGTGGCCGGTACCGCCACGACGGCGCCGGGTCCGTCCCGACGACCCGGAGCACGCCCCACCAGCCGACGTCGACGACGCCGATCCCGCGGAGGTCGTCCCAGTCGAGCCACGCGTCGCCGTCCGGGCCGGTGACGCCGATCCCCTGCGGGGCCAGGACGAGCCGTCCCGGCCTGCGGGCGCGCACCACGGCCTGGGGCACGACGACGAGCACGAGCAGCGCCGCGGCCGCGGGCACCCACCAGCCGGCGTTGCCCGCGGACCCGAGGACGACCGCCAGTCCCGCGAGCAGGACCATGACGAGCGCGCTGAGCACGACCGGTCGACGCAGGAAGGCGGTCCGCCACGGGAGCACGACGGCCGGCCCGTGCTCGGTGTCGCCCAGGAACGCCCGGTCCGGGTCCCATGACGGGCGCCGCAGGTACGTCAGCCAGAACCCGAGGGTCCCGACCCCGAGCCACGCCAGCGCACCGACGGCCACCGCGACGGACGCCGGCACGCTCCAGGCGCGGTCGGGCGCCGGCGTGGCCAGCTGGTCGCCCGCGACGAGCAGGAGACCGAGCCCGAGGGTCGCGTTGACCACGACCACGCCCCACAGGAGAGCCCTTCCCCGGCCGCCCGCCGCGAGCACCGGCCCGGCGGGCAGCGCCGCGGAGGTGCCCGCCGGGTCAGAAGATGGCATTCCAGGCGTCCTTGAGGCCGCCCCCGATGGCGCCCGCGGCGTCGCCGATCATCTCGCCGGCATCGCCGACGGTCTCGGTCATCTCGTCCCAGCCGTCCGCGATCGCCGAGCCGACGTCGCCGAGGCTGTCCACGCCGTTCTCCCACATCGAGTCGATCATGCCGGAGGTCACCAGCCCGACGACGGCACCGCCGACCGCGCCGACGATGCCGCCCACGATCGTCCCGCCCACCGGCAGCACCGAGCCGACGCCCGCACCGATGAGCGCACCCGCGCCCATCGACGCCAGGAAGCCGCCGCCGTTGGAGACCGCCGCCTGCGCCGGCGACTCGCCGTTCTGGATGTCGTCGTAGATCCCGTAGCCCGTGGCGACGACGCCGAGGGCCAGCAGTCCGCGCGCGACGCCGGCAGGCACCCGCGGCGTGGCCGCCGTGCGGCCGGCGCGCGCGGCGTCGTCGAGGTGCTGCGCGCCGGTGTCCACCAGGTCGTAGAAGTGCTGGGGCGTCGTCGTGAGCCGGCCGCCGGGCGTCACCGCCGTGACGTGCCTGGCGTACGCCGCCGCGGAGTCGAGGTGGAAGCCGCGCAGGAGCTTGGCGTTGTACGCGACCACCGCCATCGCCGAGGCGCTCACCCCGCCGCTCAGGAGCTCGGAGAACAGGCCCACGAGGTTGCCCTTGTTGCCCTCCCACACGCCCACGGCCGAGTCCACGGCCGTCGCCCACCGCTGGTGCCCGGCGTCCACGATCTCGACGAGGGTGTTCCACAGTGCGCAGCGCCGGTCCCAGGCGGCGATGGCGGCCAGCGCCTGCCCGTGCGCCTGGGCCTCGGCCGACGAGGCGCCCGCGGGCAGCGGCGGGACGTCGGGAGGCGGGTCGCCGGGCCCGTGGATGACCGTGCCCACGACGCGCAGCCCGCCCGCACCGGCCTGCTCCCGCGCCCCGCTCATGTCGGTGAGCGTCAGCTCGAGCGCCGTCGCCAGCGCCTCGAGCTCACGGGCCATGGTCGTCGCGACCTGCGAGAGCGTCCCGCCACCGTTCGCGAGCGTGGACAGGCGCCCCCGGAGCGGCTCGGCACCCTCCCCCTCCCACGCGGGCGCGACGCCGCGGTACTGCTGGTAGACGTCCTCGTCGAAAGTCGTGCTCCCTGCCGCGAGGCTGTCGAGCAGCCAGGCGGCGGCCGCACGGATGCTCGACGGCGACCCGTCGACTCGCGTCTCGAGCGCCAGGCTCACTGCTGCCCCCCGCCGAGCGCGGCGAAGGCTCCCGCCTCGGCGTCGTCGCCGCGGGCGAGCTCCGCGTTGGCCTCGTCCACGATGCCCGCGATGTGGTGGGCCTCGTACGTCAGGCGCATCATCGCCTCACCGACGGTGGCGAGCACGTCCCCGAGCAAGGGGCCCGCGACGCCCGCGGTGACGGCCGCGGGGGCGCCGCGACCCGACTCGTCGAGCCCCGTGCCGGCCGCACGCAGGCCGCTCGCGATGGCGGCGAGGGCGTCGTGGTCGACGGAGAGGCTCACGGCGCCACCACCTGCCGCTCCGACTCGGGCACCAGGAGGTCGAGGAGCACGAGGTCGAAGGGCGCCGCGTCCCACAGCGTCTGCAGGTTGGCGGTGGGGAGCGTGAACCAGGGCTGGTCCCGCCCGCAGCCGGCGAGGAGCCGGTCGAGCGCCGAGTAGACCAGCAGCGCGCTGCGACCGTCCTTGGTGATCCGGTACTGGACCTCGAGGTCCGCCGGGTCCGTCACGTGCCGCACGCACGGGATGTACAGGATCGGTGGGTAGTCCTGGGGCAGCTGCCGGTTCACGTGGTCTCCTCGTGGCGGGGATCAGGCGGCGATCGGAAGGGCGTCAGCAGCGTGCTGCGGCGAGATGTCGCCGGTCTCGCCCGCGCGGACGGCCTTGCGGCCGACCACCAGGACGTAGGCCCAGAAGAGCGCGAACGGCACCGCGCCGATGGCGATCTTCACCGGCCAGGGCAGCGTCGACGGCGTCACGAAGCCCTCGACCAGGCCGGACACCCCGAGCGCGAGCGCGAGCCCGAGCACCACGGTGACCAGCGCGCGCCCCTCCTCGGCGACCGCGCGGCCGCGCGGCCGGCCCGCCGGGTCGATCCAGGACCAGAAGAGCTTCAGCCCGGCGCCGCCGGCGACGAAGACGCAGGTCAGCTCGAGCAGCCCGTGCGGCAGGATGAGCTGGAAGAAGAGGTCCAGGTACCCCGCCTCAGCCATCTGCGCAGCGCCCATGCCGATCGAGACCGCGTTGAAGAACAGGACCAGGGCCGTGCCGACGCCGGAGATCCCGAGCGCCACGCACAACGCCGCGATCCAGGCGTTGTTCGTCCAGACCATCGCGGCGAAGCTGCCGTGCGGGTGCTCGCTGTAGTAGTTCTCGAAGGCCTCGTTCGCGTACTGCGCCCGTGCCTCGGGCGGGCCGGCGAGCTCCATGCCGCCCGGCGTGGTGAGCATCGTGACGGCGACGAGCACCCCGATGCCGACGACGGCGACGGCCACCCCGAGCGTCCACCAGCGGACCCGGTAGAGGGCGGCCGGGAGCGCGAGGCGGAAGAAGCGTGCGGCGTCGGCGAGCGACGGCTCGTGGGCGCCGGCGATGGCGGCACGCGCCCGGCCGAGGACGTCCGACAGCCGGCCCACGAGAGCCGGGTCGGGCGCCGTCGAGCGCACGGTGGACAGGTGGGTCGCGACGAGCTGGTAGAGCCGCACGAGCTCGTCGGACTCCGCGCCCGTGAGGTGCCGCTGCTTCGACAGCTGCTCCAACCGCGCCCACGTCCCCGCGTGCACGGCGGAGAAGGCGTCGAGGTCCACGGCGGCCAGCCTGCCACAGCGACCTCGTCGTCGCTGCGCGCTGTGGCAGGATCGCGACGTGCAGGACGAGATCCTCCTCGGCGAGGGCGTCGCGATCGACGCGCGACCGGCGTCCTTCGCCGTCCGGATGCTCGGGGCCCTGCTCGACGTGGTGATCATCTACGCGGTCCTCTTCGCGCTCAGCATCATCGCCACCACGGTCGGGATCGGCGTGGACCCGGCCGCGGCGCAGGCGATCCTGCTCTCGGTGACCGTGCTCGCGCTCGTCGGCATCCCGGTGACGGTGGAGACGCTCACGCGCGGCCGGTCCGTGGGCAAACTCGCCACGGGGGTGCGCATCGTGCGCGACGACGGCGGTCCCGTCCGGTTCCGGCACGCGTTCGTCCGCGGCCTCGTCGGCGTCTTCGAGATCTGGCTGACGTTCGGGTGCGTGGCCCTCATCGCCTCGATGGTGCACCCGAAGGGCAAGCGCCTCGGCGACATGCTGGCGGGCACGTACGCGGTGCGGGTGCGCGGCGGGCAGCGGGCGCTGCCGCCGATCGTCATGCCGCACGAGCTCGCCGCCTGGGCCCGGGCGGCCGACATCCGGCGCCTGCCGGACGGCCTGGCCCTGTCGGCGCGCCAGCTCCTCGGCCGCGCGAGCACGCTGAACCCGGAGTCCCGCGTCAGCCTCGGCCTGCAGATCGCCGGGGAGATGGAGCAGTACGTCGCCCCCGGCCCGCCGTTGGGCACGCACCCGGAGCGGTTCATCGCCGCGGTTCTGGCTGAGCGGCGTGACCGCGAGTTCCGGCTCCGCGTGGCCGAGGCCGCCCAGGCCCGGCAGGAGGCCGCCCTGGTGCACCGACTCCCGTACGCGGTCCCCGACCCCGTCGACTGACCGGGGCGCTCAGCGACCCGAGGTCGAGAAGTGCTGGTAGTCGATCGGACCCGGCCACAGGCCACCCCACTGCCAGCCCTCGGCCGCGAAGGCGGCCACGACGGCGTCGTCGGCGTGGATCACGCCCGGCTCGTCCGGCCGGGAGGCGAACGCCCGGCCCGTGCGCGGGCCGACGTGGCTGCCGGTCACGTACGGGTTCTCCACCGGGTTGAGGTCGATCGCGCGGCCGTACGCGTGCTCGGACCACGCGGTGCCACCCGTGATGGCGCGACAGTTGAACGCGGACGTGTTGTCGGCGTAGATCGACGCCGTGTCGTCCGCGCCGAAGTCGTCGACCAGCCGCATCGACCGGACCGGGTACCGCTGCTCGAACAGCGCGGCGAACACCCTGGTCACCGCCTCGGCGACGTCGGCGTGCACCACCAGCTCGCCGGTGCGGACGACGCCGTCGAAGTCCACGTGCGTGACGGTCACGTACCGCAGGTCCTCGAGCGGCACGGGGCAGCCGGGCCGCCAGGACGCGCTCATCCGTGCCGTGAGCGCGTCGTCGATCGTCGCGATCGACGACGCGTACATCGGCCCGGCCTCGGCCGGGCGAGCCGGCGGCAGGGCGCGCGTGACAGGCACCGCGGCGGCGACCTCGACGACGTCGGGCTCGGGGAGCCCGGCCCCACCGCACGCGGCCGCGAGGACGACGACGGGGGCGAGCAGCAGCGCGATCGCTGCCGCCCGCCCCCTCGTCATGGAGCGAGTATCACGCGCCGGCTCCCCGCGCGGGGATCCGGGCGGCAGGCTCAGTAGCGGTAGTGCTCCGGCTTGTACGGGCCGGCGACGTCGACGCCGATGTACTCGGCCTGCTCCTTGCTCAGCTGCGTGAGCCGGACGCCGAGGGCGTCCAGGTGCAGGCGCGCGACCTTCTCGTCGAGCACCTTCGGCAGGCGGTGCACGCCGAGCGGGTAGGCCCCGGCGTTGCGGAACAGCTCGATCTGCGCGATGACCTGGTTCGAGAACGAGTTGCTCATGACGAACGACGGGTGGCCCGTCGCGTTGCCCAGGTTGAGCAGGCGGCCCTCCGACAGCACGATGATCGACCGGGCGGGCCGGTCGCCGTCGGCCGGGAAGGTCCACTCGTGGACCTGCGGCTTGATCTCGGTCTTCCGGGCGCCGGGCACGGCGGCCAGGCCGGCCATGTCGATCTCGTTGTCGAAGTGCCCGATGTTGCCGACGACGGCCTTGTCCTTCATCCGGGTCATGTGCTCGGTGCGGATGACGTCCTTGTTGCCGGTCGTCGTGATGAAGAAGTCCGCCTCGCCGAGCACGTCCTCCAGCCGGGCGACCTCGTAGCCGTCCATGGCGGCCTGCAGGGCGCAGATCGGGTCGATCTCGGAGACGATGACGCGCGCACCCTGGCCGCGCAGCGACTCGGCCGCGCCCTTGCCGACGTCGCCGTAGCCGGCGACGAACGCGACCTTGCCGCCGATGAGGACGTCGGTGGCGCGGTTGATGCCGTCGGGCAGCGAGTGGCGGATGCCGTACTTGTTGTCGAACTTGGACTTGGTCACCGAGTCGTTGACGTTGATCGCGGTGAAGAGCAGGCGCCCCTCCTCCGCGAGCTGGTACAGGCGGTGCACGCCCGTCGTCGTCTCCTCGCTGACGCCGCCGATGCCCTGGGCGATCCGCGTCCAGCGCTGCCCGTCCACGGGCAGCGACCGGCGCAGGACGCCGAGGATGACGTTGTACTCGTGGCTGTAGCCGGGGTCGCCGGGCGCGAGGTCCGCCGGGACCGCGCCCGCCGCCTCGAAGTCCACCCCGAGGTGCACGAGCAGGGTCGCGTCGCCCCCGTCGTCGAGGATCATCGTGGGGCCCTCACCGGGCCAGAGCAGGATCTGCTCGGTGCACTCCCAGTACTCCTCGAGCGTCTCGCCCTTCCAGGCGAACACCGGGACGCCCTGGGGGTCCTCGGGCGTGCCGTTCGGCCCGACGGCGACGGCGGCCGCCGCCTCGTCCTGGGTGGAGAAGATGTTGCACGAGGCCCAGCGGACCTCGGCGCCGAGCGCGACGAGCGTCTCGATGAGGACGGCCGTCTGGACGGTCATGTGCAGGGAGCCGGCGATGCGGGCGCCGGCGAGCGGCTGGGCGGCCGCGTACTCGGCGCGCAGGGCCATCAGCCCCGGCATCTCGTGCTCGGCGAGCCGGATCTGGTGACGGCCGGCGGCGGCCAGCGAGAGGTCACGGACCTTGAACCGGCCGGGGACCTCGTCGAAGTGCTGAGCGGACATGCTTCACCTCGGATGGGACGGCGCGACGGGGCGCGCAGGACAGGGGCCGACGGCCCGGGCGCGCGAGATCGTGCGTCGCGTGCGGGTCCGCCTTCGCCCGGCGCGGCCCCTCCGGGCCGACGGCATCACCTGCGCCAAGCACCTCCATCGTACGTGACCGCGCGTCGTCCGTCTCTGGTGACCTTCCGGGCCCCGCAGGGCGAAGGACCCGTTCCGGACGTGCCGGGCGCAGCCCGGCTCCCGGGCGCGCGCAGCGACCGACGGACAGGGTGTGCTGCTCCGATCGGGGGTTTCTCAGGACGGTTTTCGTCACGACTGGGTAACGATCAAGCAAAGGCGTTTCGCCTGGTCAGTCGGCGATCGAGGGGGACGCGGACCGCGCTTCCACCCGTTCTGTCCCGATTCGTCCGGGTGGACCGGGGCTTGCACGCTCCGCGAGGGTGGTCGGCGGCCGGGAGGCGGCCGAGGGTCGGGCAGGCCGTCGGCACGGCGCGGCCGTGGCGGCGGTGGCCCCGGACCCGGGGCCACCGGCACCGCCGCGCAAGGACGAAAAGGTGAGCTCTCGTGACCATCCTGTGTGCTGAGAACGTCTACAAGGTCTTCGGCCGGCGACCGGCCGACGCCGTCCGGCTCCTTCGAGCCGGCGCCGACCGGGACGACATCAAGGCGCACGGGACGGCGGCTGTCATCGACGCCTCGTTCGAGGTCGAGAAGGGCGAGACCTTCGTCGTCATGGGCCTGTCCGGGTCCGGCAAGTCGACCCTGATCCGCATGCTCAACGGGCTGTGGCGGCCCACCGCGGGCCGGATCCGGCTGGGCGACGCGGACCTGGGTGCGGTCTCCGCCCGCGAGCTGCGCGTGCTGCGGCAGCAGCGCGTCTCGATGGTGTTCCAGCACTTCGCCCTGCTGCCGCACCGCACGATCATCGACAACGCCGCGTACCCGCTGGCGATCCGCGACGTGGACCGTGCCGAGCGCCGGCGCCGGGCGGGCGAGGCCCTCGAGATGGTCGGCCTGGGCGGCTGGGAGGACCACCTGCCGGCCGAGCTGTCGGGTGGCATGCGGCAGCGCGTGGGCCTCGCCCGCGCGCTCGCGGCGGACACCGACGTGCTCCTCATGGACGAGGCGTTCTCCGCCCTGGACCCGTTGATCCGCCGCGAGATGCAGGACCAGCTCGTCGAGCTGCAGCACACCCTCGGCAAGACCATCGTGTTCATCACCCACGACCTCAACGAGGCCATGCGGCTCGGTGACCGGATCGCCGTCATGCGCGACGGACGCATCGTCCAGATCGGCACCTCCGAGCAGATCCTCTCCGAGCCGGCGAACGACTACGTCGCGCAGTTCGTCGCCGACGTCGACCGGACGCGCGTGCTCACGGCATCGTCCGTCATGGTCCGCCCGAAGGCCGTGGTCGTCGTCGGGGCCGGCCCCCGGGGCGCGCTGCGTGAGATGCGCGAGGCGCAGACGTCCGCCGCCTACCTCGTCGATCGCGACCGGCGCCTCCTCGGCGCGCTCCGCGACGACGACGTGCTCGCCGGTCAGCGTCGCGGGGTGGAGCGCCTGGTCGAGCTGACTCGTGACGAGGTCAGCGCGGTAGCCGTGGACGCACCGCTCGCCGAGGTCTTCGCGCCCTCCGCCGAGACCCCCCTGCCGCTCCCCGTGGTGGACGACGCGGGCCGGCTGGTCGGCGTCATCCCGCGGGTCACGCTCCTGGAGGCGATGGCCTCCGGCGACAGCGTCGCGACCGGCCCCGCGGCGGAGGTGTCCTCAGCCGCGTCCGCCGAACGGGACCGATCACGACCACAACCCGGCGCGGTCGACCCCGGCGAGGAGCTCTCGGCCGACACGGCGGTGCCGGCATGAGCCCGGAGGAGCTGGGCTTCCGGATCCCCCTGGGCGAGTGGATCGAGACAGGCGTCGACTGGGTGACGGCGGCGTTCGGGCTGCTCTTCGACGCCATCCGGACCGTCCTGGTGGCGGCGTTCGACGCCACGGAGGCCGTGCTCACCGGTCCCCCGTGGTGGGCCGTCGTCGTGGTGCTCGCCGCCCTCGCGGTGTGGGCCAAGGGCTGGCGCCTCGGCCTCGGCGCGCTCGCGGGGTTCGTCGTCGTCATCGGCGTCGACCAGTGGGACAACGCGATGGCCTCGCTGGCCCTCGTGCTCGTGGCGAGCGTCATCGCCCTGGCCATCGGCATCCCGCTGGGGGTCTGGGCGGCGCGCAACGACCGCGTCTCGGCCACGGTGCGACCCGTGCTCGACTTCATGCAGACGATGCCCGCCTTCGTCTACCTCATCCCCGTCGTCGTGATCTTCCGCGCCGGCGTCGTGCCGGGCCTCGTGGCCACGATCATCTTCGCGCTGGCACCCGGTGTGCGGTTCACCGAGCTGGGCATCCGTCGGGTCGACCGCGAGGTCGTCGAGGCCGGGCACGCCTTCGGCGCCCCGCCCGGTCGCATCCTGCGCCAGATCCAGATGCCGCTCGCGATGCCCACGATCATGGCCGGCGTCAACCAGGTGATCATGCTGTCACTGTCGATGGTGGTGATCTCCGGGCTCGCCGGGACCCGCGGGCTCGGCCGCGAGGTCGTCAGCGCCCTGAGCACCATCGACATCGCCCTCGGCTTCGAGGCGGGGCTCGCCGTCGTCATCCTGGCGATCTACCTCGACCGGATCACCTCGGCCCTGACGAGCCGCTCGCCCGTCGCCCGCGCGTTGGCGACGACCGCCGCCCGCTGATCCCCCGACCTGCCCGGCGCCGCCTGCGCCCGGGCGCCCGCTCGCACCGCGAGCGTCGCAGACGGGCGGTCCGCCGCCCGAGAGAGGAAACGATGAGAGCACGGAGCCGGAAGACACTGACCACCGTCGCGACCGGGACGGCTGCCCTCCTGGTCCTCGCCGCATGCGCCGGCGACGACGGAGGTGACGACACGAGCGGCGACGCGCCCGAGGAGGACCGCGCGATCACGATCGCGCTCCCGCCGGGCGGGTGGCCGGAGGGGGACGCCGCGACCTACCTGTGGGCGAACCTGCTGGAGTCGGAGGGCTACGACGTCACGCTCGAGTCGGGCGGCGACATGGGCGTGATCTACACGGCGGTGGCCGGTGGTGACTACGACCTGTTCTTCGACGCGTGGCTCCCCGTCACCCACGGCACCTATCTCGACGAGTACGGCGACGACATGGAGCGCCTCGGCGCCTGGTACGACGACGCCCGGCTCACCATCGCCGTGAACGAGGACGCGCCCATCACGTCGCTGACGGAGCTGGCCGACAACGCCGCCGCGTTCGACTCTCGCATCGTCGGCATCGAGCCCGGGGCGGGCCTGACCCGGATCACCAAGGAGAGCGTGATCCCGACGTACGGCCTCGACGGTCTCGAGTTCGTCGAGTCGTCCACGCCCGCGATGCTCGCGGAGCTGTCGGGCGCGATCGACGAGGGCCGCGACGTCGTCGTGACGCTGTGGCGCCCGCACTGGGCCTACGACGCCTTCCCCATCCGCGACCTCGAGGACCCGGAGGGGACGCTCGGCGACGCCGAGAACATCGAGGTGGTCGGCAGGTCAGGGTTCGCCGACGACCACCCCGAGGTGGCGAGCTGGCTGGAGGCGTTCACGCTCTCCGGCGACCAGCTCTTCTCGCTGGAGAACATCATGTTCAACGAGAACGACGGCGAGAACCCGGAGGGCTCCGTCGAGCAGTGGCTCGAGGAGAACCCGGACTTCTTCGACCAGGTCAAGGACGCCGCCGGCGACGCCTGACGGCTCCGGCGGCCCATGCGCGGCCCCGTGTGCGGACGACGACGACCGCGCGCGGGGCCGCCCCGTCCACGGGGGCGAGCCCGGGCGGGGTGCCGGGTCAGGGCAGCGCGTGCCGCAGGTCCGGCTCGAGGTAGATGAGCCGTGCGATCGGCACCGCCGCCCGCACCCGCACCTCGGCACGGTCGATGGCCGCCGCCACGTCGGCCGCCGTCGCCGCCTCCGGCACCTCGATCTTGGCGGCGACGAGCAGGTCCTCGGGCCCCAGGTACTCCGTGCGCAGGTGGATCACCGAGGTGACGCCGGCGCCGACCAGGGCGGCTCGGATCGCCGCCACCTGCTCCGCCGTCGCCCCTTCGCCCATGATGAGCGAGCCGGTCTCGCGGGCCAGGATCACAGCGACGCAGATCAGCAGGGCGCCGATCGCCGCCGAGCCCGCGGCGTCCCACCGGCCGTCGTCCGTGACGAGGGTGAGCGAGACGCCCGCCAGAGCGAAGAGCAACCCCGTCAGGGCCGCGCTGTCCTCGAGCAGGACGACCGGCAGCTCGGGCGCCCGGCTGCGCCGGATGAACTGCGGCCACGTCAGGTCGCCCTTGGCGGGCCGCGCCTCGTGCACGGCCGTGCGCAGCGAGAAGCCCTCCATGCCGATCGCGGCGAGCAGGACGGCGATCGGCACCCACTGCCAGCTGTCGATCGGGTGCGGCTCGCGCCACTTCTCGTACGCCTCGAACATCGCGAACAGGCCACCGAGCGTGAAGAGCACGACGGCGACGAGGAACGCGTAGAAGTAGCGCGAGCGGCCGTAGCCGAACGGATGGGTCTCGTCGGCCGCGCGGCGGGCACGGCTGCCGCCGAGCAGCAGCAGCAGCTGGTTGCCCGAGTCGGCGACCGAGTGGACGGCCTCGGCGAGCATCGACGACGAGCGCGTCAGGCCGAACGCCAGGAACTTCGTCGCCGCGATACCGAGGTTCGCCGCGAGTGCGGCGACGATCGCCTTGCGGCCGCCATCGGTGCTCATCGGGCGCTCATCAGACGGTGCCGGCCGCCGGGTACGCCTCGTCGACGAGCAGGACCGGGATGCCGTCGCGCACCGGGTAGGCCAGCGCGCACGCCGCACCGGTGCAGACGAGCTCCGGGGCGCCGTCGGGCCGGACCCCGTCGGCCAGCGGGGAGCCGCACGCGGGGCAGCGCAGGATCTCCCGCGCCCACTGCGGCAGGGCGTCGCTCACGGCTGCTCCTCCCCGTCCTGCCGCACCAGCGACAGGACGTCGTCGCGGACCTTCTCCATGACGTCCTCGTCGGCCGCCTCGACGTTGAGCCGCAGCAGCGGCTCGGTGTTCGACGCCCGGAGGTTGAACCACCAGCGAGGCTGGCCGTCCCAGTGGCTGACGGTCAGGCCGTCGAGCTCGTCGACGGTCACCGGCCCGGCCTCCTCGCGGGTCACGTAGGCGTCGACCACACGCTGCCGCGCCGCGGCCACGTCCGCCACCCGGGAGTTGATCTCGCCGCTCGCGACGTAGGGCTCGTAGGCCTCGGCCAGCTCCGACAGCGTCGCGCCGGAGCCGTCCGCGCGTCGGGCCTCGCCGAGCGCCGCGAGCACGTGCATCGCGGCCAGCATGCCGGTGTCGGCGAAGAAGAAGTCCCGGAAGTAGTAGTGCGCGCTGTGCTCGCCGCCGAACACCGCGTCGTGCTCGGCCATCTGGGCCTTGATGAACGAGTGGCCGACCCGGGTGCGCACCACCCGCGCGCCGGCGGCCTCCAGCAGGTCCGGGACGGCGGCGGAGGTGATGAGGTTCCGGATCACCGTCGGCGTCCGCCCCGCCGCGCGCTCCCGGGCCACCTCGCGCAGGCCGACGAGCGCGGTGATGGCTGACGGGCTGACGGCTGCGCCCCGCTCGTCGATGACGAAGCACCGGTCCGCGTCGCCGTCGAAGGCGAGGCCGATGTCCGCACCGTTGGCCACGACCGCCGCCTGGAGGTCGATCAGGTTGGCCGGCTCGAGCGGGTTGGCCTCGTGGTTCGGGAACGACCCGTCGAGTTCGAAGAACAGGGGCACGACGTCGAGCGGCAGCGCGGGCAGCCCGGCGGCCTCCCCCAGGACGGCGGGCGCCGTGAGCCCGGCCATGCCGTTGCCCGCGTCGACGACGACCTTCAGCGGACGGAGGCCGCTCAGGTCCACCAGGCCACGCAGGAAGGCGGCGTACTCCGCGAGCATCTCGTGGTCGCTGACGGTGCCGCGCGTCGCGGCCGGGGCGGGCAGCCCGTCGTCGAGGTAGCTCTCGGCCAGCCGCCGGATCTCGGTCAGGCCCGTGTCCTGCCCCACGGGCCGGGCGCCGGCGTGGCACATCTTGATGCCGTTGTACTCGGCCGGGTTGTGGCTCGCGGTGAACATGGCCCCGGGCACGTCCAGGGCCCCGGAGGCGTGGTACAGCCCGTCGGTGGAGCACAGGCCGATCCGTACGACGTCCACGCCGCGGCTCGTGACACCCTCGGCGAAGGCGGCGACCAGCTCCGGCCCGGACGGCCGCATGTCCTGCCCGATCACGACGCGCGGTCCGCCCACCACCTCGGCGAACGCGGCGCCGATGGCGCGCGCGACGGCCGGGGAGAACGGGTCCGGCGTGACGCCACGCACGTCGTACGCCTTGATCAAGGAAGCCAGAGAAGTCACGCCCGGCAGCCTACTGACCGCCCGCGGCGCCCCGGGCATCGGACCCGCGGGTGGGTTCAGTGACGGCGCGACGACCGGCGCAGCACCACGTCGATCGGCGCGGTGCGCCACGTGCCGTCGGGCATCGGGAGCAGCCACTCGCGCGACTCGCAGGCGTTGCACGAGATGAAGGTGACGTCGGTCCCGTCGGTGAGCACCATGGGCAGGCGCGTCAGGTCCTCAGCGCCGCACGACCCGCACGTGCGGGGCGTTCGGCCGGCGTCCGGGCTCTCCTCGGGCACGGGTCAGGACCCCTCGCCCGGCAGCACCCGCAGGTGCCCGCGACGGACGCCCTCGCCCGTGTCCACCGGTGCCGTCGCCGCCGGACGTGGGCGGCCGGCCTCGCGCACCGCCTCGGCGAGCGCCACCAGGTCGTCCGGCGTCGGGCCCGTCGGGACGAACTCCGGGGTCAGCCGCACGACCTCCCAGCCCCGCGGGGCGGTCAGCCGGTTCGCGTGCTCGCTGCACAGGTCGTACGAGTGCGGCTCCGCGAGCTGGGCGAGCGGGCCGAGGACCGCCGTCGAGTCCGAGTAGACGTACGTCAACGTCGCGACGGCAGGATTGCCGCAGGCGCTGCGGGAGCACTGACGTCCGGACCTCACGACGCGAGGCTACCCGGCGTCACCGACGTCGTCGTCCCCCGCCACGCCGCACCACCGCCCGGGCCGGTCCCCCGCGCGTGCCGGACGTACAGTGGCCGCGTGAGAGGCCCCCGCCCACCCGCCGTCCGGACGCCCGTCGCGCGCCGGCGCGACCGCCGGGGCCGTGGCCTGCGCGGACCGGTCATCCCGCCGACCCTGCCGGCCTACCGCACGCGTGCCGAGCGCTTCGACGACCAGGTGCTCGACGCCGTCGAGCGCCTGGAGAGGCGGTGGGCGCGCCAGCTCGAGGGCGCCGAGTTCGCGGTCGAGGAGGTGCCGCCGTCGGCCCCCGCGCCGTGGGAGCACGGCGGGGTCCCGATGGGCCGCTACTTCCCCGCCGACGCCGGGCTGCCGCCGCGCATCGTCGTCTACCGTCGCCCGGTCGAGGCGCGCGCCGTGGACGAGGCCGACCTGGCCGACCTGGTCCAGGACGTCGTGGTCGAGCAGGTCGCGCACCTGCTCGGTCGCCGTCCGGAGGAGGTCGACCCGCGCTACCGCCCGTGAATCCGCGGCTAGGGTGCAGGTCGTGACCTCCGACCGGCCGGCCGTGCGCGTGGTGTGCGTGGCCTACCACCCGGGCGTCGAGGAGCTGACCGCGTTCGCGACGTCGCTGCGCACGGCCACCACCGCGGACGTCGAGCTCGTCGTCGTCGACAACGGCGCGGACCAGTCCGTCGCCGCCCAGGTCGCCCGCGAGCAGGGGGCGCGCCTCGTGGTCCCCGGGCGCAACCTGGGCTACGGCGCGGCCGCCAACCTGGGCACGCGCGGCGCGACCCAGCCCTGGCTCGTCGTCGCGAACCAGGACATCGTCTGGCACGAGGGCGCGCTCGACGCGCTCCTGCAGGCCGCGGCGGACAGCGGGGCGGGCTCCGCGGGCCCGACGCTCCTGAACACGGACGGGACCCGGTACCCGTCGGCGCGCGCGCTCCCGTCGCTGCGCCTCGGGGTGGGGCACGCGCTCCTCGTGCGGGTGTGGCCGGGCAACCCGTGGACGCGGCGGTACCAGGAGGGCGCCGACGAGGCCGAGGCCGTCCGCGACGGCGAGCCGCGCGCCGCGGGCTGGCTCTCGGGGGCGTGCCTGCTCCTGCGCCGCGACGCGTTCGAGGCGCTCGGCGGCTTCGACGAGGGCTATTTCATGTTCTTCGAGGACGTCGACCTCGGCGAGCGACTCGGCCGGGCGGGCTGGCTGAACCTGCACGTGCCCGCGGCGCGGGTCACGCACGTCCAGGGGACGTCGTGGAAGTCGCGCCCCGCGCCGATGATCCGCGCCCATCACGCGAGCGCACGGCGGTACCTCGCGCGGCGCTACGCCCGCTGGTACCAGCTCCCCCTGCGCGTGGCCCTCGGCCTGGGCCTGCGGCTGCGGGAGCGCCTCGAGCTGCGACGCGCGTCGTCCTGAGGACGACGGTCCTGAGGGCGACGGCGGGGTCGCAGCGGTCTCAGCAGGCTCAGCGGGCTCAGCGGGCTCAGCGCAGGGTCACGGCCAGCTCGGACCGCACCGCCTGCTCGGGCAGCGGGGCCAGGACGGCCACGGAGCCGCCCGTGTCCAGCACGACGCCCCACGTGAGCCACGGGTCGTCGCTCCGCACGACCAGGGCCGCCGGGCGTGCGTCGGACGACGCCGACGACGTGAGCTCGGCGAGGTCCAGCGCCACCGTGCGCCCGGCGCCGACCACCACGTCCTGACGGGCCAGGACGCCGCCCACCGCGTCCACCGCGACGACCTGCGCGCGCGACGTGGACACGCCGTCCGCGGGCGCGGTGGCCAGGACCAGACGGCCCGGCTCGTCGCCGGGCAGCGCGAGGGGGGAGGCGAGACGGCTCGGCACCGCGGGCGCCCAGGCCCGGTCGACCGGCGCGGCCTCCCCCGGCTCGGCGGTGCCCGCGCGGCTCAACGTCGCGCCGGCGACGACCGGCAGGTCGGCGGTCACCCACGCGGCGTAGTCACCGGCCGGCAGCCCGTCGAGGGGGATGTCGACGACCTCGCCGACGTCCACGGACACGTCCTCCGTGCCCGGCAGCTCCACGACCCCGTCCGGCCCGAGCAGGGTCACGTGCACGGTCCCACCGGGCGTCGTGCCGTCGCCGTCGTCGTCGCCCGGGTCGCCGGCGTCGGCGTCCTGACCGTCCTGCGGCAGATCCCCCGGGGCGAGCACGCGCAGGGCGGCGGCCGCGGGGGCGTCGTCGGTCACCGAGATCACGGGGACGACGAGCTCGGTCGCCGGGCGCGCGCCGCCCACCACCAGGTCCACACCGGCGGCCACGAGTCCGTCGGTGCGACTGTCCTGGAGGTACGCCGAGACGAGCCCGCCCGTGGCCGTCACCTGGACGACCATCTGCCCCTGCTCGGCCGCGAGCCCCTCGAGCAGGATCGTCTCCTCCTGGCCCGGCGGGACGAGGTAGTCGGGGGCACCGGCGAGCTCGACGGGCCCGCGCGCGCCCCACAGGCGCAGGCTCACCGTGGCCGGGGTGGCTCCGGGGTTCTGCAGGACCAGCCGGGCGCTCGACCCGAGCACCGTGCTACCGCCGACCAGCCACGTCTCGGCCGTGGGCCGCTGGCACGACGCCGCGGCGAGCCCGCGCAGGTCGCCGGTGCCCGCGCGCCACGCGACGCCG
>AXCX01000406.1 GCA_000767215.1 Actinotalea fermentans ATCC 43279 = JCM 9966 = DSM 3133
CGTCCGGGTTCGCCAGGTTGGTGATCACCGGGGAGCCGCCGGCGAGGACGTCGACGGCCGGGGCCGCGGCGACGTGGCGGACGGTGAGCCGGCCCTGGCCGGCTGCGGTCTGCGAGATGTCGTTGGTGAACAGCGAGGCGGTGGGGTCGCCGTCGGCGTCGAGGTGGGCGACGGCGGTGTAGTTGCCGCCCGCCGCGAGCGGCAGGTCCACGGGCCCGATGGCCGGCGAGCTGGCGTCGGCGGCGTCGGACGCCGTGATCGCGACCGTGTAGGTGCCGGCGGGCAGGTCGAGCGGGCCGGCCAGCTCGCCGGGCTCGAAGTCGTCGAGAGTGCGCTCGCCGTTGACCCAGACGTCGACGGTGAGGCCGGGCACGCCGTGCAGGACGGAGAGCTTCGCGGTGGTCGCGGCCGTCGCGGGTGCGGCGGCGGCGATGGCCAGGCCGGCGGTGGCGCCCAGCGCCACGGCGGTGGTGATCGGTCGAGTGCGCATCGGTGTCTCCTTGCTGAGGCCCCGTGGGGGGCACCGAAACTGATTGACACCTCAACTACGTGGGTGGCCCCGGGTCTGGATGCAGCCGGATGCGACGTTTTTCAGCGGACCTCTGAACTCACCCGAACGGGTCAAACCCGGCGTTCGACGCGCGGGGTCGGCGTGCCTCGGTGATGATCGAGGGAGCCCGGACCCCCGTCCGGCCCGCACAGAAGGAGGCACGACCGTGGGAATCGGCAGCGGGATCTTCCTGATCGTCGTCGGCGCGATCCTCGCGTTCGGCATCGAGCCTGACGCCTGGAGCGTCGTCAACCTCAACGTGGTCGGCTACATCCTGATGGTGGGCGGCCTGATCGCCCTGATCCTGTCCCTGGTGGTGACGCAGCAGCGCCAGCGCAGCCACCACGTGGTCGAGCGCTACGACGACCGCTACCCGCCGCCCGCGGTCTGACCGCTCTCGTCCGGCGACGGCACTGGGCGGCCTGGCCCGCCCCTGCTCCGCTGCGCTCCGCATGCCCGAGCCGATCCCCGGCCGGGCCGCCCAGCGCCGCCGCCTCCCTGGGAAAACGTCGTCCACCGGGGCTAGCGGAGGCGGGCGTCGCCGATCTCGACCTCGATGGCGACCTGGCCGCTCGTCAGGCCCACCCCACGCACGACGACGCCCGTCGCCCGCGCGTCGACCGCCGCCTGGGCGTGGGCGACCAGGACCGGGCCGTCCTCGCCCGGGCGCAGCTCGACGACGTCGGGCGGCAGGCCCTGCGCGGCCAGCGCGTCTGCGATGGCGCCGGTCAGGTGGTTGAGCAGCCGGTCGACCGTGAGGCCGCGGGCCTGAGCCGCGAGCGCGAAGGTGGCGTCGCCGTCGGCGAACCCCAGGAAGCGCGCGGTGACGGTCACCTGGCCGGCCAGGGCGGCGCCGAACCGCAGGAGCCCGGAGGCGCCGGGTAGGAGCGCCGGGTCGAGATCGACCTCGACGGCGTCCCCGGCCTCGCCCGCGGCGCGGACGCCGAGCACCATCGCAGGCAGCGGCCGTGCGGCGCGGGCCAGCCGCACCGCCTCGTCGACGGTCACCTCGATGCGCACGCCTGTCTCCTCCGCTCGTCGGTCCGGACCGAGCCCCATCATGCGCGAGGTCGGGCCCGTCCGCCCGAGCCGACGTCCGGCAGCGGGTCAGCGACGGGACGCCGCGACGATGGCGGCGGCCAGGTCGGTCGGGCGGGAGAACATCGGCCAGTGGCCGGTGGGCAGGTCGACGTACTCCACGTCGGCGTAGGCGCCCAGCTCGGACGGCATCTGGCCCGAGCCGATGAGCTCGCGCAGCAGCGGCGACGGGAGGCTCGTGCAGATCGCCGTCACCGGGACGGCGAACCGCCGCGCGTCGTGCACGTGCACCGGCGCCGTCGCGACGCCGCCGGGGTGCGGCATGGCCCGCGCCCGCCACGTGGCCAGCGCGTCGTCGTCGACGCCCTCGAGGCTGCTGCCCTCCGCCTGGAGCTCGGCCCAGGTCGGCAGCGGGACGTCGGCGCCGGGGTCGCCCGGGCGGAGCGTCATCCCGTCGTTCAGCGGGCCGGAGTCGACGTAGACGACGCGGCGCAGGCGGCCGGGCCGCTGGTCGGCGACCATCTGCGCGACGAACGCGCCGCCGCTGTGGCCCACCAGCACGACGTCGCCGTCGAGCCCGTCGACGAGGTCGCGGACCGCCGCGACCTGGTCGTCGAGCGTGATGCCGGGCCGCGGCTCCTCGGGCGTGCCGGGCGCGCCCAGACCGGGCAGTGTCACCGGGTGCGGTGCGAGGCCGGCGTCGCGCAGCGCGGGCACGACGGCGTCCCAGGCCCAGGCGCCGAGCCAGAAGCCCGGGACGAGGACGACGTGCGTGGTGGTGCGGGGGGTCTGTGTCGTGGTCATGGCACCACCCTCGCGGGGCATCGGTGACACCCGTCTGTCACCGATGTGTCACGAATCTGTCAGCATGGACGACGTGAACCGCACCGACCGCCTCTACGCGATCCGCGAGGAGCTCCGGCGCGCCGGCCGCGCGGGCACGACGGGCGCGCGGCTGGCCCGGCTGTTCGAGGTCAGCGAGCGGACCATCAAGCGCGACGTCAGCGCGCTCCAGCAGGCCGGCGCGCCGATCTGGGCGCAGTCCGGCCCGGGCGGCGGGTACGTGCTGGACGCCTCGGCGAGCCTGCCGCCGGTCAACTTCACGCCCACGCAGGCCGTCGCGATGGCGGTGGCGCTCGCCACGCTGCCGTCCGGGAGCCCGTTCGCCGTCGACGCCGCCGCCGCGCGCGGCAAGCTCTGGGACACGCTCGGGGAGCGCGACCGTCAGCGCGCGCAGCGGCTGAGCGCGCGCGTGTGGACCCGCCCG
>AXCX01000407.1 GCA_000767215.1 Actinotalea fermentans ATCC 43279 = JCM 9966 = DSM 3133
ATGTCGCCCGGGCGGTGGAGTCGGCCGCGCAGGCGCTCGGCATCGACTGGTCCCCGATGCCCGCCGGCTACTCGCGGGACGAGTACGACGCGTTCTGGGCGTCCGACTACACGAACGACGACGTCGCGGCGCTGAGCGAGCTGTGGAACACCGACCTGATCCAGACCAAGGCGACGATCGGCCAGATGCTGCTGGACGGCGAACCGGTGCCGATGGTGCCGGGCAGCGCCCCGCAGGGGACCGATGAGGGCGTCTGGTCGACCTTGCCCGACGGCTACACGCGCGAGCAGTACGAGGCGTTCTGGGGCGCCGGCTACACACAGCAGGACGTGTCTGCGCTCGCCGCCCTCTGGAACCTGGACGACACGGAGACGAAGGCCCGCGCGGGCCAGATGCTCCTCGACGGCGAGCCCGTCCCGGTTGCCCCGGGCAGCACCCCTGCGGACTCCTGAGCGCGGCGGGCACCCGGCCCGGAGGCCGCCGTCCCTCGAACCTGAGGCATAGGTCCGGGCGGCGTCGTGTTCACTACCTCTGTGACCCAGACGAGCCCCGCCCGCCTGCCCCGCGTCCGCGCGTCCGAGCTCGTGGGCCGTGGCTGGCTGAACACCGGCGGCCGCGACGTGACCCTCGCGGACCTGCGCGGCAAGGTCGTCGTCCTCGACTTCTGGACGTTCTGCTGCATCAACTGCCTGCACGTCCTCGACGAGCTGCGCGAGCTCGAGGCGCAGTACCGGGACGTGCTCGTCATCGTCGGCGTGCACTCGCCGAAGTTCGTGCACGAGGCCGACCCGGTCGCGCTCGCCGCCGCCGTCGAGCGCTACGAGGTGCACCACCCGGTGCTCGACGACCCCGAGCTGACCACCTGGTCCGCCTACACCGCGCGCGCCTGGCCGACGCTCGTCGTGATCGACCCCGAGGGGTACGTCGTCGCGCACATGGCGGGCGAGGGGCACCGGCGCAACCTCGAGATCCTGGTCGCGGACCTCGTCGCCGAGCACGAGGCCAAGGGCACGCTGCACCGCGGGGACGGGCCCTACGTGCCGCCCGCGCCGACGTCGGGCACGCTCCGCTTCCCCGCCAAGGCGATCCGCCTCCCCGCAGCGGACGGGCAGCCAGGCAACTTCCTCGTGGCCGACGCCGGTCACCACTCCCTGGCGGAGCTCGCGCCCGACGGCGAGACGCTGGTCCGCCGCATCGGCTCCGGTGAGCGTGGCCTTGCCGACGGCGGTCCCGCCGACGCGCGGTTCTCAGAGCCGAACGGCCTGTGCCTGGTCCCCGACGAGCTGCGCGGCCGGATCGACGCGGACGTGCTGGTCGCCGACACGGTGAACCACGCGATCCGGGCGGTCCGCCTCGACACCGGCGAGGTCACGACGGTCGCGGGCACCGGCGAGCAGTACATGGTCGGCGGCGGGGAGAACGTGCTCCCGGACGTGCTCGGCGCCGGGGCCGACCGGTCCGGCGTCGGCTACCAGGGGCCGCCCACCTGGATCCGGCTGTCGTCGCCGTGGGACATCGTCTGGTCGCAGGACCTGGCCGCGTTCGTCATCGCGATGGCCGGCAACCACACGATCTGGGCCCTCGACCTGGAGCAGAACCAGATCCGCCGCGTCGCCGGCACGATGAACGAGGGCCTGCAGGACGGCCCGGGCGACGAGGCGTGGTTCGCGCAGACGTCGGGCCTCGCCGTCGGGCCGGACGGCCGCGTCTGGCTCGCGGACTCCGAGGTGAGCGCGCTGCGCTGGCTCCAGGTGGACCGGTTCGGCGGGGTGCAGGTGCGCACCGCCGTCGGGCAGGGGCTGTTCGACTTCGGCCACCGCGACGGGCCCGCCGACGCCGCGCTGCTCCAGCACCCGCTGGGCGTGGCCGTGCTCCCGGACGGGTCCGTCGCGATCGCGGACACCTACAACGGCGCCGTCCGCCGCTGGGCCCCCGCGCCCGACCGTGACGGCCCGGGCGAGGTGACCACCCTCGCGCGCGACCTCGCGGAGCCGTCCGGCCTGCTCGTCGACGTGCACGACGACGGCCGCATCGACCTCGTGGTCGTGGAGTCCGCGGCGCACCGGCTCACCCGGGTCGCGCTGCCCGCGCGTCTGGCGGGCGAGGTGCTCGACGCGGGCGCCCACCGCACGCAGCGGCCGGTCTCGGAGATCGGCAGCGGCGAGGTGCGCCTCGACGTCGTCTTCACGCCCGCGGCCGGCCAGAAGTACGACGACCGGTACGGCCCGTCGACCCGCCTCCAGGTCTCGGCGACCCCGCCCGACCTGCTGCTCGACGGCGCGGGCGACGACGTGCCGCTCACCCGCGCGCTGCGGGTCAACCCGCTGGTCCGCGAGGGTGTGCTGCACGTGACGGCGCAGGCGGCGTCGTGCGACGCGGACCCGGCCATCGAGTACCCGGCCTGCCACCTCAACTCCCAGGACTGGGGCGTCCCGGTCCGGGTGACCGACGGCGGCCCGAGCGTCCTCACGCTCCCCCTGCACGGCTGACCCCGGCGCCCCTCCCCTCCTTCCCTCCCTCACCTGGTGCACGGTGGCGCCACCGTGCTCCAGTTGGGCCGTTTCGCCGCCACGGTGCTCCAGGTGAGGAACGGGGCGGGCGGGCGGCGCCGGTCCCTGGCTAGGGTGGACGACGACGCGGGGTGCCGCTCGCGCAGAGCGCAGCGGCTGAGATCACACCCGTCGAACCTGATCTAGTTCGTACTAGCGAAGGGAACGTCGATGTCGGCCATGCCTGCCGCCGCTGACCCCACCCGGCCCACGCCCGCCCTGCCCACGCCCGACGACGTCGCGGCCGCCCTCGAGGCCGTCCGCACCCGCGCGCCGCTCGTGCAGTGCCTGACGAACATCGTCGTCGCGCAGTGGACCGCCAACACGCTGCTCGCGCTCGGCGCCGCGCCCGCGGTGGTCGACAACCCGCGCGAGGCCGCCGAGCTCGCGTCCGTCGCCGACGGGGTGCTCGTGAACCTCGGCACCCCGTACGCCGAGACGGTCGCGGCGATGGGGCCAGCGGTGGCGGCGGCGCGTGGCGCCGGCACGCCCTGGGTGCTCGACCCGGTCGCCGCGGGCGCCCTGAGCTGGCGCACCGACGTCGCGCAGGGCCTGC
>AXCX01000408.1 GCA_000767215.1 Actinotalea fermentans ATCC 43279 = JCM 9966 = DSM 3133
GCGAGCAGCGCGAGTCCGGTCAGCGGGACGCGCAGCGCGAGACGCAGCGCGACGCGGGCCAGCGCGAGACGCAGCGCGACGCCGGCCAGCGCGAGACGCAGCGCGACGCCGGCCAGCGAGAGACGCAGCGCGAGAGCCAGCGCGACGCCGGTCAGGGGGAGGCACCCCAGCGCGACGGCCAGCAGGGCCAGCGGGACGGTCGCCAGCAGGGCCAGCAGTCCCAGCAGGCTCAGCAGCGGGACGACGAGGAGGGCGGCGGCCGCCGTCGTGGCCGCCGGTACCGGGACCGAGACCGCAACAAGAACCGCCGCGGCGGCCGGACGGGCTCCGGGGACCTCCTGGGCCTCGACGAGATCGAGGTGACCGAGGACGACGTCCTGGTCCCCGTCGCAGGCATCCTCGACATCAAGGACAACTACGCGTTCGTGCGCACGTCCGGCTACCTGCCCGGCGACAACGACGTCTACGTCTCGATGAACCAGGTCAAGCGCTACGGGCTGCGCAAGGGAGACGCCATCGTGGGCGCGGTCCGGGCGCCCCGGGAGGGCGAGCCGCTGCCGCAGGGCCGCGGGTCCAAGGTGAACGCGCTGGTGCGGCTCGACTCGGTCAACGGGCTGTCCCCGGAGGAGGCGAAGAGCCGGCCGGAGTTCGGCAAGCTCACGCCGCTGTACCCGCAGGAGCGCCTGCGCCTGGAGACCGCGCCGAACGTCATGACGACGCGCGTCATCGACCTGGTCGCACCGATCGGCAAGGGCCAGCGCGGCCTCATCGTGTCGCCGCCCAAGGCCGGCAAGACGCTCGTCCTGCAGGCGATCGCCAACGCCATCACGCAGAACAACCCCGAGGTCCACCTCATGGTCGTGCTCGTCGACGAGCGCCCCGAGGAGGTCACGGACATGCAGCGCACGGTGAAGGGCGAGGTCATCGCCTCGACCTTCGACCGCCCGGCGGAGGACCACACCACCGTCGCGGAGCTGTCCATCGAGCGGGCCAAGCGGCTGGTCGAGCTCGGCCAGGACGTCGTCGTGCTGCTCGACTCGATCACCCGCCTCGGCCGGGCGTACAACATCGCGGCGCCGGCGTCGGGCCGGATCCTGTCCGGTGGCGTCGACTCGAGCGCGCTGTACCCGCCGAAGCGCTTCTTCGGCGCGGCGCGCAACATCGAGAACGGCGGCTCGCTGACGATCCTGGCCACCGCCCTCGTGGAGACGGGCTCCAAGGCGGACGAGGTCATCTTCGAGGAGTTCAAGGGCACCGGGAACATGGAGCTCAAGCTCTCCCGGCAGCTCGCCGACAAGCGGATCTTCCCCGCCGTCGACGTGGACGCCTCCGGTACCCGGCGCGAGGAGATCCTCATCCCGGGCGACGAGCTCAAGATCAGCTGGAAGCTCCGCCGCGTGATGAGCGCGCTGGACACCCAGCAGGCGATCGAGCTGCTCCTGTCCAAGCTCCGCGACACGCAGTCCAACGTGGAGTTCCTGCTGCAGGTGCAGAAGACGACGCCGGCCCCGCCCGGGCACTCCGGCGACTGAACGTCCGCACGGGCGATCGGGACTATTCGGAGCCCGGCCCGTGTTCTGGCAGACTTGACCCTGGCTCGGCGGTTCACGCCCGCACCCGCGCGGCGACCCGTCGACGGCAACGAGGAGAGACCGTGAAGAAGGACATCCACCCGAAGTACGTGGAGACCACCGTCACCTGCACGTGTGGCAACACGTTCACCACCCGCAGCACGCAGACGTCCGGCGAGATCCACGCCGACGTGTGCAGCAACTGCCACCCGTTCTACACGGGCAAGCAGAAGATCCTCGACACCGGTGGCCGGGTGGCGCGGTTCGAGGCGCGGTACGGCAAGAAGGCCGACGCCGCCGCCAAGTAGCGCTTCGCCGACGCCGGCGGGACCTGGTCCCGCCGGCGTCGTCGCGTCTGCGGCCCGGGAAGCCCGGGTCGACCACCGAGGCGGAGGACGGCGGAGATGGCAGGGCCCGAGGACAGGCACGAGGCCTTCGGCACGGCGTTCGACCCGACGGCGATGCTCGCCGAGCACGCCGAGGTCGAGGCAGCCCTGGCGGACCCCGCGGTGCACGGCGACCCGGCCCGCGCCCGCGCGCTCGGCCGCCGCTACGCCGAGCTCGGCCGGGTGGTCGGTGCCTACCGCGCCTGGCGCGCGGCGGCCGACGACGTCGAGGCGGCGCGCGAGCTCGCGGAGGACCCCTCGATCGCGGAGGAGCTCCCCGCGCTCATCGCGGCCGAGCGCGAGAGCGCCGAGGTGCTGCGCGCCATCCTCGTGCCACGTGACCCCGACGACGCCCGCGACGTCCTGCTCGAGATCCGGGCGGGGGAGGGCGGCGAGGAGTCCGCGCTCTTCGCCGGCGACCTCCTGCGCATGTACACGCGCTTCGCCGAGCGCCGCGGCTGGGTCACGCAGGTCCTCGAGCTCACGGACTCCGACCTCGGCGGGGTCAAGGACGCGACCGTCTCGGTGCGCTCGCGCGGCGCCGTCGCACCGGAGGACGGCGTGTGGGCCCACCTGAAGTACGAGGGCGGCGTGCACCGCGTGCAGCGCGTGCCGGTCACCGAGTCGCAGGGTCGGATCCACACGTCCGCGGCCGGCGTCGTCGTGCTCCCGGAGGTCGAGGACGAGGCCGAGGTCGAGATCGACCCGGCGGACCTGCGCATCGACGTCTACCGCTCGTCGGGCCCCGGCGGGCAGTCGGTGAACACGACCGACTCCGCCGTGCGCATCACGCACCTGCCCACCGGCCTGGTCGTCAGCTGCCAGAACGAGAAGTCGCAGCTGCAGAACAAGGAGCAGGCCCTGCGCATCCTGCGGGCCCGGCTGCTCGCGGCGCGTCAGGAGGAGGCCGCGGCCGCGGCGTCCCAGGCCAGGCGCTCGCAGGTGCGCACGGTCGACCGGTCCGAGCGGATCCGGACCTACAACTTCCCGGAGAACCGGATCGCGGACCACCGCACGGGGTTCAAGGCCTACAACCTCGACCAGGTGCTGGATGGCGACCTCGATGCCGTCGTGCGGTCGGCGATCGAGGCCGACGACGCGGCGCGACTGGCGGACGCGGGCCGGTGACCGGGCCGGTGGACGAGGGCAGCCGGGTGGACGGGCGCTCGCCGGTGGACCCGGGACGACGTGACCTGCGGGCGGCGCTGCGCGAGGCCGCGCGGCTGCTGGCCG
>AXCX01000409.1 GCA_000767215.1 Actinotalea fermentans ATCC 43279 = JCM 9966 = DSM 3133
CGGGCGCGCGCCGGGCGGGAGCACGACGTCGAGCGGCGTGCGCGGGCCCCGGGCGCCGGCGCGCTGGGCGACCTCGGCGACGGCGGGATCGGCGAGCAGGGCGTGCAGGACTCCGGTGAGGTTCATGGCTCCAGCGGGGGTCGCGGGATCGTGCCGGGCAGCACGACTGGCCCCCGACCGCGAGCGGAGGGGGGTTGCCGCTCAGTCTAGGTCCGCCCTCCGACGCGCGGCCGGGGGCGGGTCACCACCCGTTCGGCGAATTTGTCCGGTCCGTCCCGTGTGTGATCCTTGGCCGATGGACATCGACCCGGTGGACGTCCTCGCCGCGCGCCGACGGGGCCCGCGCTCCGCCCGCCGCCTCGGGGGCCTCGTCCGCCGCTCGCTGCGCACCGTGTGGGCGGCCGGCCGCCGCGAGCTGTGCCTCGTGCTCGCGCTGCAGGTGGTCGCCGCCGCCGCGCTGGCGGTCCAGGTGCTCGCCGTCGAGCGGGTGCTCAGCGCGATCCTCGCCGTGGGCGACGGCGACGGCACGCTAGCCGGGCTGTGGCTGCCCGTCGGCGTCCTGGCCGGCGTGACCGCGCTCGCCGGCATCACCAGCGCGGTGCAGCAGAACGTCGAGCGGCTGCTCGCCGAGAAGGTGACCGTGGCGACCTGGCGCCAGGTGCTGGCGACGTCGACCAGCGTGAGCCTGCGGCACTTCGAGGACCCGGAGTTCTTCGACCGACTGCAGCGGGTGGAGACGAACGCCCTCTACCGGCCGTACCAGGTCACCCAGGGGCTCGTGCTCGGTTCGGGCGCGGCGCTCGCGAGCCTGGGGCTGGGCGGGGCGCTGCTCAGCATCCACCCGCTGCTGCTGCCGCTCCTGCTGCTCGGCGGGCTGCCGCTGGTGCTCACCGGCCGCCGGGAGAGCCGGCTGGAGTTCGACTTCGCCGTGCGCGAGGCGCCCGCGCACCGGCTGCGCGAGTACCTCATCCTGCTCCAGACGGGCCGCGACGAGGCCGCCGAGGTGCGAGCGTTCGGCCTCGCCGGCGAGCTCGGCCAGCGCCTCGAGGCCGTCCAGCGCCACTACCTCGCCCGCCTGCGCACGCACGTGCGGCGGCGCTCCGTCCTCGCCGCGGTCGGGAACCTGGCCGCCGCGCTCGCGCTCGCGCTCACGCTGAGCGCGCTCGTGTGGGCGGTCGCCGAGGGCGAGGTCGCCGTGGCCGCGGCGGGTGCCGCCATCGTCGCCATCCGGATGCTCGCCTCCCAGGTGCAGGCCATCGCGGGCGGCGTCCGGCTCGTCTTCGAGTCCGGCCTGTTCCTCGACGACGTCGACGCCTTCTGCGCCATCCGCCCCGACGACGAGGACGACGACCGCGTCGACGCGCCGGCGACCTTCGCCACGGTCACGACCGACGGCGTCTCCTTCACCTACCCCGGCGCCGAGACGCCCGCGCTCACGGACGTGTCCATCACGGTGGGGCGCGGGGAGGTCGTGGCGCTCGTCGGGGAGAACGGCTCCGGGAAGACCACGCTGACCAAGCTCGTCGCCGGGCTCTACGCGCCGAGCGAGGGTGCCGTGCGGTGGGACGGCGTCGACGCGCGGACCTACCGGGGCGCGAGCCTGCGCCGGCTGGTGACGGTGATCTTCCAGGACTTCCAGCGGTACGCGTTCAGCGCCGCGGACAACGTGGCGATCGGCCGCCCGGACGAGACGCCCGACCTCGCCCGCGTGCGGGCCGCGGCCGCCGCGGCGGGCATCGACGCGACCCTGGGCGGGCTGCCGGACGGCTACGACACCCTCCTGTCCCGCGAGTTCCCCGGCGGGCGCGACCTCTCCGGGGGCCAGTGGCAGCGCGTCGCGCTCGCCCGGGCGTTCTACCGGGACGCCCCGCTCGTCGTCCTGGACGAGCCGACCGCGGCGATGGACGCGCGCGCCGAGCACGAGCTGTTCGCGTCGCTGCGGACCGTGCTGGCCGGGCGGAGCGCGCTCGTCGTCTCGCACCGGTTCTCCACCGTGCGCAGCGCCGACCGGATCTACGTCCTCGAGGCGGGCCGCGTCGTCGAGCACGGCGACCACGACGCCCTCATGGCCCTCGGCGGACGGTACGCCGAGCTGTTCCGCCTCCAGGCGGCGGCCTACCTGCCGGAGGCCTGACCGGCACGCTCGGCGTCGGCGTGCTCGGCGACGGCCGCGCGCAGGTCCGGGGCGATCCGCGGGGAGAACGGCGGCCCCCAGGGCACCCGGGCGCGCAGCACGGGGACCCGGGCCACGAGCGCGGCGACCTCGGCCAGGTGCCGCGTCAGGTACGCCGGGTCCCGCCAGCCCAGCAGGCGCGGGAACCCGAGCAGGTCGAACGCGGCCTGCTTGGGGTCCACGCGCTCCACGGACAGCGCGTCCAGGCCGGGCTCGGGCACGGGGACGACGACGGCGCGCAGCGGCAGCGCGTCGGGCACCTCGCCCGGTGGCGTCAGCACCTGCCGCTGGTCGGCGCTCACGTGCCGCCCGGGCTCGCCGTCGGAGAACAGCCCGACGAGCGTGTCCGCGCCCTTGCGCAGGCGCAGGCCGGTCGCGCCGGACCGCACGGACGGCGCGGGCGCGAAGGGGCCGTCGAGGTCGACGCGCAGGACGTCGTCGGTCACCAGGCCGGCGCCGTCGGCGCACAGCAGGGTGGCCATCGTGGACTTGCCACCGCCGGACGGCGCGACGAAGGCGACGGCGCCGCCGTCGACCGCGACGGCGCTGCCGTGCAGCACGAGGTGACCGCGCCGGACCAGGAGGTAGGCGAGGACCGCCCCCGTCGCCAGCACGACGCCGATCCCGGGGTCCGCGCCCACGACCGGGTGGACCGTCACGTCGGCGAGGTCGGCGGAGATCTCGGCGTCGCACGCACCGAAGAAGCGCAGCAGGTGCGTGCCGTCCGGGCGCTCGACGATGACGTACCCGTACCGGCGCGAGCCCGAGTCGAGCAGCAGCGCACCCTCGACCGGGCGCCCCTGCAGGCGGCGGGCGCGGGGCGCACCCCAGCGCACGCGGACGTCCGCCGGCTCGTCCGGGCGGGCGGGGCGGTTCTGGTGCAGGTCGAGCTCGGACTCCACCACGAGCCCGTACAGCCGCTGGCGGTCGACGGCGCCGCTCATCGGTCGGCCGCCGCGGCGCGGACGGGCGCGAGGCCGCGGTACTGGGCGGCCTCGGGGTCGAGCGTCGCGCCG
>AXCX01000410.1 GCA_000767215.1 Actinotalea fermentans ATCC 43279 = JCM 9966 = DSM 3133
GGCTGAGCGCGGGTCCCTCGGCGGGCTCGGGGGCTCGGGGCGGGCGGGGTCAGGCGCTGCGGCGACCGTCGCGGAGGGAAGCGCGGGCGGCGAGGACGGCGGCGCACACGCGCGTCTCGGCGGCGGTGGTCTGCGGGGTGGTGTCGGCCTGGCGGGGGGCCGCCGACTCGAGGAAGAGGGCGTTCAGAGCACACATGACTGCGACGCTAACCCGCGGCTCGGCGGCGATCGACGCGACCTTCGTCCTTGATCATGTCCGGAAACCGCCAGGTCAAACGCCGCGCTCGGAGCGCGGAACGGGACCGGCCCGGACGATCCGCACGAGTCGGTACCCGCGGCACTGCGCGAGCAGGTCCGCGTCGCTGTCCCGCCGCGGGTGCAGCCCCGCGAACCGCCCCGCCGCGAACCCGCTCGCGAGGAGCACGGCCCGGAGGCGGTCGACGTGGGCCTCGTCGGCGGGGAGGATCTCAGCCCGGCCGCGGCGGGGGCGGCGCAGCGGCAGCCACACGGTCACGTCCGGGTCGGCCGCGATGTTGCGCAGCCACTGCGCGCGCTCGTGCGTCGTGCACCAGACGTCGCCCTCGAGCACCGCGTAGTTCAGCGGCGTGTGCCGCCGCTGCCCGGACTTCCGCCCGACGTTCCCCAGCACCATGGTCTTGCCGGTCAGCGGCGGGACGACGCTCATCGTCCAGCCGAGGTGCCAGCGCCACAGGCGCAGCACCTGCGGGTTCAGGCGCTTGAAGGTCCGCTGGAGCTGGTCGAAGTCGAGGTCGGGCACATGACGATCATGCTTCCGGCGGGGGTGCCATGTCCGGCGTTCGGGGGTGCGCCCGCGGCATCCAGCGCGCCATCACCACCAGACAGAGCCCGGTCGCGAGCGGCACGACCATCGCGCGCGCGATGCCCACCTCGTCGGCGACGGCGCCGATGAGCGCCGGCCCGGTCAGGAAGGCCGCGTACCCGAACCCGACGACGACGCCCATCACGCGTCCGCCGCCGAGGTTCCCGGCGGTCCCGTAGATCTGCGGCGCGATCATCCCGACGCCGAGGCCCACCAGCGCCCAGCCCGCCAGCAGCACCGGCAGCGACGTGCCGACGATCGTCACCACGTAGCCGACGACGGCCGTCGCGGCGCCCGTGGAGACCACGGCCTTGTGCCCGAAGCGCTCGACCGCGTGGTCGCCGACCAGGCGGATCGCGACCATGAACACGCTCACGAACACCAGGCCCAGCGAGCCGGTGGACGGCGTGACCTCGGCGACGTCGGTCACGTGCACCGACGACCAGTCGAAGCCCGTGCCCTCCGTCAGGCCGAAGCACACCGCCATCGCGCCGAGCAGCCAGGTGGCGCGCGGCAGCGGGGCGCGCGGGGCGTCGGCGTGGTGCGGCGTCGGCTCGCTCTGCGGCACGCTCGGCCACATCACGGCAAGGCCGACGAGGCCGAGGGCGGCGACGGCGACCAGGGTGATCTGCAGGTGGGCGTCGGCGTCGACCGACAACCGCCCGACCAGCCACGACAGGCCCGCGCCGAGCGCCGACCCGATCGAGAAGAAGGCGTGGAACCGGCTCATCACGGGCCGCCCGCGGCGCCGCTCGACGTGCACCGCGAGCGTGTTCATCGACACGTCCATGCACCCGTTGCCGAGCCCGAAGACGATCGCGCCCACGACGGCGACCGGGATGCTCGGCGCGAACGCGAGCACGGCGAGCCCGACCGCCATCACGGGCGCGCCGGCGACGGTCGGCACGCGGGCACCCACGCGGTCGGCCCAGCGCCCGCCGAGCTGCATGGTGGTGACCGCCGCCAGCCCGGCCGCGACCAGCAGGATCGCCAGCCCCCGCGCGTCGGTGTCGAAGCGGTCGCGCAGCCCGGGCATCGACGCGCCGTACGCGCCCACGTAGGCGCCGTTGAGCGCGAAGGCGGCGAGCACGCCGACGACGGCGCGGCGCACGCTGCCGGGCTCGCCGAGGGCGCGGCCCGGCGTCGTCGGGGTGGGCTCAGTCGTCGGGGTGGGCTCAGACGAGGACGACATCGACGCCCCCTTCCCGGTAGGCGGCCAGGGCGGCCGGGTCGGCGTCGTGGGTGGTGACGAGCGTGTCGACGTCCGTGACGGGCGCGACGGGGAACGTGGCTGTGCGGGCGAGCTTGTCGCCCTCGACGACCAGCACGGTGCGGCCGGCGGCGGCGATGGCGGCGCGCTTGAGGTCGGCGTCGTCGAGCGTGGTGGAGGTGATGCCGTGGGCGGGGTCGGCGGCGCACCCGCTGATCACGGCGACGTCGACGTGCAGCGCCCGGACCGACTCCACCGCGCGGCTGCCGCGGAACGCGAGCTCGACGGGCTCCACCTCGCCGCCCGGCAGGATCAGCCGGACACCGGTCCGCTCGCCGAGCACGGTGGCCGCGTGCAGCGACAGCGGGACGACCGTGAGGGGCCGGCCCGCGAGGCGTTCCGCGACGGCCAGGCACGTGGTGCCGTTGTCGAGGACGAGCGTCTCCCGGTCCCCGACCAGGGCGGCGACGCGCGCGGCGAGCCGCTGCTTGGTCTCCCAGCCCAGCCGGCGACGCGTCGCGAACGGCAGGGCCGCACCTCGGCCGGCGACGGCGACGGCTCCGCCGCGCACCCGGCGCAGGCAGTCCTGGGCCTCGAGCGCCTCGAGGTCGCGGCGGATCGTCATCTCGGATGCGCCGAGCCGCTCCGCGAGATCGGCGACGGCGACGCGCCCGCTGAGGGCGAGCTCGCCGAGGATCACCTCGGCCCTTTCGGAACTCTCCACGTGTTCATTCAAACACATCTTCTGTGCGGGCATGCTGGACGTCGGGTTCACTCGCTCCTGCCATCTGCCCCGCCCCGGAGACTTCCGCCCGCATGGCGGTCCCAACTCGCCGAAGCGCTGCTGCCCGGCGAGGTCAGCCGCGCGTCGGGCCCGCGTTCCGGGGGTGCGCGCGGGCCGTGCGCTCGTTGCCGCGGCGGTAGTTGCCCGTGACGCGCGCCATCAGCCGTTGGGCGTCGACGCGCGTCACGTCGTCGAGGAAGTCCGCGGCCGCTCGGCCGCGCAACGTGGTCGCGGGCCGGCCGCGGTGGGTGATGCGCACCTCGTCGCCGTGCGCCGTGAACGCGAAGCCCTCCGGTGCGCCCACGGCGGCCGGCCTCAGGCCTGGGCGGCGGCGCG
>AXCX01000411.1 GCA_000767215.1 Actinotalea fermentans ATCC 43279 = JCM 9966 = DSM 3133
GACGCCGGAGCGCGCCGCCGAGGTGCGCGCCGCCGCCGAGCGGGCGCCGCAGGACGAGGCCGCCTCCACGTGGCTGGAGAAGGCGCCCTACGGCCCCCGGGGCGTGCCGCGCGCGGAGACGGTCTACCGCTACTGAGCCGCCCGCGCGCCGGGCAGCTGACGCGTGCCCGTGGTCGTGCCGGGCTACCCGTTGCCCGCGCGTCGGGCGGCTGACGCCCGTGCACCCACCGCCGCTCTTGTGGCAGGAGTAACCGGTGCGGCTGGTGTGGTGTCGCACGGGCCTCACGCGTCGCATCCGTACCAAGAGCGGCGGTGCGTGTTCGGGAGTGGGGTACGGGGGTGGGGTGCGGGGGTGACGGGGTGGGTCACACCAGTCCCACGGGCCACCTCAGTACCAGGAGCGGCGGTGGGTGCTCGCGTCAGCCCTCGTCGGAGCCCGCGGCCGGCTTGTCGAGGCCCGCCGAGATCAGCGCCATCACCGAGGAGTCCGCGAGCGTCGTCACGTCGCCCACCGGGCGGTGCTCGGCGACGTCGCGCAGGAGGCGGCGCATGATCTTGCCCGAGCGCGTCTTGGGCAGCTCCTGCACCACGAGGATCGTCCGCGGCTTGGCGATCGGGCCGATCTGGCTGGTCACGTGCGCGCGCAGGGTCGCGGCGACGTCGGCGCCCTCGCCCGGCTCGTCGACCTGCGAGAGGTACTCCTGGCGCAGGATGACGAACGCGACCACGGCCTGGCCGGTGGTCTCGTCGCTCGCGCCGACGACGGCGGCCTCGGCCACCATCGGGTGCGACACGAGCGCCGACTCGATCTCGGTCGTGGACAGGCGGTGGCCCGAGACGTTCATGACGTCGTCCACGCGGCCGAGCAGCCAGATGTCGCCGTCGTCGTCCTTCTTGGCGCCGTCGCCCGCGAAGTACTGCCTGTCGAACCGCGACCAGTACGTCTCGACGAACCGCTCGTGGTCGCCCCAGATGCCGCGCAGCATCGCCGGCCAGGGCTCGGTGAGGACGAGGTAGCCGCCGGAGCCGTTGGGCACGGGCTCGCCCATCTCGTCGACGACGTCCGCCGCGATGCCGGGCAGCGGCGTCATCGCCGAGCCGGGCTTGGCTGCCGTCACGCCGGGCAGCGGGGAGATCATGATGGCGCCGGTCTCGGTCTGCCACCACGTGTCGACGACGGGCGTCCGGTCGCCGCCGATGGTGCGGCGGTACCAGACCCACGCCTCGGGGTTGATCGGCTCGCCCACGCTGCCGAGCAGGCGCAGCGCGCTCAGGTCGTGCTGGGCGGGGATGTCGGCGCCCCACTTCATGAAGGTGCGGATCGCCGTCGGCGCCGTGTAGAGGATGGTCACGCCGTGCTTGGCGGCGAGCTCCCACCAGCGGCCCTTGTGCGGGGTGTCGGGCGTGCCCTCGTACATCACCTGGGTGGCGCCGTTCGTCATCGGGCCGTAGACGATGTAGCTGTGGCCGGTGACCCAGCCGACGTCGGCGGTGCACCAGTAGACGTCCGTCTCGGGCTTGAGGTCGAAGACGTTCAGGTGCGTGTAGGCGGTCTGGACGAGGTAGCCGCCCGTGGTGTGGAAGATGCCCTTCGGCTTCCCGGTGGTCCCGGACGTGTAGAGGATGAACAGCGGGTGCTCGGCCTCGACGGGCACCGGCGTGTGCTGGTCGGACGCGGCCTCGAGCGCCTCGTGCCACCAGAGGTCGCGGCCCTGCGTCCAGGCGACCTCCTGCCCGGTGCGGCGGACGACGAGCACGTTGCGGACCGTGGTCCCGCCCTCGAGCGAGGCGTCGACGGCCGGCTTGAGCGCCGACGGGTTGCCGCGCCGGTGGCCGCCGTCGGCCGTGATGACCAGCACCGCGGAGGCGTCCTCGATGCGCGAGCGCAGCGCCTCGGCGGAGAAGCCGCCGAAGACCACCGAGTGCACCGCGCCGATGCGCGCGCAGGCGAGCATCGCGATGACCGCCTCGGGGATCATCGGCAGGTAGATCGCGACGCGGTCGCCCTTGCCCACGCCGAGCGCCTCGAGCGCGTTGGCGGCGCGGGAGACCTCGCGCAGGACGTCGGCGTAGGTGAGCGTGCGCTCGTCGCCGGGCTCGCCCTCGAAGTGGAAGGCGACGCGGTCGCCGTGGCCGGCCTCGACGTGCCGGTCCACCGCGTTGTAGCAGGCGTTCAGGGTGCCGTCGTGGAACCACTTGGCGACGGGGGCGTCCGACCAGTCGAGGACCTGCGTGAACGGCGTGTCCCAGCTGACCAGGGCGCGGGCCTGCTCGGCCCAGAAGCCGAGGCGGTCCGAGGCGGCCCAGGCGTAGAGCTCGTGCCGCGCGTTGGCCTGCTCCGCGAACTCCGGGGCGGGCGGGAAGCGCCGCTCCTCGGCCAGCAGGTTCTCCAGCGGGGTGCTCGTCCCTGGCGTCTCGGTCGTCACAGGTGCCTCCGGCAGCGTCGTCGATGCGGAACGTCCGGCAGCAGGGGGGTCTCACCGGACCGGTGCGTGCTGCGGACTATAGCCGGGCCTGGGACCTAAGTCCTGTCGGAGGCGCGGCCGTGGGACGCCGGCCGGACGCCGTCCGCGTCGGTCGGGGGAGCCCGCTCAGCGCGGTGCGCGGATGCGTTCGGCGGCCGCGACCTGCTCGGCCCAGCGCCGGCCGCGACGCCGCGCGACCGCCGTCGCGATGCCGCCGGCGAGCAGCAGGGTGCCCACGACGACGAGGTAGCCGCTCATCGCCGTCTGCGCGAGCTGGTCCGCGGGCGCGGGCACGTCGCCGGTGATCGACGCGACGAGGTCCTCCATGGCGTCGGGGACGGCCAGGTACGCGATGCCCAGCCCGACGCCCCAGAGCGCGCCGCCGGTGATCGGCAGGGCCGGGCTCCAGATGCCGAGCACCGCGACGGCCGCGAGCAGCACGAGGCCCCCAACGAGGAGCCCGACGCCGAGCGCGTCCGTGCCCATGTCGTCGGTGCCGGCGATGTCCGCGAGGCGCGCGATGCCCACCCCGACCAGCAGCAGCCCGACGGGCGTCACCAGCACGCCGAGCAGGGCGGCGAGGACGTGCCGCCACGCGCCCGGCTTGGCCGGCGCCTCGGGGACGTCGCGGCGGGAGCGGTACTCCGGCGCCGGCGCGTCCTCCGGCGCCGGGACCGGCGCAGGGATCGGCGTGGGC
>AXCX01000412.1 GCA_000767215.1 Actinotalea fermentans ATCC 43279 = JCM 9966 = DSM 3133
GGCGGCGGCCGAGCTCGCGAGCCCGCCGTCGCCGCCGGGGCCTGCTGGGCAGGGCGGCACCGCTGAGGCAACCGCTGCACAGGCCGGCTCCGCCGCGCCGTCGGGCGTGGGCGGCGACGGCGAGCATCCCGTGCTCGCGAAGCCGCCGGTGCGCAAGCTCGCGAAGGACCTCGGCGTGGACCTCAGCACGGTCAACCCGACCGGGCCGGGCGGCATCGTGACCCGCGAGGACGTCCTGGCGCGCGCGAAGGAGAACGAGCCGAAGGTGCTGGCCACGTACGCGAACGACGACCAGCCGTGGCTCGCCTCCGGCACGGTGTCGCCCGACGGGCGCTCGACGCACGTCCCCGTGCGGTCGGTGCGCAAGCGCACGGCCGAGGCGATGGTGGCGTCGGCGTTCACGGCGCCGCACGTGTCGGTGTTCCACACGGTCGACGTGACGAAGACGATGCGTCTGGTCGAGCGCCTGCGCGCGGACCGCGAGTTCGCCGACGTGCGCGTGACGCCGCTGCTCATCGCCGCGAAGGCGCTGCTCCTGGCCGTGCGGCGGCACCCCGAGGTCAACGCGTCGTGGATCGACGAGGACCAGGAGATCGTCTACAAGCACTACGTGAACCTGGGGATCGCGGCCCAGACGCCGCGCGGGCTCATCGTGCCGAACATCAAGGACGCGCACCGGCTGTCGCTGCACGAGCTCGCGACCGGCATCGCCGAGCTCACCGCCAAGGCGCGCGCGGGCACGACGTCGCCGGCGGAGATGTCCGACGGGACCATCACGATCACCAACGTCGGGGTGTTCGGCATCGACACCGGGACGCCGATCCTCAACCCCGGTGAGTCCGCGATCCTCGCGTTCGGCGCGATCCGCGAGCAGCCGTGGGTGCACAAGGGCCGGATCAAGAAGCGCTACGTCACGCAGCTCGCGCTGTCCTTCGACCACCGCCTGGTCGACGGCGGGCTGGGCTCACGCCTGCTCGCCGATGTCGCGGCGGTCCTCCAGGAGCCGGCCCAGGCCCTGGTCTGGGGCTGACGCGGGCGCCTGGGCCGAGTGGCCGTGAAGCCTTTGCATCACCTGGTGATGCGAAGGCTTCACCGCTCCGGCGTCACA
>AXCX01000413.1 GCA_000767215.1 Actinotalea fermentans ATCC 43279 = JCM 9966 = DSM 3133
CGCCGCGACCGCCGAGGCCGTCTGCGACGTCGCCGCCACGTCCTCCCGGCCCTCCGCACCCGGCGCGCCCGCGGCGTCCTCGTCGAGGCGGCTCTGGATGCCGCTGACCTGGCGCAACGCGAGCTGCGGCAGCGTGAACGAGAGCGCGAACGCGACCACCAGCACGCACGCCGCCACGAGCATGACCAGCCCGATGCTCTGCGCGAAGCCCTCGAGGAAGGGCGCCGCGAGCCGCGGGTCCAGGTGGTTGATGAACGACGAGTCGTTCAGGGACGGCACCGCACCGCCGCCCGCGTCCCCGCCGCCCTGGAGCATCGCGATGACCGGCGCGTTCGCGGGGTCGCTCGTCACGGACTCGTCGGCCAGCGCGGCCTGGAACGCCGGCGTCCCGGAAGCGGCCTGGAACGCGGCGCCGATCTTGTCCCCGACGGTCGAGAACAGGATCGACAGGAACACCGCGGTCCCGAGCGTCCCGCCCATCTGCCGGAAGAACAGCGACGACGACGTCGCCACGCCCATGTCCCGCGGCGGCACGGCGTTCTGCACCGCGAGCACGAGCGGCTGGAAGCAGAAGCCGAGCCCGGCGCCGAAGACCGCCGACCGCCATCCGACGTCGAGCAGCGTCATGTCGGCGTGCACGCGCGAGAGCAGGAAGGCGCCGACGACCAGGAACGCCGTGCCCAGGATGGGGAAGGTCCGGTAGTGCCCGGTGCGGCCGATCGTCTGGCCGGATACCACCGACGTGACCATGATCCCGAGCGTGAGCGGCAGCAGGGCGAGGCCGGCCGCCGTCGGGCTCATGCCCTTGGAGATCTGCAGGAACAGCGGCAGGCCGGCGAGCGCGCCGAACATGCCCATGCCGATGACCGTGTTCACGATGGCGCCCATGCCGAACGTGCGGTTCCGGAACAGCCGCAGGGGCAGCAGGGCGTCGTCGCCGGCGCGCGACTCCGCGAGGACGAACAGCGCCAGCCCGACGACGCCCACGCCGTAGCAGGTCAGCGCGACGGGCGAGGCCCAGCCCCACTCGCGGCCCTGCTCGGCGACCAGCAGCAGCGGGACCAGCCCGGCGGCCAGCAGCAGCGCGCCAGGCCAGTCGATCCGGTGCGTCACGCGGCGCAGCGGCGGTAGGTGCAGCACCCGCCAGATGACGACGACGCCGGCCACCCCGAGCGGCACGTTGACCAGGAAGATCCAGCGCCAGCCGGTGATCCCGAGGAACGTCGCGGCGTCGGCGAAGAAGCCGCCGATGATCGGGCCGAGCACGGAGGAGACGCCGAACACGGCGAGGATGTACGCCTGGTACTTGGCGCGCTCCCGGGGGCTGAGCATGTCGCCGAGGATCGTGATGGCGAGCGACATGAGGCCGCCGCCGCCGAGGCCCTGGATGGCCCGGTACCCGGCGAGCTGGTACATCGACGTGGCGGTGCCGCACAGCAGCGAGCCGGCCAGGAACAGCCCGATCGAGATGAGGTACAGCGGCTTGCGGCCGTAGATGTCGGAGAGCTTGCCGTAGAGCGGCGTCGAGATCGTCGAGGTGATCAGGTACGCCGTCGTGACCCAGGCCTGCAGCGAGAGGCCGTTGAGGTCGTCGCCGATGGTCTTGATGGCGGTCGCGACGATCGTCTGGTCGAGGGCCGCGAGGAACATCCCCATCATCAGGCCGAGCAGGATCGTGAGGATCTGCCGATGGCTCATCGTGAAGGAGGCGGGGCCCTCGTCGGGAGGCGCGGCCGCTGCCGAGGTGGCGGGCGTGGGCGCGGGCGTGGCGGGCGCGGTGGTGCTGGTGGGGGGGTCACTCACCGGCACACGGTACGCCCGGAAACCGACACTTACCGTGGAAAATCCCCGGCGGCCCGGACGCCGCCCGCGCGGCCCCCGTCCGCCCCGACGACGTCTCGCCCGTCGCCACCGGCGACGACGCCTAGGCTGGCCGCGTGGTGTCCGCCGGTGCTGGTCGTGGGGTCGCGCCTGACGCCGTCCCCGACAGCCCCGCCGTCCCCGACAGCCCCGACGTCCCCGACGAGGCGCCGGCTGTCCCCGATGGGG
>AXCX01000414.1 GCA_000767215.1 Actinotalea fermentans ATCC 43279 = JCM 9966 = DSM 3133
CGAGGGCGGCGACGTCGGCGCGTGCCGCTTCGAGCGCGGTCGTCAGCGCCGCGCCGTCCGCCCGCCCGTCGGCGCGCAGGTCCTGCGCCGAGACCACCTGCACCACGAGGACCGTGCCCAGGACGGCGGTGAGCAGGCCGAGGCCGGCGAGGGCGAGCTGCGTGCGCGGGGACCAGCCGGACCAGCCGGGCGGCGCCGGTCGCAGGGTGCGCCGGGTCAGCCGGATCTCCTCGGTCGGCTGGTCGGAGCCGTGGAACCGGGACTGGCCGAGCGTCGTGGCGAGGCTCACCCGCCCGACGGTAGCCGATCCCGGCGAACCGGGAGAAGACGGGCGGTGCGCGGTCGGGCGAGGTGGCTGAGACGCGTCCTCACCCTCCCGCGACCGCCGGTAGCCTGTGCCGCGTCACACACCCAGGCGCGGCCGGTAGGGACGACATGACCGAGACCATGAACCCCGACGAGACCCGCACCCCCGCGGCGGACAGCGGACCGGTCGCCGGCGGCGGCCACGCGCCCGACACGGTGGAGCACGCGGCGGCGACCCCCGACCAGGCGCTCCCGTACCGCGAGCTCGGCCTCAAGGACGACGAGTACCAGCGCATCGTCGACCTCCTCGGCCGCCGCCCGACGGCCGCCGAGCTCGCCATGTACTCGGTCATGTGGTCCGAGCACTGCTCGTACAAGTCCTCGAAGATCCACCTGCGCCAGTTCGGCGACAAGACGACCGAGCAGATGCGCGAGCACCTGATGGTCGGCATGGGCGAGAACGCGGGCGTCGTCGACATCGGCGACGGCTGGGCGGTGACCTTCAAGATCGAGTCGCACAACCACCCGAGCTTCGTCGAGCCCTACCAGGGCGCCGCGACCGGCGTCGGCGGCATCGTGCGCGACATCATGTCGATGGGCGCCCGCCCCGTGGCCGTCATGGACGCGCTGCGGTTCGGCGCGATCGACCACCCGGACACCGCGCGCGTCGTGCACGGCGTGGTGGCCGGCGTCGGCGGGTACGGCAACTGCCTGGGCCTGCCGAACATCGGCGGCGAGGTCGTCTTCGACCCGTCCTACCAGGGCAACCCGCTGGTCAACGCGCTGTGCCTGGGCGTCCTGCGGCACGACGACGTCCACCTCGCCAACGCCTCCGGCGTCGGGAACCTGGTGGTCCTGTTCGGCGCGCGGACCGGCGGCGACGGCATCGGCGGCGCGTCGATCCTGGCCAGCGAGACGTTCGTCGACGGCGTGCCCTCCAAGCGCCCGTCGGTCCAGGTGGGCGACCCGTTCATGGAGAAGGTGCTCATCGAGTGCTGCCTGGAGCTCTTCGGCGCCGGCGTCGTCGAAGGCATCCAGGACCTGGGCGCGGCCGGCATCTCGTGCGCGACCTCCGAGCTCGCCAGCAACGGCGAGGGCGGCATGCACGTCGACCTCGAGAAGGTGCTGCTGCGCGACCCCACGCTCACCGCCGGCGAGATCCTCATGTCGGAGTCGCAGGAGCGGATGATGGCGGTCGTCACGCCCGCGAACCTCGACCGGTTCCTCGCGATCACCGGCAAGTGGGACGTCGAGACGGCCGTCATCGGCGAGGTCACGGACACCGGTCGCCTGACGATCGACCACTTCGGCCACCGCATCGTCGACGTCGAGCCGCGCACCGTGGCGCACGACGGCCCGGTCTACGACCGCCCGTACGCGCGCCCGGCCTGGCAGGACGCGCTCCAGGCGGACACGATCTCCGGCCCCGCCGGTGCCGCGCGGTTCGCCCGTCCCCAGACCGGCGACGAGCTGCGCGACACCCTGCTCCGCCTGCTCGCCTCGCCGAACCTCGCGAGCAAGGCGTGGGTCACCGACCAGTACGACCGGTTCGTGCAGGGCAACACGGCGCTGGCCCAGCCCGACGACGCCGGCGTGATCCGCGTGGACGAGAGCACGGGCCTCGGCGTCGCGCTCGCCACCGACGGCAACGGCCGGTACGCCAAGCTCGACCCGTACGCGGGCGCGCAGCTGGCCCTCTCGGAGGCCTACCGCAACGTCGCCACCGTGGGCGCCCGGCCGCGTGCCGTGACCGACTGCCTCAACTTCGGCTCGCCCGAGGACCCCGACGCGATGTGGCAGCTCGTCCAGTCCATCACCGGCCTGGCCGACGCCTGCCTCGAGCTCGGCGTGCCCGTGACCGGCGGCAACGTCTCGCTCTACAACGGCACGGGCGAGCCCGGTCAGATCGACTCGTCGATCCACCCGACCCCGGTCGCCGGCGTCCTGGGCGTGCTGGACGACGTCGCCCGCGTGGTCCCCTCGGGCTGGCGGGCGCCGGGCCAGGCGATCTACCTGCTGGGCACGACGCGCGGTGAGCTGGACGGCTCGGCGTGGGCCGACGTCGTGCACGGTCACCTGGGCGGGCTGCCGCCGGCGGTCGACCTGGCCGCCGAGCGCGCGCTCGCGGCCGTGCTCGTGGGCGCCGCGCGCGACGGGCTCGTCGACGCCGGGCACGACCTCGCCGAGGGCGGCCTGGCCGTCGCGCTCGCGGAGGCGTGCCTGCGGTACGGGACGGGCGCGGTCGTCGACCTCGCGGGCCTGTGCGAGCGGGACGACGTCAGCGCGTTCGAG
>AXCX01000043.1 GCA_000767215.1 Actinotalea fermentans ATCC 43279 = JCM 9966 = DSM 3133
CGCGCCGCGACCGTGGGCGCGCTGGGCCTCGCCCACGCCCGCGCCACGGCGCGCCTCTGAGCGCGAGCGACGACGCCGCGTCCGCCGAAGGGTTCCTACCGATATCCGGTAGGAAACCTTCACCGTGCCGGGAGACGGCGCGCCGGGCGCCGCGGCGTCAGGGGTGAGAAGGCTGTGCGTCGCCTGGCGGTGCGAGGCCTTCCCCGCTGCCGGGCGGCAGGCCCGCGCGCCGGGCGGCGCGACGGCGGCGGAAGCGCAGGATGCGCCACAGCGCGAAGCCGATGGCGATGAGGACCAGCACCACCAGCACCGGGACCAGGATCGCGAGGATGGTCACGGTCGCGGACGTGACGTCCTCGGCGGCGGAGACGAACGGCGTCCCCAGGCCGAAGGTGCCCGCATTGACGATCGGGCGGCTCAGGGCCTTGCCCGCGTGCACGGTCCCCGCGAGCGCGACGCCGATGGCGGCGCCCACCCAGGGGTTGTCGCGCCACCAGTCGGACTGCTCGATCTGCTGCGCGCCCGACGCCGCCGCGAACATCACCCCGCCCATGAGCGGGCGCACGGCGGTCTGCAGCACGTCGGAGACGTGGTCGACGCCGGGCACCTTGTCGAAGACGACGTCCGCGACGAGCAGCGCCATGCCGACGCCGATGGCCCACCAGGACGAGATCCAGTCGAGGCTCGGCGGCAGGTCGAGCAGGTTCGTGAACCGGTCGAGCATCCCGACCAGCACGAACGGGATGAACGCGTTGAGCCCGGCGGCCGCGGACAGTCCCGCGCCGGTGAGTGCGGCGAGCATCGGCGCCTCCCTTCGGCTGCGGTCAGGCTAGCGGTGGGCGCGCGTCAGCTGCCCGACGTCGCGCAGTCGCCGCCGGAGGGGAGCACGCGGATGTCGGTGCCGACGT
Source organism: Actinotalea fermentans ATCC 43279 = JCM 9966 = DSM 3133 (assembly GCA_000767215.1). GTDB lineage: Bacteria > Actinomycetota > Actinomycetes > Actinomycetales > Cellulomonadaceae > Actinotalea > Actinotalea fermentans. The sequence continues at coordinate 909 of AXCX01000043.1, forward strand.
GGCTGGTGGTCGTCGTCGGCTCGGTGCCGTCCGTGTAGACGAGGGTCGCGCCGCGCGCGGTGCCCTCGGTGCTCGGCCCCGCGGTGCGCACCGGCACCTCGAGCGTGCGCTGCGACGGATCCACGAGCCAGCCGTCCGGGGCGGGCTCGACCTCGAGGTTCATGCCCGCCTCGAGATCCACCCGGATCACCTGGACGGGCCGGTCGAGCGCGTTGTCGAGGCCCTCGAGCACGAGGGTCGCGGAGCCGTCCGGCCGCGCCACGACGCAGAGCTCCTCCGGCGCTCCGCTCACCGTGAGCGGCCCTGAGTCGCCGCCGCATGCCGCGAGCATCCCTACGAGCGCACCCGCGGCGGCGAGCACCACCGCGCTGCCCGTCCGACGACGTCGTCCGCCCATCCGCGCCTCCCCCTGCACCCGGCGCGGAGCATCACCGCGCTGGGCCCAGTGTGGCGGCCCTCGCACCGCCAGAGGGCGGAATCGGCACGCGACGCGCACCCTCGAGCCCGCCTTCGGAGAGTTCGTCACGCACGGCGACGCGAACTCTCCGGCGGGACCCGCACAAGCCCGTGACCGGCCGCGGCGCCGCGCCTAGCCTGCCGAGATGACGGACCTTCGCGGCCAGATCGGCCACCACTACGAGGCGCAGATCGACGAGGACGCGCGGCTGCGCTCCGGCATCGGGCGGCTGGAGCTCGAACGGGTGCGCGAGATCGTGCGGCGGTCGCTGCCGGCCGCGCCCGCGCGGGTGCTCGACGTCGGCGGCGCGACCGGCGTGCACGCCGAGTGGCTGCTCGCCGACGGGCACGAGGTGCACCTGGTCGACCTGCTCCCCTCGCACGTCGCGCGCGCCCGCGAGCGCCTGGGCGGGGCGGCGGGCTTCTCCGCGGAGGTGGCCGACGCGCGGGCGCTGCCGGTCGCGGACGCGAGCTACGACGTCGTGCTGCTGCTGGGGCCGCTGTACCACCTGCAGGAGGCGCCGGACCGCGCGGCGGCCTGGCGGGAGACGGTGCGCGCGGTGCGGCCGGGCGGAGCGGTGATCGGGATGGCGATCTCGCGGTTCGCCTCGGTGTTCGACGGGCTCGCCTGGGGGTCGCTGTTCGACCCGGAGTTCCGGTCGATCGTGGAGGCGGACCTGGCCACGGGCCGGCACGAGAACCCGGAGCGCGACCCGCGCTGGTTCACGACGGCGTACTTCCAGCGGCCGGACGAGCTCGCGGCGGAGGCGGCGGCCGCCGGGCTGGAGGGCGTCGAGGTGCTCGGCGTGGAGGGCATCGCGGGCTGGATGCGCCACCTCGGGCCGCGGATGGACGACGACGCCGGCCGGGAGACGCTCCTGTGGTCCGCGCGCGCCGTGGAGAGCGAGCCGAGCGTGCTCGGGCTGAGCCCGCACCTGCTGGCGGTCGGACGGCGGCCGGTCGGCTGAGCCGCGAGCCTACGATGGCGGTCCGTGGAAGCCTGGGGCGCCGACCTGTACGGACAGCCGTGCCGCGCCTGCGGCTGGTCATGGGAGACAGAGCCTGCCGACGCCCTCGCGTACGTGCGCGGGCTGCCGGGCGTGATCGAGGCCCTCATGGCAGGGCGGACCGGCCAGGAGCGGGGCGCGGGTCTGGCCTGGTCCTCCGGCGAGTACGTCTGCCACGTCGGGGACAACCTGCGGCTGTGGGCCGAGCGGGTGGCCGGTCGCCTGGCGGGCGACGACGGCGTCGTCGGCGGCTACGACCCCGACGAGCTCGCGCGGGCGAGGCGGTACGAGCAGGTACGCCTGGCGGCCGCGCTGTGGTCGCTGCGGCGGGCGGCCGAGGACTGGGTGGCGGTGATGGAGCTGGCGCTCGCGCGGGGGCTGGTGCTGACCCACGCGACGCGAGGCGCGCAGGCAGCGGCCGACGTCGCCCGCAACAACGCCCACGACGCGCACCACCACGTCTGGGACATCGGGCGGTGCCTCGCCGGTGGCGGGCCGGTGGCGACCGCGCCGTAGCGCGGCGAGCCGTCAGTCCTGCGCCGGGCCGGGCTCGGGTTGCGGCTCGGACTGCGGCGCAGCGCCACCGGCGAGCGGTGTGGGGACCGGCGCCGTCGCCGTCCGACGCGCGAGCACCGTCACCATCAGCGCGACGCCCCAGGCGATGGCGAGCCAGCCGCCCGTCGTGCCGAGGCTGCCGTTGTGGTCGGGGAACGCGATGGACGTCGCCCCGAACCAGCCCGCCGAGAGCGCGGCGCTCGACGCCGGGAGCCACGCGCCGCGCGTCCGGAGCATGGCCAGCGCTGCGACCAGGAGCGTGGCCAGGGCGAACGCGGCGTGCGCGGGCCAGTGGTCGAGGTTCTGCGTGACGTCGGAGGACACGGTGGGGTCGCGGAAGGCGTTCACGGCCTGGCTGGCGATGGCAATCGCCGGTAGGAGCCCGGCGAGCACGACGACGGCGACCGGCGCGTCTCGGCGCGTGAGCTTCCGCTGCGGGCTGGGCGGGAGGGCGGGCGAGCCGTGGAGCGCGCGCACAGCGGCGACGAGCCCGACGGCGAGGGCGGCCGGGACGAGGTGTCCGAGCTCCGGCGCCGCGGCCGCACCGAGCGCCAGGGCGACCGCGGTGACGAGGATCTGCTGCGCGGCGGCGTCGTGCTGCGGGCGGAACGCGAGGACGACTGTCGGGACGCCGAGCAGGACCGTGTAGAGGAGCCCCCAGCTCGTCTCGATGAGGTACGCGTTGTAGAAGTCCTCGAGCGGGACCAGGGGAACCGTGAGGTCGATGATCCCCATCAGCCCGATGAGCCAGACGAGGACGCCGAGTGCAGCGAGGGCCGGGGCGGCTGCGCGGGCGTAGGGGGAACGCTGGGGGACTCTTCCTGTGGAGTGCACATGCTCATCCTGCCAACCACCCGTCGATGGCCCGGCGCGCAGCGACGGCGATTTCGTGTCGCATCTCTTCATCGGCGACGCGCTGCGGTCGCTAGGGTATCGCCGTGCCGCCATACCAGGCTGGGGGAGAAAATGACGCAGGACAAAGCGTTCGTCGTGATGCAAGTGGGCGAGAAGGACAGCATCGAACGTCGTCGTGCTGACGACATCTACAACTACATCGTTACGCCCGCGCTCACCGAGTTCGGCATCACGCCGTACCGGGCCGACCTCGACCCTTCCCCGGGCGGAATCACGGCCAAGATGCTCTCCGAACTCATTAACAGTCGCCTGATCATCGCCGACCTCACCGGTCGGAACCCAAACGTCTTCTACGAACTGGGCATCGTGCATGCATTTGCGAAGCCTCTCATAAGCGTTGCAGAGGCGGTGACCGACCTACCCTTCGACACTAAGGACGAACGCGTCATTGAACTCGGGATGTGGGGGGAGGCCGGCTTGACGTACGTGCAAGGAGAGCAGGCGAAGCAATCGCTACGCGAGAGCCTCAAGATCGTGCTTGCCGAGGGCTACACTCCACCCTCGCCACTCCGCGACCTCGCTGCGAACCGTTCCATTGACGAACTGGCGCCGGAGAACCCCGTCGCCGCGGAACTCGCTCAGATGAGAGCGACGCTCGACGAGTTGCGGCACAGAGTAATGCCTCGACCGAGCATTCCTCAGAATGTACGCGAAGACCTCAAGGTGCTCCGAGAAACGGTCGAGCGCAACCTCGACGCATTGGAGGAGTGGGAGCTGGACGCGCTTTGGAACGAGCGGACGAGCGCGAACCAAGACCAATGGGCCACAGAAATGCGGGAGAAGTGGAGCCCGCCCGCCGAGCCTGTGAGCAGTGATCCGTGGGCGACGCCTCCGTCACCCGGCACAAACCCCTTTGTCGACGAGCCGCCGTTCTGACGCTGGCCCACCTCCTACCGCACTGGGTCGCTGGGGTTCAAGTTCACATGTGGCGCTTTGCGTCGGCATAGGTCTCGCCAATGTGGACCGACAACGCGAATTCGACCCGGGTCGGACCAAACAGCAAGCGGCCGGCCTCCACAGCCGAGTCACGCAGTGCCTGAGCGGCGTCCTCGGCGACCCCGCCTGGAGAGTGCACCAGAAGCTCGTCGTGGAGGAAGAAGACCAGGTGGGGGCGGCCCGGGATCGTCAGGAGGCGGCGGCGTAGGGCGGCCATCCAGCACAGGGCCCACTCCGCCGCGGTTCCCTGGACGATGAAGTTCCTGGTGAAGCGGCCCCAGTCGCGTCGCGCCGACCGCGCCGCGCGCGCGTCCTCCGGGCCCGCACCCTCGACCGACGCGGCCGCGACCAGGTCCTGCCACCGCTGCGAGGGGAGTGGTGACGAGCGGCCGAGCCACGTCGTCACCACCTCGCCGCGCTCCCCCGCGCGTGCCGCGGCCTCGACCATCGCGATGGCCCGCGGGAACGCCCGCTCCAGCCTGGGCATGAGCGCCGCAGAGTCGCCCGTCGTGGCGCCGTACATCGCGCCCAGCATCGCGACCTTGGCCTGTTTGCGGTCCGCGACCACGCCCGCGTCGACGAAGCCCTGGTAGAGGTCCGCGTGGCGGCCGGCGCGGGCCATCGCCTGGTCGCCTGACATCGCCGCCAGGACGCGCGGTTCGAGCTGCGCCGCGTCGGCCACCACGAGCTTCCAGCCCGGGTCCGCGACCGCCGCACCCCGCACCGCCGCGGGGATCTGCAACGCGCCGCCACCACTTGTGGCCCACCTCCCAGAAACCACGCCACCTGGGACGTAATCTGGGCGAAAGCGACCACCCGAGACCCACGTCTCGAGCCAGGCCCACCCGTTCGCGGTGTACAAGCGCGAGAGGCGCTTGTATTCGAGCAATTGCTCGACTATCGGACCGCCGTGGTCGCGCAACTCCCAAGAACGGGTGCTGGAGACCTCTATCCCTGCACGTCGGAGGCCGTTCAGCAGCTCGGCGCTACTGTCGAGATTCAGAGTCGGCTGACCGAGGGCCTCGCGCACTTCTCGAGACAATCTCTCCAGGCGCTCCGGACGGCCCCCTCCCGCGGGCCGCTCGCCCAGGATCTCCGTGAGGATCCGGTCGTGCGCCTCCGCGCTCCACGGGAGCCCGTCGTGGGTCATCTCCGCGGCGATCAGCGCGCCCGTGGACTCCGCCGCGAGCAGCAGCCGGAGCCGTCGCGGCGCCTGAGACCCGGCCACCGCATCGAGCTGCAGCCGCAGCTCCCCCACCACGTCCAGAGGCTCCTCAACGGCCGGTCCGGCGTCCTCGTCGTCGAACAGCGTGGCCGTCCGAGCACCAGGCGAGGCCTCCGCGGCGCGCGGCGCGTCCCACGGGCCACGCGGCGCAGCGGCTAGCGCAGACCCCGCGCAGAACGCACTCCCCCGCAGGATCGCGTGGCAAAGCCGCAGGTCATGGGCACGTTCCACCCTCACACCAGCCGCCAGGAGCGCCGGGTACCGACGCGCGGTGTCGTCCCACACCCAGCGCGGCCGCGCCGCACGCTCCTTCGCCAGGACGGCCTCAGCCGCACGCTCGGCGGGAACGGACTCGCGCGCGAGGGGCGCGCCGTCGTCCGTGGCGTCCTGGAGGACGAGCCACCCGCGTCGAGCGGCGTCGTCGTACAGCAGGGCCAGGGACACGGTCCATCCTCGCGCCCGCCCCCGACATCGGGCCCCGCGACACCCGCGCCCGCCGACGCCGGGTCCCCGCACCCGAGACCCGACGACCGGTTTCGCAGATCGACTTGACCCTGACGCAGCGTCAGGCCCGCATGCTCGCCGACATGACCACTCCGACACCCACCCAGCACGCCATCCAGGTGCGCGGCCTCACCAAGTCCTTCAAGGACGTCGAGGTCCTCCGCGGCGTCGACCTCGACGTCCCACCGGGCAGCATCTACGCCCTGCTCGGCTCCAACGGCGCCGGCAAGACCACGACCATCCGCATCCTCGCCACGCTCCTGCGGCCCGACGGCGGCACCGCCGTCGTCAACGGCCACGACGTGACGACCCAGGCTCACGACGTCCGCGCCTCGATCTCGTTGACAGGCCAGTTCGCCGCCGTCGACGAGATCCTCACCGGACGCGAGAACCTCACGCTGGTCGCCCGGCTCCGCCACCTGCCGAACCCCGGCGCCATCGCCGACGACATGCTCGCCCGCTTCTCCCTCACCGACGCCGGCAACCGCCGGGCGGGCACCTACTCGGGTGGCATGCGGCGGCGGCTCGACATCGCGATGAGCCTGGTCGGCAACCCGCCGATCGTGTTCCTCGACGAGCCCACCACCGGGCTGGACCCGCAGGCGCGCCTGGAGGTGTGGGCCGCGGTCCGCGAGCTCGCCGCCCGCGGCACCACCGTCCTGCTCACCACCCAGCACCTCGACGAGGCCGAGCAGCTCGCCGACCGGATCGCCATCCTGCACGAGGGCCGGATCCTCGTGGACGGCACCCTCGCCGAGCTCAAGCAGCTCCTGCCGGCCGCCACCGTCGAGTACGTCGAGAAGCAGCCGACGCTCGAGGACGTCTTCCTCACGCTCGTCGGCGCCCCGACCGGCGCCCCGACCCCGACCCCCGCCAAGGAGACCCGATGACCGCCCACACCTACGCCGACACCGCGGCCCTCACCGGCCGCTCGCTGCGCCACATCGCCCGCAGCCCGGACACGATCATCACGACGGCCGTCACGCCGATCGCGATGATGCTGCTCTTCGTCTACGTCTTCGGCGGCGCGATCGACACGGGCGCCACCGCCGAGCCCTACGTCACCTACCTGCTGCCCGGCATCCTGCTCATCACCATCGCGTCGGGCATCGCGTACACGGCCTACCGGCTGTTCATGGACATGGACAAGGGCATCGTCGAGCGGTTCCAGTCCATGCCGATCGCGCGCTCCGCGGTCCTGTGGGCGCACGTCCTGACGTCGCTGGTCGCGAACCTGATCTCCCTCGTCATCGTCGTGCTCGTCGCCCTGGCCATGGGGTTCCGGTCCGGCGCGGGCGTCGGGGCGTGGCTCGCCGTCGTCGGGATCCTCGTGCTGTTCACGCTCGCCCTGACCTGGCTGGCCGTCGTCGCCGGCCTGTCCGCGACGAGCGTCGACGGCGCCAGCGCGTTCTCCTACCCGCTGATCTTCCTGCCGTTCATCAGCTCGGCGTTCGTCCCGACGGCGTCCATGCCCGGCCCGGTGCGGTGGTTCGCGGAGAACCAGCCGGTGACCTCGATCGTCGACGCGATCCGCAGCCTGCTCACCCAGCAGCCGGTCGGCAACGACGCGTGGATCGCGCTCGCCTGGTGCGTCGGCATCCTCGCCGTGGCGTACGGGCTCGCCGTCGCCGCTTACCGGCGCAAGGTCGCCTGAGCCCGGCCCGGACTGACCCGGCCCGCGCCGTGTCAGTCCGGGCCAGACCGAGAGAGGATCACCCCATGCTCACGATCGGCGAGCTCGCCACGTACGCCGGCGTCACCGTGCGCACGGTCCGGCACTACCACCAGGTGGGGCTGCTGCCCGAGCCCGAGCGCGACGCCTCCGGCTACCGACGCTACGGCGCGACGGCCGTCGTGCAGCTCAATCCGCATCCGCACCCTCGCCGACGCCGGCGTGCCCCTCTCACAGATCGCCCAGATGCTCGACGCCGACGAGGAGACCTTCGCCGCCGCCGTCCACCGGATCGACGCCCGCCTGCGCGCCGAGGTCCAGCGCCTGCAGACCAGCCGGCGGCAGATCGCCCAGCTCGCCGCCGGCGAGAGCCTCGCCCTGCCGCCCGAGGTGACCGCCTACCTCGACCGGCTCCGCGCGCTCGGCGTCTCCGAACGCATGGTGACCAGCGAGCGCGACGCGTGGATCCTCGTCGCCGCTCGCTGGCCGGACAAGGTCCGCGAGTGGATGCCCGCCAAGATCGCGGAGCTCGAGGACCCGCGCGTCGTCCGTCTCTACCGGCTGCTGTCTCAGGTGTTCGACAGCGACGACGCGGACGAGGCGATCATGCGCGAGATCGCCGACCTGATGGCCGCGATGTTCGAGGAGGCGGAGGCGTCCGGCCGGTCCGACCTGGATCACGTGCAGGACGACGCCTCGTACGACCTGCTCGACTCCTTCGCCCTCGAGAAGGACCCGCGGTCGGCCCGACTCGCGGAGCTCATGCGCGAGCGCGGCTGGGACGGCTGGATCCGGCTCGAGCGCGTGGACGACAAGCGCCACTGACCCCCGGCACCGCGAACCCCCGCCTGCGAACCCCGGCGAGCCTCAGGAGAACGACAGGACCAGGCCCACGAACCCCGCGGCCGACACGGACGCGCCCACCCAGTACGACGCCGGCTGCTCGTGGCCCTCCAGCCAGTGCGCGACCGGGATCGAGATCAGCGCCGCGACGGCCGTGAACGTCTGCGCGAGCCCCGGCTGCAGCGTCCGCAGGGCCCAGACCAGCGCCGTCACGCCCAGCACCGGGCCGACCAGCGCGTTCGAGCTCACCCAGAACAGCGCCGTGTCGGGCAGCCGCGAACCAAGCGACCCGAAGTCGTCCCGCTCGCGGTCACGGCCCGGCGCGAAGCCACCGGCCGGGCTCAGCACCGACCGGGCGCCCGCCATCCACCGCGACAGCACCCACACGACCACCCAGGCGGCGAGCGCGACCGCCAGGCCGCCGACCAGGCGGTCGAACGACGCCGACACCACCTGCTCGAGCGCCGGCCGCGCCCCCTGCCCGGTCTCCAGCGCGCGCTCCTGCATGTCCAGCAGCGCCTTGCGCGTGATGACCAGGCCGAGCCCCTGCGCGGCCGCGGCCAGCAGCGCCATCCCCATGCCGAGCGTCAGCCGCGGCGGCCGCCCGCCCTGCCGGATGAACGGCGCCAACCCGAGCACGACCCCGCCCAGCACGACGACGGCCGCGACCGCCGACTCCAGGGAGATCTGGTCGGAGAACCACAGCCACGCCGTCGCGCCGGCGACCAAGGCCGCCGTCGTCTCCACGACCAGCGACGCGAGGGGCGCGCCCAGCAGCGGGAGGGCGCGGTAGAGCGCCACGCCGCCGACGCCGAAGCCGACGACGCCGGCCAGGAGCAGCAGGCCCGTCTCCTCGCCGAACCCCTGCCCCAGCGCGAGCGACGCCACACCCAGCACCGCCGTCGCGAGCGCGAGCCGCCAGGCGTTCGCCTTGACGAAGCCGACCAGTCGGATGGCTCGGCGCGCGGCGACAGAGGTGACGCCGAAGAACAGCGCTGAGACGATCCCGCCGATCATGCCCCGATCATGCCGGAAACCTCGGCCCGCAGACCCAGGACGAGCTCGCTGACCTGGTCGGGTGTCACGCGGGCGAGGGCCTGCCGGTTGAGCAGCAGCGCGGGTGGCGCGTCGCACATCCCGATGCAGTTGGCCCACGACAGGGTGAACAGGCCGTCCGGCGTCGTCTCCCCGAAGGAGATGCCGAGCTCGTGCTCCAGGCGCGCGGCGATCGCACCCATGCCGGCCATCGCGCACGAGATGGTGCGGCACAGGTGGATCACGTGCGTGCCCGTCGGCGTCGTGTCGAGGAAGTGGTAGAAGGTCACCACCCCCTGCACGTCCACCGGCGGGATGCCCAGCCGGTCCGCGACCACCTGCATCGCGACGTCGCTGATCTGCCGCCGCTGCTGCCGCAGCGCCTGCAGGATCGGGATCAGCGCGCTCCGGTCGTCCCCGTACTCGGCCACCAGGTCGTCGATGGCCTCGATGAGACCGGCGTTCGCGGCCTCCACCTCGGCGGGAAGGGTGATCATCGGGCACCCCCGTTCGTCGGCGCGTTCGTCGTGGCGTTCGTCGTGGCGGGCACGGTCATCGACGGCGTCGCGATGAACGCCCCGCGCGGCGTGTAGGTGGTGTGCAGCAGGTGGTGGCTGGTGTGGCCGCACGGGCCGTCGGTGAGGAACTCCTCGTAGACCCGCAGCACGGCCGGGTTCTCGTGGCTCTTGCGCACGCGCCCGGTCTCGCCGTACCGCGCGTCCTCCCCGTAGATGGCCTTCGCGCGGGCGGACCGGATCTCCTTCGACGTCGGGATGGGCTGGCCGCCGCCGCCCAGGCAGCCGCCCGGGCAGGCCATGAACTCGATGAAGTGGCACTCGCTGAAGCGCCCGCCCGCCTTGATGTCCTCCATCACCTTCTGCGCGTTCGCGGTCCCGTGCACGACGGCGAGCTTGAGCGTCACCCCGCGCAGCCAGTCCCAGTCGGGCACCAGGTGGGCCAGCAGCGGGGGCACCGGGCCCAAGGTGTCCGGCAGCGTGATCTCCGCGTACCGGGTCTCCTCGAACCCGCGCACCGGCGTGATGTCGGCGTGGTCGAACAGGTCCTCGACCTTGCCGCCGGTGACCAGCTCGACGACGGTGCGCAGCGCGGCCTCCATGACGCCGCCCGTCGCGCCGAAGATGACGCCGGAGCCCGACGCCGTCCCGAACGGGTCGTCGAAGTCGCTCTCGGGCAGGTCCGGCAGCCGGATGCCGAGTTCGCGGATCATCCGGCCGAGCTCGCGCGTGGTGAGCGAGACGTCGACGTCGGGGAAGCCCGAGTCCGTCATCTCCGGCCGGTGCGCCTCGAACTTCTTCGCCGTGCACGGCATGAGGGAGACCGAGACGACGTCGGCCGGGTCCAGGCCGTTCTTCTGGGCGTACCAGGTCTTGATGAGCGCGCCGAACATCTGCTGCGGGCTCTTGCAGCTCGACAGGTTCGGCGCGAACTCCGGGTACTTGTGCTCGAGGTACTTGATCCAGCCCGGCGAGCACGACGTGAACTGCGGCACGGGCCGGCCGTGGTCGCCGAGGACGAGGTTCTCGTAGAGCCGCACCAGCAGCTCCGTGCCCTCCTCGATGATCGTCAGGTCCGCGCTGAAGTTCGTGTCGAAGACCTTGTCGAAGCCCAGCTCGCGCAGCGCCGAGTTGAGCTGCCACGTCACCGGCGTCCCCGGCGGCAGGCCGAACTCCTCACCCATCGCCGCGCGCGGGGCGGGCGCCGTCTGGATGACGACGTGCTTGGTGGGGTCCTCGATGGCGCGCCAGACGTCGTCGGTGTTGTCGACCTCCTGGAGCGCGCCCGTCGGGCAGCGGTTGATGCACTGGCCGCAGTTGATGCAGACGACGTCGCTGATCGGCAGGGTCAGGTAGGGCGACATCGTCGTGGAGTCGCCGCGGCCGATGACGCCGAGCGCGCCCACGCCCTGCAGCTCCGCGCACGTGCGGATGCAGCGCAGGCAGTGCACGCACTTGTTCATGTCCCGCCGGATCGACGGCCCGAACGTGTCGAACAGCCGGGTGGGCTCGGTGCGCTGGCCGAACCGGAAGTGGTCGCTGCCGTACTCCGCGGCGAGGTCCTGCAGCTCGCAGTTGCCGTTGCGGCCGCAGGTCTGGCAGCTGCCGCAGTGCTCGGCCAGCATCAGGTCGACGATCGTCTGCCGGGCCTGGCGCACGCGCCGGCTGTACGTCTGGATCTCGATCGGCGTCGTGATCGGGTAGGCGCAGCTCGCCTGCAGGGCCCGCTGCCCGGTCACCTCCACCACGCAGATGCGGCAGACGCCGACGTCGGGCAGGTCGGGGTGGTGGCAGAGCGTCGGGATGCGGCGGCCCGCCTTCTCCGCCGCCTCGAGGATGGTCGAGCCGACGGGCACCTCGACCTCGTGGCCGTCGACGGTGACGGTGACGGAGGTGCTGGTGACCGCGGGGCCGCCCGGCATGCCGGGGGTGCCGAGGCGCAGGGTCGTGGTCATCGGTTCGTTCCTTCCGCGCTCACCGGGCCGCTCATCGGGCACCGACGGGGATGTGGCCGAGGACCTCGGACCGGTAGTTCTCGATGATCGACAGGAGCACGTTGGGGGCGGCCTGCCCGAGGCCGCACTTCGACGCGATCCGCATCGTCTGGCCGAGGCTCACCATGTCCTCGAGCTGCTGCACCGTGAGCTCGCCGCGGCGTAGCGCCCGGATGCCCTCGAGCAGCTTGACGTTGCCGACCCGGCACGGGGTGCACTGCCCGCACGACTCGTTGGCGAAGAACCACTGCAGGTTCTCGGCCACCTCCAGCAGGTCCCGCCACGGCCCGACGACGATGACGGCGCCGCCCGTGGACACGTCCTCGTAGCTGATGGCGCGGCCGAAGTCGCGCGCCGGGACGCACGTGCCCGCCGCACCGCCGACGATCGCCGCCTTGGCGTCGTGGCCGCCCGCGGCCTCGATGACCTCGGCGATGCTCACGCCGAGGGGGAACTCGTAGACGCCGGGGCGCTGGACGTCGCCGGAGACGCTGAGCAGCTTCGGGCCGGTCGACCGGTCGGTGCCGATGTGCGCGAACCAGTCCGCGCCGCGGGCCAGGATCGCCGCGGCCCACGCGAACGTCTCGACGTTGTTGACGACCGTCGGGGCGCCGCGGAACCCGGAGACCACCGGGAACGGCGGCCGGTTGCGCGGCTCGCCGCGGCGGCCCTCGAGGCTCTCGATGAGCGCCGTCTCCTCGCCGCAGACGTACGCGCCCGAGCCGAGGTGAATGGTGATGTCGAACGCGAAGCCCGACCCTGCGACGTCGGGCCCCAGCAGGCCGGCCGCGCGCCGGCGCTCGAGGCACGCCTCGAGGTCGGCGAGCAGGTAGACGTACTCCCCGCGCAGGTAGCAGATGCCCTCGTGCGAGCCGATGGCGTAGCCCCCGATGGTCATGCCCTCGAAGACGAGGTCGGGCAGCTCGGCCAGGAGCACGCGGTCCTTGAAGGTGCCCGGCTCCCCCTCGTCCGCGTTGCACACGACGTACCGGACGCCGTCGGGCGCCACCGCCTCCGCGGCGAGCTGCCACTTGAGGCCGGTCGGGAAGCCTGCGCCGCCCCGGCCCTTCATGCCCGACTCGCGGATGGTGGCCACCACGCCCGCCGGGTCCAACGCCAGCGCGGCGCGGAGTCCTTGCTCGGCCTCGATCGTGGCGAGGGTCATCGGAGTTCGAACGCTCATCGGCGTCACCCCTGAGCTCGGAGGTTGCGCGGCGACTGTGACGCGCACCACGAACGTACGGGCGCATACACCCGGCCCGCCTGGGCCCTTTGGGCCCAATGTCTCCCCCGCGATGTGACCCCGGCCACACAACCGACTCCTGGCCCGTGCGGGCGGCGGCGAGGGTCAGCGGCGAGGGTCAGCGGCGGGCGGCGTCCTCGTGGATGGCGATGAACAGGGAGTACGGGACGCCGTCGGGGTCGGGGGTGCGGGAGGCGAACTCCTCCAGCAGCTCGCCGATCCGCCGGCCCAGCTCGGCGCGACCGGCCTCGTCGAGGCGCACGCCGAGGCGCCCGAGGGAGACGCTCTCCGGGTCGGCCTCGCCGAGCTCCTCGAGGAACGTCTCCACGAGCAGCCCGTTGAGCATCGGGCCAGCCTCGGTGCGCCAGGTCTTGCGCGTGGCCAGGTACGGGACCTCGCGCGCGCCGCGCGCGCCGCGCCGCTCGGGCTGCGCCGCGAGGAACCCGCGCTCGGCGAGCGTGCGCACGTGGTGGTAGACGGTGCCGGGGTCCCGGCGCAGGCGTGCGGCGATCTCGCGGTTGGTCAGCGCCTCGTCCAGGCACAGGCGCAGGATCCGCCACCGGACGACGGAGGCCAGGGCACGGGCGTCGGCGTCGACGTCGGCGTCACGCTCGAGGCCTCCGTCGGGGTCGTGATCGGTGACGCGGTCGGGGGCGCGGTCGTCGTCGGCCATGCCGCCATCTTACTGATTGACTTTCCCAAATCACCGGAGGATGCTCCTCGGGTGAGCATCCCCGACGGACCGGACGGTCGCGGCCCCGAGCCGCCGGAGGGCCACCGCGTCACGCTGCCCGACGGCGCCAACCCCGCCGCGCCCGCCCGACGCCGGTCGCTCGCCTTCCACCGCAACTTCCGTCAGCTGTGGATCGGCGACGCGTTCGGGCAGCTCGGGGCGCAGCTGGCGATCTTCGCCCTGCCGATCTACGCGGTGCAGACGCTCGCCGCGACCGAGCTCGAGATGGGCTTCCTCACGGCTGCCGAGACGGTGGCCTTCCCCGCCATCGGGCTGCTGGTCGGCGCCTGGGTGGACCGGATGAACAAGCGGCGCACGCTCATCGCCGCGGACCTCGTGCGCGCCGCCGCGCTCGCGGTCGTCGTGGTCGCCGGGCTCACCGGCCACGGGTCGGTGCCGCTGCTCATCGGCGTCGCCGTGGCGATGAGCTGCGCCTCCGTGTTCTTCGACGTCGCGCACCAGAGCTACGTGCCGGGGCTCGTCGGCCTCGAGCACATCGCCGAGGGGAACTCGAAGCTGCAGGCCACCCAGTCGGTGGCGATCGCCGTCGGGCCGGGCCTGGGCGGGCAGCTGCTGCGCGTGGTGACGGCGCCCGCGCTCGTCGCCGTCACTGTCGTCACCTACCTGGTCTCGGCGCTCGCCGTCGGGCGGATCCGGCACGACGAGACCCTGCCCCCGCGCGAGGAACGGCGGCCCCTGCGGACCGAGATCGCCGAGGGGCTGCGGTTCGTCCTGGGCCAGCCGCTGCTGCGCCGGATCGTCGCGTGCACGGGGCTGTCGAACCTCGCCGGCTCGATCAGCGGGGCGCTCATGGCGATCTACGCGCTGCGCGTCCTCGACCTCACCCCGGCGGCGTTCGGCGCCGTCGGCTCCGCGGGGGCGATCGGCGGCCTGGTCGGCGCCGTCGTCGCCGAGCGCCTGAGCCGGTGGATCGGCGAGGGCCGGGTCATCGCGCTGGCCGCCGCCGCGTGGCTGCCGGCGATGGCGCTCACCCCCCTCGCCCTGCCCCTGGCCGAGGCCGGCATCCCCGCGAGCGTGACGCTCGTCGTCGGCGGCGGCCTGCAGATGTTCTGGATCGTCGTCTACAACGTCGCGCAGGTGTCGTTCCGCCAGCGCCTGTGCCCGCCGGCGCTGCTCGGCCGCATGAACGCGTCCGTCCGGTTCCTCGTCTGGGGCGGCATGCCGCTCGGCGGGCTCATCGGCGGGTTCCTCGGCACGCACGTCGGCGTGGTCGAGACGCTCTGGATCGCCGTGGCCGGGACGGTCGTCGGGAGCCTGCCGGTCCTGCTCTCCCCGCTCGCCCGGATGCGCGACCTGCCCGGCGCCGCGCCGACGCCGGCCGCCTGAGCCCACCTGTTGACGCCCCGGGGCGGCGCCTCTAGTTTAGACAGGTCTAAACACGTTCACCGGCCGCCCGAGGAGGCGTCGTGACGGATCCCACCCCCACCCCCACCAGCACCGCGGCGAGCGCGACCACCGCCGCCACCGCCAGCGCGCTCCAGGTCGAGATGCACGGCATCGACGTCATCGCAGACGCCGACCGCAAGGGCAGGCCCCGCGACCTCTTCTGGCCGTGGTTCGCCGCCAACGTCTCCGTGCTGGGCATCAGCTACGGCGCCTGGGTGCTCGACTTCGGCATCTCGTTCGCGCAGGCGACGATCGCGAGCGTCGTCGGCATCGTGTTCTCGTTCCTGCTCTGCGGCTTCGTGGCGCTGGCGGGCAAGCGGGGCTCCGCACCGACCATGGTGCTCAGCCGTGCCGCGCTGGGGGTGCGCGGCAGCCGGGTCGCCTCCGCGCTGTCCTGGATCCTGACCGTGGGCTGGGAGACCGTGCTCATGGCGCTGGCGACGCTCGCGGTCGCGACCGTCGCCGGCAGCCTCGGCTGGGGCGACGGCGACGCGACCAAGGTGATCGCCCTCGTCGTCGTCGGCGCGCTCATCATCGCCGGCGGCATCTTCGGCTTCGACCTGATCATGCGGCTGCAGACGATCATCACGATCGTCACCGCGGTCCTGACGATCGGCTACGTCGCGCTCGTCGTCGACGAGATCGACCTCGACGCGGTCAGCGCGATCCCCGCCGGCTCCGCGCAGGCCTTCATCGGCGCGCTCGTCTTCATGATGACCGGCTTCGGCCTCGGCTGGGTCAACATGGCCGCCGACTACTCGCGCTACCTCCCGCGCCACACCTCCGGCCGCGGCGTCGCCGGCTGGACGACGTTCGGCGCGGCGCTCGCCCCGCTCTTCCTCATCGTCTTCGGCCTGCTCCTGGCGGGCTCCGACGACGACCTGCGCGTGGCGATCTCCGGCGACCCCATCGGTGCGCTCACCGAGATCCTGCCGACCTGGTACCTGATCCCGTTCGCGATCGTCGCCGTCTCCGGCCTCATCGGCGGCGCCGTGCTCGACATCTACTCCTCCGGCCTGGCGCTGGTCTCCACCGGCCTGCCGGTCAAGCGCCCGGTCGCCGCCGCCATCGACGGCGTGATCATGGTGCTCGGCACGATCTACATCGTCTGGGGCCCGGACTCGTTCTTCGGGATCTTCCAGGGCTTCCTCATCACCGTCGGCGTCCCGATCGCCGCGTGGGCGGGCATCATGCTCGCCGACGTCGCGATGCGCCGCCGCGACTACGACGAGGGCGACCTGTACCGGCACCACGGCCGCTACGGCGACGTGCCCGCCGTCCCGATGGCGATCCTCGCCACCGGCGCCGTCCTCGGCTGGGGCCTGGTCACCAACGGCTACGCGGAGTGGCTCGGCTGGCAGGGCTACCTGCTCGACGTCGTCGGGCTCGGTGGGCGTGAGGGCGACTGGGCGTACGCGAACCTCGGCGTCCTCGTCGCGCTCGCCTTCGCCTTCGTGGCGACGCTCGCCCTGCGCGCCGGCGCGGTGCGGCACCAGGAGGCGCTGCCCGCCTCGCCCGAGGTGGTCGTCGCCGAGGGCGCCCGCCCGCTGCTCGACGAGGGCGGCCAGTGATGAACGACCTCGCCGCGACCGCCGCGACCCTGCGGCCCGCCCCGAGCAGCGACCCGGCGCGGACGGTGCTCGCCGTCATCGACATGCAGAACGTCTTCGGCGAGCCGGGCAGCCCGTGGCTGACCCCGCGCTTCGCCGACGTCGTCGAGCCCGTCCGGCAGCTCGCCGAGGCGTACGGCGACCGGGCGGTGTTCACGCGCTTCGTCGCGCCGGACAGCCCCCAGGGCTCGTGGGTGCCCTACTACGAGGAGTGGTCGTTCGCCCTCCAGCCCCCGGACGCGCCGCTGTGGGACGTGGTGCCCTCCCTCGACGACGCCGCGGGGCCCGCCGAGCGGGCCGGCCGGGTGGTCTCCGCGACCACCTTCAGCAAGTGGTCGCAGCTGCGCCCGCTCGTCGGGCCGCACGGACGCCTCGTGCTCTGCGGTGTCAGCACCGACTGCTGCGTCATCTCCACGGCCCTGGCCGCGGCGGACGACGGCATCGAGGTGCTGGTCGTGGCCGACGCCTGCGCGGGCGTCGACGACGACTCGCACGCGAAGGCGCTGCACGTCATGAGCCTGTACGCGCCCCTGGTCCGGGTCGTCGACCTGGCCGAGGGCCTGGCGCTGGCACGGGAGGCCGAGCACCGGTGACCGGCACCCCGGGCCGGCGCGTCCGGCTCAAGCACGAGCGGATCTCGAGCGAGCTGGCGCGCGAGATCCGCTCGGGCCGGCTGCGGCGCGGCGCCCGGCTGCCCGGCGAGGTGGCGCTCGCCGAGCGCTTCGGCGTGAGCCGCACCACGGTGCGCGCGGCCCTCGCCGAGCTGAGCGAGGACGGGCTCATCGCCACCCGCACGGGCAAGGGCTCGTACGTCCTGTACGACGGCGAGCCGCTGGACAACCCGCAGGGCTGGGCGCGGGCGCTCGCCTCGCGCGGCGTGGACTCCCGCGTCCGGGTGCTGTCCGTGGTGGCGGGCCGCGCCCCGGAGCTCGCCGCGCACCTGCCCGACGGCGCGCGCGTCGTCGTCGTCGAGCGGGTGCG
>AXCX01000415.1 GCA_000767215.1 Actinotalea fermentans ATCC 43279 = JCM 9966 = DSM 3133
CGAGTCGGTCGCCCGCGCGCTCGTCGCGGTGCCCCGCAGCGAGGAGGTCCGGTTCGTCGACCTCTGCACGGGCCGCGGCGTCCCGGCGCTGCGCATCGGCAGCACGGACGACGCCGGCGCGGCGGGCGAGGCGGACGGCCCGGCGCTCGTGGTGTCCGGCGCGTTCGCGGTCCCGCTGGCGGCCCTCGGCGAGGCGACGCGCGGGACGCTGGCGGCGCACTTCGCCTGACGTCGCAGGGCCCGCACGGGCCCGCTCGGTCCCGCTCGGGCCCGCTCGGTCCCGCTCGGGGGTGACCGATCGCACCGACCCATCGCACCGACTGACCGCGACCGGCCGCAGGCGACCGGCCGCGGGCGACCGATCGTGCGGCAACGGATCGTCCGAGCCGACCGTCTTCCTGGGTGAGCGCGGCGCCGGATGGTGGCGCGGCGGCACCGAGGGGGCGAGCGCGCGTGACACGGACGGCTGGGGCGCGGGGCGAGGCACGAGCCGGGACCGGCACGAGGGAAGGCGCGGTCGGCCGGGGGGCGACCTGGCGCAGGCGCGCGCTGCTCGG
>AXCX01000416.1 GCA_000767215.1 Actinotalea fermentans ATCC 43279 = JCM 9966 = DSM 3133
CCCATCACGGCGATCGACGTCGAGACGGCGCGCGCCCGGCCGACGGGCGTCGGGGAGCTCGACCGGGTGCTGGGCGGCGGCCTCGTGCCGGGCGCGGTCGTCCTGGTCGCGGGCGAGCCTGGCGTCGGCAAGTCCACGCTGCTGCTCGACGTCGCGGGGCGCGTCGCGTCGGCCGGACGGCCCGTGCTCTACGTGACCGGCGAGGAGTCGGCGGGGCAGGTGCGCCTGCGGGCCGAGCGCATCGGGGCCCTGTCCCCGCACCTGCTGCTCGCCGCCGAGACCGACCTCGGGGCGGTGCTGGGCCACCTCGAGGCGACCGAGCCCGAGCTCTTCGTGCTGGACTCCGTGCAGACCGTCGCGTCCGTCCAGGTCGACGGCGCGCCGGGCGGCGTCGGGCAGGTGCGCGAGGTCGCGGCCGCGCTCATCGCCGCGGCCAAGGAGCGCGGCATCCCCGCCCTGCTGGTCGGGCACGTCACCAAGGACGGCAGCGTCGCGGGGCCGCGCACGCTCGAGCACCTGGTCGACGTGGTCTGCCAGGTCGAGGGCGAGCGGCACTCGCGCCTGCGCCTCATCCGCGCGAGCAAGAACCGGTACGGCGCGACCGACGAGGTCGGCTGCTTCGACCTCACCGACACGGGCGTGGTCGAGCTGCCGGACCCGAGCGGCCTGTTCCTGTCCACGACGGTGCACGACGTGCCCGGCACGTGCGTCACGGTGACGCTCGAGGGGCGCAGGCCGCTCGCCGCGGAGATCCAGGCGCTCGTCGCGCCGACGCTGCTCAGCAACCCGCGACGCACCACCAGCGGCCTCGACTCCAGCCGCCTCGCGATGGTGCTCGCCGTCCTGCAGCGCCGCGGCGGCGTCCCGATGGGCGACAAGGACGTCTACGCGTCGACCGTCGGCGGGGCCCGCGTGGTCGAGCCGGCCGCCGACCTCGCGCTCGCGCTCGCCGTTGCGGGCAGCGCCGACGACGTCCCCGTCGTGCCCGGGCTCGTCGCGTTCGGGGAGGTCGGGCTCGCCGGTGAGGTGCGCGCCGTCGTCGGGCTGCAGCGGCGGCTCGCGGAGGCGCGACGACTCGGGTTCCGGGTCGCCGTCGTGCCGGCGGGCGCGCTCGCCGAGGCGTCGGCACCCGAGGGCATGACGGTGCTGGAGGCGCGCGACGTCAGGCACGCCGTCCGGCTCGCCCGCACGCCTGGCGGGCAGAAGGACTGAGCCCGGGGAAAACGGACTCCCGCGCCCGCGCGTCGGGCGGGTGGTCCGCGCCTCGGCGGGGGGTGCACGCGTACCCTTGGGCCGTGGTCACCACCGAGCGGAGCGCCGAGGAGACCCTGCGCGCCACCCTGGCGGCCGTCGCCCCCGGAACCGAGCTGCGCGACGGGCTCGAGCGCATCCTGCGTGGCCGGACCGGCGCACTCATCGTGCTCGGCCACGACCGGGTGGTCGACGCCATGTGCTCCGGCGGCTTCATCCTCGACGTGCCGTTCTCCGCGACCCGCCTGCGGGAGCTCGCGAAGATGGACGGCGCCGTCATCGTCGACCGGGACGCGGCCCGGATCGTGCGCGCGGCCGTCCAGCTGCTGCCCGACCCGACGATCGAGACCACCGAGTCCGGCACCCGGCACCGCACCGCCGAGCGCGTCGCGAAGCAGTCGGGCTTCCCGGTGATCTCCGTGAGCCAGTCGATGCGGATCGTCGCGCTGTACGTGGGCGGCTCGCGGTACGTGCTCGAGGAGACCGACGTCATCCTGTCGCGCGCGAACCAGGCGCTGGCGACCCTCGAGCGCTACAAGGCCCGCCTGGACGAGGTCAGCGGCACGCTGTCCGCGCTCGAGATCGAGGACCTCGTCACGGTGCGTGACGTCGCCGCCGTCGTGCAGCGGCTCGAGATGGTCCGCCGCATCTCCGAGGAGATCGACGGCTACGTCGTCGAGCTCGGCACCGACGGGCGCCTCATGGCGCTGCAGCTCGACGAGCTCGTGGGGGGCATCGGCTCGGACCGTCAGCTCGTGATCCGCGACTACGTGGACCCGGGCAAGGGCGGCAAGCACCACGCCGAGGTGCAGGCGGCGCTCGCCACGCTCGACTCCAACGAGCTGCTCGACCTCGCCCACATCGCGCGCATCCTCGGCCTGGTCGGCCCCGACGACTCGCTCGACGGCGCCGTCGCCCCGCGCGGCTACCGGCTCATGTCGCGGGTGCCGCGCCTGCCGGGCGCGATCGTCGACCGGCTGGTCGGCCACTTCGGCGGCCTGCAGAAGCTGCTGGCCGCGGGCATCGACGAGCTCATGGCCGTCGACGGCGTCGGCGAGCAGCGCGCCCGCGCGGTCCGCGAGGGCCTGTCCCGCCTGGCGGAGTCGAGCATCCTCGAGCGCTACGTCTGACGCGCGCGTCCCGTTCCTCCACCCCACCGAGTGGAGCGAACCTGCTGTGATCCACCCCCGAGTGGAACGTCCTGCTCCCGTTTCGCTCCACTCGAGAGGGTGGGTTCACTCCAGCGTGAAGACCAGGTCGTTGCTCTCCGCGCCGACGAGCGTCGCCTTCGCGTGGTAGGTCCCGGCGCGCGGCTCCGGCAGGCCGGACGAGCACGTCGCGTCGGACCGCACGCGGGCCCACGGGACGCTGGCCGCCTCCTGGGCGCCCGTCGCCAGCAGGAGCATCCGCTCCGCCCCCTCGGCGCCCTCGACCGCGCAGTCCAGCGAGGACCAGATGCGGTCCGAGCCCGAGGTCACGACCACCTCGACCGACGCGTTCCCCGCGTCGACGGTGCAGCTGGAGTCGGCGGCGTTGGTGAGCGTCACGGCGAACGTGGGCGTGGCACCCGGGGCATAGCTCGTGGCGTCGCTGGTGAGGGCGAGCTGCAGGTCACCGGCCGCGCACGCGCGGGACGCCGTGGTGTCTGAGGTGTCCGGGGCGTCCGCGGCCTCGGTCTCGCCGACCGCGGGCTCGGCCGCCGGGTCGGTCGGCTCGTCGCTGCCGCCGTCACCGCGCAGGAAGATCGCCCAGATGAGCACCAGCACGAGGAGCGCGGCAAGCGCCACCACGGCCCGGCGGATCCAGTAGACCCACCGGGGCTGCGGCTCGAGGCCCCGCAGGACGGTGCTCATCGTCGTCTCCCCTCCTTGGCCACAAGGTACGGCCGCGCGCGGCC
>AXCX01000417.1 GCA_000767215.1 Actinotalea fermentans ATCC 43279 = JCM 9966 = DSM 3133
GGCGGCCGCCGCGAGCAACGCCGCCGAGCGCGACCACCTCACGCGGCAGGCGGCCCGGCTGGCGACCCGCTGACGGGCCGCCGTCGGCGCACGCGCCCGCCTTCACCGGCTGACGAGCGAGAACGGCCCTCCCGGTCCTGGGACCGGGAGGGCCGCGTCCGTACGGCTGCGGCGTCCTCAGACCCTGAAGCGCCCGACGAGCTCGTCGAGGTGCTGCGCGCCGCGCGCGAGCTCGTCCGCCGAGGACCGGACCTGGTCGATGGTGCCGACCATCGTCTGCGACGTGCCCGCGATCGACAGCACGTTCTCGGCGATCGTCGAGGCGCCGACGGCGGCCTCGGAGACGCTGGCAGCCATCGCGGTGGTCGTCGCGCTCTGCTCCTCGACCGCACCGGCGATCGAGCTCTGGTGGTCGTTGACCTGGCCGATCACCGTCGTCGTCGTGGAGATCGCGGCGACCGCCGTGTCGACGTCGGCCTGGATCTGGCTGATCCGCGACGTGATCTCCTCGGTTGCCTTGGCGGTCTCCTGCGCGAGCTCCTTGACCTCGCCGGCGACGACGGCGAAGCCCTTGCCGGCCTCGCCCGCGCGGGCGGCCTCGATGGTCGCGTTGAGGGCCAGGAGATTCGTCTGCTGCGCGATCGTGTTGATCAGGGCGACGACGCCGCCGATGGCGGCCGACGACTCGCCGAGGCGGCCGATCGTGGTGTTCGCGTCGTCGGTGCTGGCGACGGCGGTCTGGCCGGCGTTGCTCGCGTCGCTGGCGCTGCGCGCGATCTCGTGGATCGAGGCGCCCATCTGCTCGCTCGCGGCCGCGACCGTCTGCACGCTGGAGGACACCTGCTCGGCCGCGGCCGCGGCCATCGACGCCTGCTGGGCCGCGTCCGCGGACTGGCGCGTCATCTCGGCCGCGATGACGGACAGCTCCTGCGCAGCAGCCGACGACGTCGCCGCGCTCTCGCTGATCTGGCGCACGAGCGTGGCGATGTTGCCCACGAAGCGGTTGAACACGGTCGCCAGCGCGCCGATCTCGTCCCGTCGCGAGTCGTCGACGCGCTGGGTCAGGTCGCCGTCGCCGTCCGCGATCTCGCGCAGTCGTGCGGTGAGGCTGTTCACCGGCCGGGTGATGCTGCGGGTCAGGAACAGGGCCAGCACGATGACGATCAGGACGACGGCCGACGTGCCACCGAGCACCGCGACCGACGTCGTCGCCGCGCTCTGGTCCGCGCTCTCGGCGCGCTCGGCGAGCAGCGCCCGCTCGGCGCCGACGATCTCGTCGATGATGCCGCGGATCTGGTCCATGACGGCCTTGCCCTGGTCGGTCAGCACGATCTCCTGGGCCGCCTCGAAGCCGTCCTGGTCGCGGACGTCGATCGTCTCCTGCATCTCGGCGAACTTGGCCTGGACGAGGGGCTCGAGCGCGTCGAGCCGGGCCTGCTGCTCGGCGTTGTCGATCGTCAGCTCGCGGACGCTCGCGACCGCCTCGGCGAGCGCGGCCTGCGCGGCGGTGTAGGGCTCGAGGTAGGAGCGCACGCCCGTGATCAGGTAGCCGCGCTGCCCGGTCTCGGCGTCCTTGAGCGCCGAGGTGATCGCGTCGGTGCCGTCGAGCACCTCGTGCGTGTGCTCCACCCAGTCGCTGTTCTCGACGAGGGCCTGGGTGTTCGTGTAGGACACGGCGCCGATCGCCGTCATGAGGACCACGACGAGCGCGAACCCGGCCGCGAGGCGGCGTCCGATCGTCCAGCTCCAGCCGCGCGCCGGCGGCGCCGTGGTGGGGGTGAGGGCGGGGGCGTTCTCCGGCACGGGGTCTCCCTGGTTGCGCTGATCGACTTCCCGGGACATCGGCCGACGTCGACGGCGTGTGAGCGTTAAGCACGGGTGAACGGCGGGAAACGCGCGGGCCGCCGAGCCCGGCGAGCAGGCCGACGAGCCCCCCGCCTAAGGTCGTGGCATGGCCCGCACCATCGCGACGTCGCGCACCGTCGACCTCCCCGAGCTCCTCGCCTTCGTCCGCCCCCGGCACCACCTGCTCCTCGTCACGACGCGCGGCGACGGGCGACCCCAGGTCTCGCCGGTGAGCGGCGGCGTGGACGACGCCGGGCGGATCGTGGTCTCGACCTACCCCGCCCGGGCGAAGGCGCGCAACGCCGAGCGTGACCCGCGGGTGTCGGTCGTCGTGCTCTCGGACGACTGGGACGGCCCCTGGGTGCAGGTCGACGGCGAGGCCGAGGTGCTGCACATGCCCCAGGCCGAGGACGCCCTCGTCGACTACTACCGGTGCATCGCCGGCGAGCACCCCGACTGGGCGGAGTACCGCGCCGCGATGCGCCTGCAGGGCAAGAGCCTGATCCGCGTCACGCCGACCCGGTGGAGCCCGATCGCCACGGGCGGCTTCCCGGCCGATGTGGCCGCGCGCCTGGACGGCTGAGCACCGCGAGGCGCTGCGTCGCGCGGGTCATCGACACGTAGCGGTCGACCGCGCCCGCGACGTCGTCGGCGCCCGCGCGGAAGGACTCGGGGTCGACGAGCACGACGAGGTCGAACTCGAGCCCCTTGACGAGCTCGGGCGGCAGCGAGCGGACGCGCTCGTGCTCCTCGAACGACGCGTCGCCGACGACGCACGCGACCCCCTCCGGGTGCTGCGCGAGCCACGCGGCGAGCAGCTCGTCGCGCTCGTCCGCGTGCCCGTGGTGCACCGGCACGCCCGTGCTGCGCACGGAGACGGGCACGTTCGCGTCGGGGACCACTGCACGGATCACGGCCTCGGCCTCGGCCATCACCTCCGCGGGCGTGCGGTAGTTGACGGTCAGCGTCGACGTGCGCACACCGGTCAGCCCCGCGCCCTCGAGCCGCTCCTGCCAGGTGCCGGCGAACCCGTGCCGTGCCTGCGCGCGGTCGCCGACCACGGTCAGGCTGCGCGACGGGCAGCGCCGCAGGACCATCGCCCACTCGGCGTCCGTGAGCTCCTGCGCCTCGTCCACGACGACGTGCGCGAAGGGGCCCGCGAGCGCGTCGCGGTCGTCGGGGGCGGCGTCGTCGACGAGGGCGTCCTGGAGGTCGCTGCCCCTGAGCATCGACATGAGGAGGAGGTCGGAGTCGTCGGCGGCGATGAGGTCCGCCGCGACCTCGGCCCG
>AXCX01000418.1 GCA_000767215.1 Actinotalea fermentans ATCC 43279 = JCM 9966 = DSM 3133
CAGCTCGTCGGTCGCACCGTCCGCCGCCCCGCGCCGCCGGTCGACCGCCGCCCGGAGCGCCGTCAGGTCGGCGTCGGTCAGGCTCGCGTGCACGGCGGGGTCGGCGTCGCGCACCCGGGCGACGGCGTCGTCCTCGGCCTGCCGGTCGAGCGGGAGCTTCTCGTCCACGACTACCTCCTCCGCCCGCGGAGCGCGGGTCTGTTCGGTGCCCGACCTGCTTGTGTCC
>AXCX01000419.1 GCA_000767215.1 Actinotalea fermentans ATCC 43279 = JCM 9966 = DSM 3133
GCCGCCCGCCACACCCACGGGTGCGCGGGCGAGGGTTCACGGAGCGCGCAGGGCGCCGTCCTCGTGCGCGGCGAAGGCCTCGCGCAGGCGCGCGCGGGCCCGGGAGAGCGCCGCGTCCGCGCCGCCGCGGGAGATCCCGAGGACCTCCGCGAGCCCGGCCCCGTCGAGACCCTCCCACGCGTGCAGCACGAGGATCCGCCGGTCCCGTGGCGACAGGGCCGCCAGCACCGCGCGGACCTCGTCGTCGGCGACCGCCAGGTCCTCCGGCTCGTCGTCGGTGGCCTCGTCCGCGATCTCGGCCACCGGCACCGGGCGGCCCTTGCGCCGGTGGTTGGCCAGCACGAAGCCCGCGGTCCGGTAGAGCCAGGGCAGCTCGGCGCCCTCGGGCACGTCGTCGCGGCGCCGCCAGGCGGTGGCCAGGACGTCAGCCGTCAGGTCCTGCGCGTCGTCGCCCGCGCCGCGCCGCAGGAAGTACCTCAGGACGGCCGTCGAGTGCGCGCGAAAGAGCGCGTCGAACCAGGCGTCGTCGCGCACCACGGCTCCCTCCGGCCCGCTCATCCGGTCAGTATGTGTGGCCCGCCGGTGCGATCTTGCACGGACACACCCACGCAGGCGCACGACGTCGCGGCCGGCCGCTCGCCGCGCCGGGCCCGCGCCCCCGACCTACCGTGGCAGGCATGAGCACCCACACCCCACCTCTGCCCGAGAACGACCGGCCCGAGAACGACCGGCCCGACGACGACCGGCCCGAGAACGACCAGCCCGACGAGAGCACGCCCGGCCAGCCCGACGCCCTGACCGGCGCACCGCCCGAGGCGGACGAGATCGCCGCGGCGGACCCGGACCGCGAGGGCGACGACGCCGACCCGTACGAGCTGCGCTCGGGCCTGGAGACCTCGCCCTCCGACGACGACCCCGGCAGCATGCTCAACCGCTGATCGACCCCTGGGTCCGGCGCCGCGACGGCTAGTGTCGCGGCGTGAAGCCGTTCGTCCTCCTGGCCACGCGCGCCGAGGACGAGGCCGCCGACGACGAGTACGAGGCGATGCTCCGGTTCGGCGGTCTCTCGTCCGCGCAGCTGCGCCGCATCCGGCTCGAGGCCGGCCCGATGCCCCCGATCGACCTGGCCGAGGTCTCGGGCGTCATCGTCGGCGGCAGCCCGTTCACCACGAGCGACCCGCCGGAGAAGAAGACCCAGGTCCAGGTGCGCGTCGAGGCCGAGCTGGCCGCTCTCACGCGCGAGGTCCTCGCACGCGAGACGCCGTTCCTGGGCGCCTGCTACGGCGTGGGGACGCTCGGCGTGGTCGCCGGGGGCGTCGTCGACGGCACGTACGCGGAGCCCGTGGGTGCGGTGCCCGTCACGCTCACCGACGCCGGCCGGGCGGACCCGGTGTTCGGCGTCCTCCCCCGCACGTTCGACGCCTTCGTGGGCCACAAGGAGGCGGTCACCGTGCCGCCGCCGGGCGCCGTCGTGCTCGCCACCTCGCCCGGCTGCCCGGTGCAGGCCTTCCGGCTCGGGAGCCACCAGTACGCGACCCAGTTCCACCCCGAGCTCGACGTGGCCGGGATCGTCACGCGCATCGACGTCTACCGGCACGCGGGGTACTTCGCGCCCGACGAGGTCGACGCCCTCACGGCCCAGGTGAGCCGTGCGGACGTCGCCTCGCCGCCGCTGGTGCTCCGCTCGTTCGTCGAGCGCTACGCGCGCTGACCCTGGCACCGCCGCACCGTCAGCACGGCCACCCCGTCAGCACGGCGTGCCGCCGAACGGCGTGCTGCACACGACCCCCGACCACGGCCCCTCGCCGGCCGCGTTGTAGCCCGCCACGCGGAAGTACACGGGACCGGGGTAGGACTCCTCGACGTACTCGAGGTAGGCCGAGGCGTCCCAGATCTTCTTCGCCTGACCCGCGATCATCCGGTCCTCGGCCGTCGCGACCTCGTACTCCGCCGCCGGGCTGAACGGGCCGTCGGGCGACGCCGAGCGGTACACGCGGTACGACGTCGCGTTCGGCACGCCCGTCCAGCTCATCAGGACCTCGCCGGAGCCGGCGCCGTCGACGTCGCCGCTGGCCGAGGGCGCCTCGGTGACGGGCGGGACCACCCGGTCGCCACCGCCGGTCCCGCCGGCACCGCCACCGCCGCCACCCTCGTCGTCCTCGCCCTGCGGGGGCGGGGGCGTCGTCAGCTCGAGGGGGAACGGACCGCTCGCGGCGCGCACGACCCACGGGAACACCGACTGCGGCGGCCCGGCCGCCGATCCGTCCTCCGGACCCCACAGCATCAGGCCCTGCACCACCCACACCTCGTAGACGCCGGGCGCGAGAGGCGCGCCGCCGCAGCCGGCCAGCGTCACCGTGGCGTCCTGGACCACCGCGTCCGCGATCTCACCCGACACGGCGTCGGACGGCACCGTCCGCACGGGCTGCGCCCCCGCGAAGGTCGTCCGGCTGCGCTCGGCGGAGCCCGTGCCGGTCCCGACGACGAACCCGTCCTGCACCAGGACGACGTCGGGCAGGGCCGGGTGCTCGACGGCGTACCAGGAGTCGTCCGTGTCGTCCGCGGGCGCCAGCGTGCCGTGCACCGCGAGCGGGACGGCAGCCGGGTCGACGGTCGAGAGGTCGATCTGGCCGACGTCGAGGCCGACGTCCCAGGCGAGCCACGTCGGCAGCGCCCCGGCATACCCCCGCGCCATCCCGCAGGGCCAGGTGGCCTGGGACGGCGCCTGGAGGTACAGCGGGGTCCCGGCCCACGGCGGCGCCCACGACACCGGGGCCGGCGTCGGCGTCACCGTCACGGCCGGCGGCTCGACGTCCTCGTCCCCGGCGCCGCCGAGCGCCAGCGCACCCG
>AXCX01000420.1 GCA_000767215.1 Actinotalea fermentans ATCC 43279 = JCM 9966 = DSM 3133
CGGAGCGGTGTCCCGCTCGGCCGGTTCGCGGTCGCCGCCCTCGGCGCCCGCGGTGTGCGAGCCCTCGCCGTCGGGGCCGCGGTCGCCGTCTCGGCCCGCCGCGCCGAGCCCTTCCTGAAGCGCTTCTACGGCCCGTACCTGGGCCTGACGACGCTCGGCTTCGGCGCCGGCCTGTGGCTCGTGATCCGCCGCTGGCGCACCCGCGGGTAGGGCTGGCCCTACCCTGGATCGGCCTGCCCCCCGGATCGAGCCGACAGGTCCTCGTCGCGACGATCGGTACATGACCTCGATGACCGTCACACCACCGCCCACCACGCCCGACGGCGCCGCCGCCCCCCCGCCCGGCCCGATGCTCTACGGCCGTCCGCTCGGCGACATCCTGACCCAGGTCGGACGCGACTCCGCCTATCTCTTCCTCTCGCTCCCCGTCGCGATCGCCTCGTTCGTGCTGCTGATCACCGGAATCTCGCTCGCGGCGGGACTCGTCGTCGTCTGGGTGGGCATCCCGATCGGTGCCGCCACCCTCGGACTGGCCGTCGGCTTCGAGAGGCTCGAACGCGCCCGCCTGGCCGCGCGCGGCACGGTCCTCCCGCCGATCGCGTACGCGCCGGTGCCCGGCGTCGGGCTGCGCGCCCAGCTCCAGCGGCTGGCGGACCCGAAGCGTTGGGCCGCCGTGCTGCACGGTGTGCTCGCCCTGGTCGTCTCGGTGTTCACCTGGTCGGTCCTCGTGACCTGGTGGGCCGGCATCGCCGGCGGACTCAGCTACTGGTTCTGGGAGCGCTGGCTGCCGGAGGACAACACCGGCCTGGCGGACCTGCTCTCCCTGCCCGTGGGCGATGCACAGGTGAACTTCGTCCTGGGGGCGCTCCTCGCCCTGAGCCTGCCCCCCGTCCTGCGCTGGTGCGCGGGGCTCCACGTGGCCTCAGCACGGTGGCTGCTCACCGGCTCCTCGCGGCGGGCGCTGCAGGAGCAGGTGTCGGACCTGACCGCGCGTCGGGCAGCGGCCGCCGCCGCTGAGACGGCCTCGCTGCGCCGGCTCGAGCGGGACATCCACGACGGTCCGCAGCAGCGCCTCGTCCGGCTGGGCATGGACCTGTCGGCGGCGGAGCGGCGCCTCCAGGACGACCCCGCACAGGCCCGCCAGCTCCTCGCCGAGGCCCGCGCCCAGGCTGCCGAGACGCTCGCCGAGCTGCGTGCCCTCTCGCGCGGGATCGCCCCGCCGATCCTCGCCGACCGGGGTCTGGAGGCCGCGCTCGCGGCCGTCGCCGCCCGGTCGACGGTGCCGACCAGCGTCGAGGTGGACCTGGGCGGCGACCGCCCCGCGCCCGCCGTCGAGAACGCTGCGTACTTCGTCGTCACCGAGTCGCTCGCGAACGTGGCCAAGCACGCCGAGGCAGAGGTCGCCGTCGTGCGGGCCTGGAGCGTCGGCGTCGGGCCGGAGCGCGTGCTCTCCGTCGAGGTGGTCGACGACGGCGTGGGCGGCGCCGACCCGGCGAAGGGACACGGCCTGGCCGGCCTGATCGACCGGGTCGAGGGCGTCGGCGGGCTTCTCGACGTCTCCAGCCCCGCCGGGGGCCCGACGCTCGTCCGGGCCACGCTCCCCTGGGACTGAACGCCACGACGGACGGCGCCGCGCCGCCGCGGCCGTGGCCGGGTGCCCTCGAGGGCACCCGGGCACGGCAGAGTATGCGCATGCGCATCCTGCTCGCCGAGGACTCCGTGCTGCTCCGCGAGGGGCTCGTGCGTCTGCTGGCCGAGGCCGGGCACGAGGTCGTGGCGGCGGTCGACGACGCCACGGCCATCGTGCCGGCCGCCCTCGAGCACCGGCCCGACGTCGCCGTCGTCGACGTGCGCATGCCGCCCACCTTCACCGACGACGGGCTCCGGGCCGCCGTCGCGCTGCGTGCCGCGCTGCCCGACACGGGGGTCCTCGTGCTCTCGCAGTACGTGGAGGAGTCGTACGCCCGCGACCTGCTCGCGGACGGCCGAGGCGGCGTCGGCTACCTGCTCAAGGACCGTGTCCAGGACCTCGAGGCGCTCGCCGACGCGCTCACCCGGGTGGCCTCCGGCGGCTCCGCGCTGGATCCCGACGTCGTCGCGCAGCTCGTCGTCGCGCGTCGCCGGACGGACCCGCTGGACACGCTGACGGCGCGCGAGCGCGAGGTCCTCGTGCTCATGGCGGAGGGTCGCTCCAACACCGCCATCGCCGACACGCTCGTGGTGAGCCACGGCGCCGTCGAGAAGCACGTCGGCAACGTGTTCGCGAAGCTGGGGCTGCCGCCCTCGGACTCCGACCACCGGCGCGTGCTGGCGGTCCTGACGTGGCTGCGGGCCCAGCCCGAGCACTGAGCGCTCCCGGGCCTGCCGCCCGGCGCCGGCTCAGGCGCCGACGTCCGCCGTCGCCCGCCGCACCAGGGCCAGCAGCGCGTCCGCGTACGCGTCGACGGCGGTCCCGGCGCGGTCCTCCCGCATGGCCCCGTCCGTGTCGCGCGTAGTGACCACGAAGACCGTGGCTGCACCGTCGTCCACCCTCCGCAGGCCGACGAACGTCGTCCCGAGGAGCTCACGCAGCTGGTCCTCGCGCGGCAGCCAGAGCGCCTCGTCCTTCGCCACCGAGTCCAGCGCCCACTCCGTGGTGCCGTTGAACCCCAGCACCGTGCCCGTCGGGTACTCGTGCGCCTCGATCGTCATGTCGCTGAGCGTGAAGACCTGGCCGTCGAGCTCGGGCTGCGGGATCACGAACCTGTCCCCGGCGGCCGGGGTCCAGCGCAGGCCGGCGTCGCGCAGCGCCAGGGCGAGCTCACGGGAGACGTGGGCAGAGGGTGCGGTCACGCCTCCAGTGTCCCTCAGGGTCCGGGCCCGGGCTCGGCGGTCCGCCGGCCGCTACCGCTGCCGGTAGTGGTACTGGTCGGCCACCGTGAGGCCGAGACGCTCGTAGAGCGCGCGCGCCGGCGCGTTGGAGGCCTCCACCTGCAGGAACACGCGTCGCGCGCCGCGCTGGGCCGCCTCGGCGACCGCGCGCGTGCTGAGCGTCCGCGCGAGGCCGCGCCGCCGTGCCC
>AXCX01000421.1 GCA_000767215.1 Actinotalea fermentans ATCC 43279 = JCM 9966 = DSM 3133
CGCGCGCCCGATGCCGGCGCGGCGCGACCCCGGCACGACGGCGAGCTCTGCGCTCGCGAGCGGCCCGCGCAGGCCGACGACGGCGTACCCCGCGAGCCCGCCGTGCCTCTCGGCGACGAGGTGGACGACCTGCGCGCCGGGGTTCGCCAGGTCGAGCAGGGCCTGCTCGCCGAAGGCGGCGACCCCGTCGTGCGCCTCGACCGACTGGGCGAGCGCGCGGACCTGGTCCGCCGTCGTGACGGAGAGCGGGCCGTCGTGCCGGTGGACGGGCGCGGGCGTCGCCATGCGTCCATCACACCATGGGCGCGGCGCGATGCGTGGCTCGGTCGGTCGTCGTCAGGGGTTTCGCTTGGCGCCGCCCGGGCTTATCGTTGGCATACCAACGAACGGCGACGACGCCACTCGAGGAGGCCCCGGTGCAGCAGATGGACGGCACGGCCGACACACCCGAGCTCCAGCAGCTCTACGCCGACTTCGAGGCCGGCAACCTCTCCCCGCTCTGGACGCAGCGGGACGACCTCATGCCCTTCACGCCGTCGCCGAAGGCGGTGCCGCACGTGTGGCAGTGGCGCACGCTCTACGAGCTCGCGCGCCGCTCGGGCGACCTCGTCCCGGTCGGTCGGGGCGGCGAGCGCCGCGCCATCGGGCTCGCGAACCCGGGCCTGCCGGGCACCGCGTACGCGACCCCGACGCTCTGGTGTGCCATCCAGTACCTGGGCGGCCACGAGACCGCGCCCGAGCACCGGCACAGCCAGAACGCGTTCCGCTTCGTCGTCGAGGGCGAGGGGGTGTGGACCGTCGTCAACGGCGACCCCGTCGCGATGCGCCGCGGCGACCTCCTGCTCACCCCGGGCTGGAACTACCACGGCCACCACAACGACACCGCGGCCCCGATGGCCTGGATCGACGGCCTGGACGTGCCGTTCTCGCACTACGCCGACGTCGGGTTCTTCGAGTTCGGGTCCGAGCGGGTCACCGACGAGGCCTCGCCGCCGATCTCGCGCTCCGAGCGGCTGTGGGCCCACCCCGGCCTGCGCCCGCTGTCCGGGCTGGACGACCAGACGAGCTCGCCGCTCGCGGCGTACCGGTGGGAGTTCACCGACCGGGCGCTCACCGAGCAGCTGCGGCTCGAGGACGAGGGGCACCCCGCGACCGTCGAGCAGGGCCACGCGGCGATCCGGTACGTCAACCCGACGACCGGCGGCGACGTCATGCCCACCATCCGCTGCGAGTTCCACCGCCTCCGCGCCGGCGCCGAGACCCCGGCGCGCCACGAGGTCGGGTCCGCCGTCTGGCAGGTGTTCGAGGGCGACGGCACCGTCGTCCTGGGCGACACGGAGCACAAGGTGACCACCGGCGACCTCTTCGCGGTCCCCAGCTGGGTGCCCTGGTCGCTGCACGCGGACAGCCAGTTCGACCTGTTCCGCTTCACCGACGGCCCGATCATCGACCGGCTGCACTTCACGCGGACGTTCGTGCCGGGCCGGCGCAACGAGGACCTGCCGTGACCGAGCTCCGCCTGGGCACCCTGCGGACGGGCGGCGGCCGGACCGTCGCGGTCCGGGTGGACGCGGCGACGGCCGTCGAGACCGGGCACGACGACGTCGGCGACCTCCTGCGCGACCCCGCCTGGCGGGCGCTCGCCGCGGCCGCCGACGGGCGCCGCCACGTGCTCGCCGACCTGCCGCCGACGGCCTGGGCGCCGCCGGTCCTCCGGCCGTCGAAGATCGTCTGCGTCGGGCTGAACTACGCCCGGCACATCCGCGAGATGGGCCGCGAGCTCCCGGCGCACCCGACGCTGTTCGCCAAGTTCGCCGAGGCGCTCATCGGCCCCTACGACCCGATCGTCCTGCCGGCGCACGCCGCCGACGCGGTCGACTGGGAGGGGGAGGTCGCCGTCGTCGTCGGGGCGCGGGCGCGGCGCCTGGACGAGGCCGCGGCCGCGCGCGCGATCGCCGGCTACGCGGTGCTCAACGACGTGACGATGCGCGACTACCAGTACCGGACGCCGCAGTGGCTCCAGGGCAAGACCTTCGAGGCCACGACGCCGTTCGGGCCGTGGCTGACGGTGCCCGCCGAGGGCGGGGACGCGCCGTCCGGCGGGCCGGTGGGGGAGCTGGTGACCGCCGTCGACGGCGAGGAGGTGCAGCGCACGCAGGTCGCCGACATGGTGTTCGGGCCGGCCGCGCTCGTCGCGTACGTGTCGCAGATCGTCACGCTCAACCCGGGCGACGTCATCGCGACCGGGACGCCCGGCGGCGTCGGGCACGCGCGCACGCCCGCCCGCTACCTGCGGCCCGGTCAGGTGCTGACCACCTCGGTGACCGGCCTGGGCGAGCTGCGCAACGACGTCGTGGCGGAGGCCTAGGTGCCGGCGCGGACCGACCGGACCACCGACCCGGTGCTGCGTGCGCAGCTGCTCCTCGCGCGGCGCGGCCAGGCGTTCTTCTCCCGCGCGCTGAACGAGCTCCTGGGCGACGAGCTCGACGCGCCCTCGCTCGTGCCCGGGTGGACGCGCCGGCACGTCGCCGCGCACGTCGGGCTCAACGCGCGCGCGCTCACGCACCTGACCGAGTGGGCCGCGACCGGCGTCGAGACGCCGATGTACGCGTCGCCCGCCGATCGCGACGAGGAGATCGCGTTCGCCGCGACCCTGCCCGCCCGGGCGCTGCGCAACCTGTCCGCGCACGCGGCCGTGCACCTCGACGTCGAGTGGCGCGACCTCGCGCCCGAGGCGTGGGAGGCCCAGGTGCGCACCGCCCAGGGCCGGGTGGTCCCCGCGCGCGAGACCGTCTGGATGCGCACGCGTGAGGTCTGGGTGCACGCCGTCGACCTCGACCACGGCGCCTCGTTCCGGCAGTTCCCGCCGGAGCTCGTCGACGCCCTGCTGGCCGACGTCGTCCGCGTCTGGCGGAGCCGACCGGCGGGCGCGGCGGTCCCGCCCCTGGTGCTGGAGCCGCTCGACCGGCCGGCGGACGCGACGCTCGTCGTCGGGGACGACGGCGAGGGCGCGGTCCGGCTGCGCGGGC
>AXCX01000422.1 GCA_000767215.1 Actinotalea fermentans ATCC 43279 = JCM 9966 = DSM 3133
ACGTCCAGGCACACGCGCACGACGGCGTCGGGCGCGCCCGCCGCCGCGCGGGCCCGGTCCAGCAGGGCGAGGTGGGCGACGTCGTCGGCCATGACCGTGACCGCCGCGCGCAGGGCCGGGTCGGCGACCACCTCGGTGAGGGCCGCGAGGTCGGCGCTCGGGTAGCCGAGCAGCACGTCGTCGACGCCGCGCCGGGCCCACCAGGCGGCCTCGCGCACCGAGTAGGCCATCAGGCCGGTGAACCCGGCCGCGAGAGCGCGTTCGACCAGCGCAGGGACGCGGACGGACTTGGTCGCGAGCCGGACCGGCCGGCCGCCCGCGCGGCGGAGCAGCTCGGCCGCGTTGGCGTCGAACGCGGCGAGGTCCACGACGGCGACCGGCGCGGGCAGGTCCGCCGCCGCCGCACGACATTCACCGGAGATCACCGTGTCATCTTGACGGGCGCGGACCAGCACCGGTAGTCACCGATCATGACGAGCCACTCGCCGGGGGTCTGGCGCAACTGGTCCGGGACCGCCGACGCGCGGGCCGTGCGCTTCTGGCGCCCACGCGACACGGACGAGGTCCAGCGCGCCGTGCGCTGGGCGGCACGGCACGGCCTGCGCGTGCGCGCCGTCGGCGGCGGGCACTCCTTCACCGACTGCGCCGCCACCGACGGCGTGCTGCTCAACCTCGACCGCCTCGCCGCGGTGGAGACCGTCGAGCCGCAGGCGGACGGGACGGCCCTCGTGACCGTGGGCGCCGGGATCCGGCTGCGGGCGCTGGGCGCCGCGCTCGCGGCGCGTGGCCTGGCCATGGCGAACCTCGGCGACATCGACCACCAGTCGATCGCGGGCGCGATCTCGACCGGCACGCACGGCACGGGCCTGCGCGTGGGCGGCCTGGCGTCGCAGGTCACCGGGCTGCGGCTGGTGACCGCCGACGGCGAGGTCTGCGAGGCCGACGCCGTCCGCGACCCCGCCCTGTTCGAGGCCGCCCGGCTCGGGCTCGGTGCGCTCGGGGTGCTCGTCGCGGTCACGCTGCGCGCCGTGCCCGCGTTCACGCTGCGTGCCCGGGAGGAGGTCTACGACCTCGACGAGGCCCTGGACGCCCTCGAGGGCCCGGACGGCTGGGTGGCCACGACCGACCACGTCGACATGTTCTGGTTCCCGTTCACGCGGCGCGCACTGGTCAAGCGCAACGACCGCGTCGACCCGGCCGACGGCGTGCCCGGCCTGTCGCCGGTCCGGCGCTGGCTCGAGGACGAGCTGCTCAGCAACGGCGTCTTCGAGCTGACGAACCGCCTCGCCGCGGCCGCCCCGCGTATGGTCCCGGCGGTCAACGCCGTGGCCGCGCGGCTGCTGTCCGACCGCACGTACGCCGCGCCGTCGGCGGACGTCTTCGTCAGCCCGCGCCGCGTCGTCTTCCGCGAGATGGAGTACGCGGTCCCGCGGGCCGCGCTGCGCGACGTCGTCGCCGAGGTCGACAGGTGGCTGCGCCGGACGCGCGAGCCGGTGCCCTTCCCGGTGGAGATCCGCTTCGCCGCGCCCGACGACGTCTGGCTCTCCACCGCGTACAGCCGCGAGACCGCGTACGTGGCCGTGCACCAGTACCACCGGCTGCCGCACGCCCGGTACTTCGACGCCGTCGAGGCGATCATGGGCGGGGTCGACGGGCGTCCGCACTGGGGCAAGCTGCACGGGCTGGGCGTGGAGCGGCTGTCGGCGCTCTACCCGCGGCTCGCGGACGTCCGCGACGTCCGCGCGCGAGTGGACCCGACGGCGCGCTTCGCGAACGTCTACACCGACCGCGTCCTGGGCCCGGTCGCCTGACCACCCGTCACGCCACGCGGTGGCGGATGCCCGTGGCGTACGTACCGCCCGGCCGACGGCGGGGGAGCTTGACGCGCCAGCGGTCGCCCGCGCCGTCCACCCAGTCGCGCACCTCGTCGGTGACGTGGTTGAACACGAAGGTCGGGCGCCGCTGCGTCGTCACCACCCGTGCGAGGGCCTCCGGGTCAGGGTGGTGGTGCCCGGCGCCGTCGGTCGACACGAGCCAGGTCGACGACTGCACCCGGGCGAGGAACGCCGGCGAGGTGTTCGCGCGCGAGCCGTGGTGGCTCATCTTCACGGCCGCGAACCGGTACGGGCCAGGGCCGAACCGCTCGAGTCCGGGCAGCACCTCCTCCGACGGCGCGTCCCCCAGCAGCAGCACGCGCCGGCCCGCGTACTCGGCGATCAGCGTGATGCCCGACGCGTTCGGCACGCTGCGGTCCTTGCGGTAGGGCGCCGCGGCGAGCGCGTCGACGTCGAACCCGAGCAGCTGCGTCCGCCGCCACGACTCCCGCTCGATCTCCGCGCCCTGCCCCGGGAGGATCCGCGCCTTGCGGCACGCCTCCTCCCACTCGGGAGCGAGCTTCGCGAGCGTCGCGGGTCGCGGACCCAGGACGGTCAGCGTCAGCCCGCCGCGCAGCGTGACGACGGGCGGCGGGGCGCCGTCGGGCAGCATCACCGGGCCGCCGTCGAAGGCGCGGTTCCAACGGTCCTCGTGCTCCAGCAGCGCCGCGGTGAGGCGCTCGCCGTCGAGCCCCCCGAGCAGGCCCGCGCCGAGGTGCCGGAACCCGTTGAACCAGACGTCGCGGAAGAGCGGCACGCGCCGGTGGTCGGACAGCAGCGACACCACGCCCAGCACGTGGTCGGTGTCCACGTGCGTCACGACCAGCAGCTCGACGCGGTTCGTGCGCCCGGCAAGGGCGGCGATGCGCCGCTCGAGCTCGGGGACCAGCGTGGGGATCGTCACGGCCGGCCCGCCGTCGACGAGCGCGTGGTGCAGGTCCTCGCCCTCGCCCCAGGTGAGCCACAGGCAGTCGCCCCGCTGCGCGGGGAGCATCTCGACGGTGAACATCCGGGCCTCCCGGTTCTCAGATCGTCCAGTCCGCGTCGCCGTAGGCCGCGACCGCCAGGGCCGCGATCAGCCCGTCCGCGACGGCG
>AXCX01000423.1 GCA_000767215.1 Actinotalea fermentans ATCC 43279 = JCM 9966 = DSM 3133
GAAAGTGCAGGTCAGAGGCCGTTTCCTGTTCGCGGGAGGCGGCCTTTGTGCTGCCTCGTCGTGCGGCTGTGGGCCGGGGTGCAGGCCGGCGTCGGCAGCCCCTCACGCGCCACCTGACCTGAGTGTGAAGCCTACGCATCGCTGAGCGAAGCAAAGGCTTCACCGCTGTGTGAGTGCCTCATGCGCCGGAGAGCCGCGCGGCGACCTCGGCCACCTCGTCCGGCGTCCCGACGATCTCGAGGTGCATCTCGTCCGGCCGGTCGAAGTCGCCGCCCCAGGCCAGCACGGGCGCCACCTCGTCGAGGATCGCGCGCAGCCGGGCCACCTGGTCGTCGGTGAAGGTCCCCGACGACCCCAGCGGGTGCAGCGGGGCGTTGAAGTCGACGGCGGTGCCCGACGCGTGGTTCGACAGGCCCTCGTCGTGGCCGCGGACCGGGCGGTAGGCCCAGCCCCAGGAACTCGCGACGTCGATCGGCTCGACCTCGGCGTTGAACCGCTCCGCGACGTGGCCGAGCACCACAGCGACGTCCCCGTCGAGCACCTGCCCGGTCACCCACGGGAACGACACCAGTCGTGGGTCGTCGCTGTCGGTGATTCCTTCCCAGCCGTTCTGGGTGGCGCCGTCGGGCACCTCGTCGGGCCCTTCGTCCGTGCCTCCGCGGAACACTCCCCAGGCGAGCACCACGACGACGGCGAGCGCCGCCAGGGCGAGGGGATAGCCCAGCCGGCGCGCCGGCGCGGCAGGGGGTCGGGGCGCGGGCTTCGTTGCGGTTGCCATGGCTCGACGCTAGGAACGCCCGCCCGGCCGGCGCGTCCGGCCACGGTGCCGCCGTCCCGCGCGCCGGCCCGAACCCGCGGTGGAGGCCGCCTCGACCGCGAGATGGAGGTCCGCGCGGTCAGAGGACGATCGTCATGGGCCCGCTGCCGGCCGCGGGAGTCGCCTGCTGCAGGCGCGGCAGGGAGCGCGGCCAGTCGACGGCGACCCGGTCGGGATCGGCGGGGTCGACCTTCACCTCGAGCGCCACCCCCGGCACTAGGGCCCTCAGCGTCGCGGGGGCCACCCAGTCCCCGGTGCGCACGCGGTGGGGCTTCGCGCCGTACGCGCTGACGTCGAGCTCGAGGTAGGCGAGCCTGCGCGTGTCGTGCTCGTGGTTCCCGTCCGCGGCGAACACGACGACGCCCGTCGCCGTACGGCCGATGCGCAGGACCTCGTCGGTGTACGTCGTCGCCTGCTTGGCGAGGATGCCGCGGGCCTCCTCGCGCGCGTGACCGTCGGGTCCCATGAGCAGGCGCTCGCGGGCGGCGTCGCGCTCCTCCGGCGTCCGGTACCGCAGGCGGAACACGACCGCCGACGCCACGTTGTAGCCGAAGAACGCGGTGAGCAGCCCGCCCACCACCCATGCCCAGACGGGCGGCTCGGGCGACACCGCCGCCCAGCCGAGCAGCCCGAGGCCCACGAAGAGCCCGCCGAAGAAGATCACGCGGGCTTTCCACACGGTCGAGCGGGGAACCTGGGTGGCCACGCGAGGAGTCTTCCGGCGCAGGTGATCATGCGGCAAGGCCCGGTCATGGGATGACCGGGCGACACGGAGATACCCGGTAGGGCATACTGGTGGGCGAGGGCTGCGCGAGCCGCGCGCCCTACGTCGTGGAGCACCGGCGGGCCACCCTCCTGGGGAGTAGCCCGGCAAGCCGCCGCGAGCCCCGACCTCGATCCCAGTGAGGACTACCTACCCGTGCCTTCTGCACCCTCGTTCGTCTCCCTCGGCGTGCCCGAGAACCTCGCCCGCGTCCTGACGGCCGCCGGCATCACCACGCCCTTCCCGATCCAGCGGGCCACGCTGCCCGCCACGCTCGAGGGCCGCGACGTCCTCGGCCGCGGCCGCACCGGCTCCGGCAAGACGCTCGCCTTCGCGCTGCCCGTCGTCGCCCGACTCGCGGGCGGCCGGACGGTGGCCCGGCGTCCGCGCGCCCTGATCCTGGCCCCGACGCGCGAACTCGCCACCCAGATCGCCGCGACCTTGCAGCCCCTGGCCGACGCCGCGGGCCTGCGGATCACCACGATCTTCGGCGGCGTGACCCAGCACCGGCAGGAGGTCGCGCTCGCGGCCGGCGTCGACGTCGTCGTCGCGTGCCCCGGGCGCCTGGAGGACCTGCTCAAGCAGAAGGTGCTCACGCTGGACGGCATCGAGATCACCGTGCTCGACGAGGCCGACCACATGGCCGACCTCGGGTTCCTGCCCGGCGTGAAGCGGCTCATGGGCGCCACCCCGGCGCGCGGCCAGCGGCTGCTCTTCTCGGCCACCCTCGACAACGGGGTGGACGAGCTCGTGCGGCGCTTCATGCACGACCCGCTGCGTCACTCGGTGGACCCGGCCGAGTCGCCCGTCGTCGCGATGACCCACCACCTGTTCACCGTGGACGGGCCCACGACCAAGCGCGAGGTCGTCGAGCACCTGGCCTCCGGCACCCAGCGGCGGCTGCTCTTCACCCGCACCAAGCACCAGGCGAAGAAGCTCGCCAAGCAGCTGACCAGCGCGGGCATCCCCGCGGTCGACCTGCAGGGCAACCTCAGCCAGCCGGCGCGCGAGCGCAACCTCGCGGCCTTCTCCTCGGGTGAGGTCCGCGTCCTGGTCGCCACCGACATCGCCGCGCGCGGCATCCACGTCGACGACGTCGGCCTGGTGGTCCACGTCGACCCGCCGGCCGAGCACAAGGCGTACCTGCACCGCTCCGGCCGCACCGCGCGTGCGGGCGCCGGCGGCGACGTCGTCACCCTCGTGCTCCCCGAGCAGATGGCCGACGTCCGCACGCTGACCCGGCAGGCGAAGATCACCGCGACGCCCCAGCCGGTCCGTCTCGGGTCGCCGGTCCTCGACGCTCTCGTCGGCGAGCCCGCCCCGCGCGTCGCGCCGACGGCAGCCGCGCCCGCCCCGGTGGGCGGCAACCGCGCTGGCACC
>AXCX01000044.1 GCA_000767215.1 Actinotalea fermentans ATCC 43279 = JCM 9966 = DSM 3133
GGTTGGCAGCCGGCCGTGCCCTTCGAGCCGACGCCCGCGCCGGGCCGCGGCTGGGTGGTGCCCGCCGTCGTCGTGGGCTCGCTCGTGGTGATCGGTGGCGTGTTCGCCCTGTCGGCGGCCGGGGACGTCGGCGCCGGCAGCGGCGCGGCCGACCGGGCGCGGGACGCCGTCGTGCGCCTGACGACGGCCATGCACGAGGGCGACTGCGAGGGCGTGCAGGAGTCGACCACGGGCGGCTACTTCCGCGCCATGAACCTCACCTGCGCCGACATCGCCGACAACGGCGCCTGGATGGACGAGGTAGGCATGTCGTTCGTCGTCGGCGACGCGGAGCTGGACGGTGCCAGCGCGAAGGTGCCCGTCGAGCTCGTCGCGCCCGGCGACCCCAGCCAGGGTGGCACCGGCACCTTCACCGTGGTGCGGACCGGCGACACCTGGCGCGTGAGCAACGACCAGATGGACTGACTCAGTCCGCGCGCACCACCGTCTCCCGCAGCACCGACCGCAGCAGCGGGCGGCTCGACTCCGTCGCGGCGAGCATCAGCGCCACCCCGCCGGCGAGGAACCCGAGCACGAGCGCCAGCCCGGACACGTTCGTCACCCCGGACGTGCCGATGACGAGCACCACGAGCAGCAACGCCACCCCGCTGGAGGTCCCGGTCACCAGGAGCAGCGGCGCGAGCACCTCGCGCCTGCGCGCGGCGTCGAACAGCTCGACCGGCGCACCCGCGAGCCGCTGGAGCGCGTACTCCCGCTTGCGGTCCAGCACGCTGGACGCCTGCATGATGCCCGCGGACACGGCCGCCACGGCGAACGCGATCGCCAGGGTGAGCACGCCGCCGGTGACGATGTCGCGCGTGATGACGTCAGCCGCCGGGTCCTCCCCCGTCGTCTCGAACATCGGCAGCACCGACAGGCACCCGGCCACGAACGCCGCCATCCCCAGGCCGCCGACGACGCGCCAGGCCGCCCGCGGGTCGTCGGTGAGGCGGCGCGCGGCCAGCAGCGTGGCCGGCGTGCGGGCAGCGGCCGCCATGACCCGCCCGACCACGCCCACGATCCACGGCCCGACCAGGTTGAGCGTCGCGAACACCGTGCCGAGCAGGCCGACGAGCAGCGCGACCGCGATCATCTGCGGCATGCCGCCGGCGGCCCCGACCACCAGGCCGAACGCGCCGACGGCAGCGAGCAGCCCGAGCGTCCGCAGCCAGCTGAGCGCGGGCGGGGTCTGCCGCCGCGCGACGCCGAGCGGCGAGACGACCACGCGGCGCAGCGAGACCAGCGCGCTGGCGGCCGCCACGAGCGGCACGACGACGAGCGCGCCCCCGATCCCGGCGAACCCGACCCAGAGCTCGCCCGCGTCGAACGGGCGACCCTGGAACGAGATGCGCGTCCACACCGGCATGAGCAGGCCGTAGCCCGCGATCCCCAGCACCGCGCCGGCCAGGCCCTGCGCGGCCGTCTCGACGGCCGTCACCACGCGCACCTCGCGCGCGGTGACGCCGAGCAGCCGCAACGTGGCCAGCCGCGCGTCGCGCCGCGCGACGCCCATCCGCGCCGCCGCCCCCGCCAACGACACCAGCGGCACCACGAGGAGCACGACGGCGATCGTCGCGAGGATGACGTAGAGCTCCGCGTTCTCGTGCGCGGACACCCCGTGGCTGTCCAGGCCCTCCGGGACGCGGTCCGCGCGGTCGATGAACCCGAGCAGGCCGCCGAGCACGGACAGGCCCATCGCCGTGGTGACCGCGAAGGCGACCACGGCGAGCGCCGTCGTCAGGCTGCCGCCCGAGCGCTGCAGGCGCGGGGCGAGCGCGAGGACGGCCTTCATCGCGCACCCGCCAGCGGCCCGCGGACCTCCCGGCCGTCGACGATGACGAGGCGCCGCGAGCACCACGCCGCGACGGACTCGTCGTGGGTCACCACCACCAGCGAGGCGCCCGCGGCACGGGTGGCCTCCGTGAGCACGCGCATGACGTCCGCGCCGGTCGCCTGGTCGAGGGCACCGGTGGGCTCGTCCGCGAAGACGACGTCGGGCCCGGTGATGAGCGCGCGCGCGACGGCGACCCGCTGCGCCTGCCCGCCCGAGAGCTCGCCGGGCCGCCGGCCTTCCATACCGGCCAGGCCGAGGGACGCCAGCCACTGCCGGGCCCGCTCGGTCGCCTCGCGGCGCGACGTGCCGAGCAGCATCGCCGGCAGGGCGACGTTCTCGACGGCGGGCAGCTCGCTGAGCAGCTGGCCGAACTGGAACACGAAGCCGTAGTGGCGCCGCCGCAGCAGGGACCGCTCGCGGTCGCTGCCCGAGGAGACGTCCCGGCCCCGCAGCGCGACGCCGCCCTGGTCCGGCGCGAGGATGCCCGCGAGGCAGTGCAGCAGCGTGGACTTGCCGGACCCGGACGGGCCCATGACGGCCAACGACTCGCCGTCGGCCAGGTCGAGGTCGACGCCGTCGAGCGCGACCGTCGCGCCGAAGCGCTTCACCAGGCCGCGGGCGGCCAGCCGCACCTGCGGCGCCGGGTGGGCGACGGTCGTCGGGACGGGCGGGCGGAACGGGTCGGCGGTCGCGAGGCTCATGCGTCGAGCCTCCTGGGCGACCGGGAGCCCCGGCGTCCACGCACGGGACCGTCGTCGGGCGGCGACCGTCCCCCCAGGGCACGACGCGCGGTCCGACCGGGAGGGGACCCGGGCGAGCAGCGCACCGGCCCACCGCACACGGCATGCAGCGACCCCCCGCACACCCGTCAGAGCCCGCCTGCCCTTGCTGCCTTCCGGCCCTGGGGGGGTTCAGCGAGATGACGCCGTACGAGGGGTCACCCCAAGCCTAACGCAGGCCGGGGGTGGCCGGTCGTGTCGCTGCCCGCCATCGCCCGCGCGGTCAGCGGCGCAGCGCCTTGCGCGCGAGGACGTTGCCCGCGAGCTGCACCACCTGCACGAGCACGACGATGAGGCCCACCGTCACCCAGGCGACCTCCCAGTTGAAGCGCTGGTAGCCGTGCCGGATGGCGAAGTCACCGAGCCCGCCCGCCCCGACGATGCCCACGACGGCCGACATGTCGATGACCGCGACCACGAGGAACGTGAACGCGAGGATCAGCGGCCCGAGCGCCTCGGGGATGAGCACCGACCACACGATGCGCCACCGGGAGGCGCCCATCGCGCGCGCGGCCTCGACGACGCCCGGGTCGAGCGCGACGAGCGTCTGCTCCACCAGGCGCGCGAACGCGACCGACGCCATGACGCCCATCGGCAGGATCGCGGCCTCGCGGCCGATCCGGGAGCCGCCCAGGGCGATCGTCACGGGCGCGATCGCCGTCACGAAGATGACGAATGGGATCGGCCGGACCAGGTTGATCAGCGCGTTCTCGGTGGTGAAGACCACCCGGTTGCCGCGCAGGCCGCCGCGCCGGGTCACGTAGAGGCCCACGCCGAGCGCGAGCCCGACGACGGCCGCCACGGCCAGCGCCGTGCCGACCATGACGGCGGTGTCGGTCAGCGCCTCCCACAGCAGCGGGAGGAGGTAGTCCCAGTCGGTGCCCTCGCTCATCGGGCGCCTCCCGTCGCGCGCGGCCCGACGGCGTCGGGGTCGGTGAGCGGGGCGGCTGCCGTGCCCAGGTCGAGCACCGTGGTGCTGCGGGCGAGGTCGGCGAGGAACGCCTCGATCGCGTCGTCGGCGCCCGCGAGCTCGAGGGTGAGCGAGCCGTAGGGGCGCTCGGCGATCTCGGTGATGCCGCCGTAGACGATCGTGCCGTCCACGGGGTGCTCGCGGAGCGCGCGCGTCAGGTCGGTCGACGACGCGCCGTCCTCGCGGACCGCGACCGTGACGATCCGTCCGGGGTGCCGGTGCCGCAGCCGCTCGAGCGCGGACGGGCTGGGGCGGTCGCGCAGCGACGTGCCGACGAACCGCCGGGTGGCCGGGTGCTGCGGCCGGGCGAACACCGAGTACACGTCCCCGTGCTCGACGACCTTGCCGTGCTCCATCACCGCGACCCGGTCGCACAGGTACTTCACGACCTCCATCTCGTGCGTGATCACGACCACGGTCACGCCCAGCTCGCGGTTGACCCGGCGGAGCAGGTCCAGCACGTCCTGCGTGGTCTCCGGGTCGAGCGCGGACGTCGCCTCGTCGGCGAGCAGGATGCGCGGGCGGGCCGCGAGCGCGCGGGCGATGCCGACGCGCTGCTTCTGCCCGCCGGACAGCTGCGACGGGTAGGCGCGCGCCTTGTCGGCGAGCCCGACGAAGTCGAGCAGCTCGGCCACCCGCGCGCGCCGGTCGTCGCGCGACCACTTCGCGACGGCGAGCGGGTAGGCGACGTTCCCCGCCACCGTGCGCGAGGACAGCAGGTTGAACTGCTGGAAGATCATGCCGATGCCGGCCCGCACGCGCCGCAGCTCGGTCTCGCGCAGCCCCGTGATCTCGCGGCCGTGCACGCGGACGCTGCCGCTGGTGGCGGGCTCGAGCGCGTTGACCAGCCGCACCAGCGTGGACTTCCCCGCGCCCGAGTAGCCGATGACGCCGAACACCTCCCCCGGCGCGATGTCGAGGGTGACGTCGTCGACGGCGCGCACCGCGCCGCCCGGCGTCGGGAAGTCCTTGGTGACGCCCGCGAAGCTGATGGCGGGGGCGTCCGGCGCGGCGTCGTCGCGCGCGGTGGGCGTGGTGGTCGCGGTGCTCATGGGGGTCCTTGTCCGGGCGACCGGCCCGGGGTCCGCGCGTCGGGAGCACGACGCGCGGACCGCCGGGGCGGC
This sequence comes from Actinotalea fermentans ATCC 43279 = JCM 9966 = DSM 3133, assembly GCA_000767215.1. GTDB lineage: Bacteria > Actinomycetota > Actinomycetes > Actinomycetales > Cellulomonadaceae > Actinotalea > Actinotalea fermentans. Next base: position 4,747 of record AXCX01000044.1, read on the forward strand.
GTCGCTGGTCAGCGGTTGCGGGCGTCCTCTTCGACCTCGGCGAGGATCTCCTGGAGCTCGGCGGGCGTCTGGTTCGCGAGGACGGCCGTACCGCCGGAGGCCTGCTGCAGCGCCGCCTGGACCTCCTCGTCCTCGTAGATCTCGACGAGCTGGGCGAACAGCGGGTTGTCGGCGTCCTCGGCCCGGGCCGCCCAGATGTTGATGTACGGACGGGCCGCGTCGGAGCCGGCATCGTCGGAGTAGAGCGCGGACTCGGGGTCGATGCCGGCGTCGGCGAGGAAGTCGTTGTTGATGATCGACGCCGCGACCGAGTCGAGCGCGAGCGCCGTCTGCTGCGCGTCCACCGGGGTCACGGTCACGCGCGACTCGTCGGCCAGGACGTCCGCCTCGGTGGAGAACGCCGAGCCGCCGTCGCGGAGGGCGACCAGACCGGCGTCCTGCAGCACGAGCAGGGCGCGGGCGAGGTTGGTCGGGTCGTTCGGGATGGCGATCTCGGCACCCTCGGGGATGTCGTCCACCGACTCGTACTGGCGGGAGTACAGGCCGAGCGGGTAGACGGCCGTCGCGCCGACCGGCACGAGGTCCTCCCCCGCCTCCACGTTGTACTGGGCCAGGTAGAGGATGTGCTGGAACTGGTTGAGGTCCAGCTCGCCCTCCGTGAGCGCGGGGTTGGGCAGCGAGTACTCGGTGAAGTCGACGATCTCGACCGGGATGCCGGCCTCGGTGGCCTTCTCCTCGAAGATCCGCCAGTGGTCCTCGCTGGCGCCGACGACGCCGATGACGACCGGCTCGGTCTGCTCGGTCGCGTCGTCGGTGGCGCCGGGGGTCTCACCGGAGTCGTCGGCGTCTGCCGAGCAGGCGGTCAGGGCCAGCGCGAGGCCGGCGACGACGGCGCCGGCGCGCAGGGTGCGGGTGATGCGGGTGGTGCGGGTGGTGCGGGTCGTGCGGGTGGTGCGGGTCGTGCTGCTCATGGCTCGGTCCTTCGGTCGTCGCCGGCCCGGTGTCGGGCGCGGCGCGGCGGGATGGGAGGAGCGCGGGTCAGCGGCGCGCGGCACGCTCTGGGTGAGCGCCGACGTCGTCCGTGGGGAGGCGACGGCGCGGAAGCACCAGCGTGCAACGGAAGTGGCGGGTCTGCCCGGCGGCTGACGGCCGGGCGGCCGAGGTCGGAGCGGCGGTGCTCAGATGCTCTCGGCGGCCCGCCACAGCATTCGGCAGCACATCATCGCGTCGGCGCAGGCGGCCGTGGCGACGGTGTGGCGGATGCTCGGGCGGGTCATGGCGCCCATGGTGGGCCCGGGGAGGGGCGCGCGCCGAATCGTTCCGCGCGTCGTCTCACGATGCGGACGCCTGCGGAGGGCTCCCAAACCGGTCGTCGGAACCGGCACGTGGCGCGCCGCGAGTCTCTACGGTGGACCCCGTGCTCATCGCCGAGGACCTGCTGCTCCTGCTCACCGACGACGCGACCGGCAAGCCGGTCGTCGCGCCCCAGTCCCTGACGTACGCCCTCGCGGGCGCCGTCCTCGTGGAGCTGGCCCTCGCGGGCCGCGTCGCCGTCACCGACGACGGCCGCTGGGGCAGCGGGACGCGCGTCGCGGTCACCGACCCGACGCCGCTCGGCGAGCCGGTGCTCGACGAGGCGCTCGGCCGGGTCGTGGAGAAGGGCCAGCCGCACGGCGCGCAGGCCCTGCTCGCGACGCTCGGCAAGGGCCTCGCGGACACGCTGCGCCACCGCCTCGCGCAGCGCGGCATCCTGCACGCGGAGGAGGGCCGGGTCTTCGGCATCTTCCCGACGCGCGTGTGGCCCGCCGCCGACGCGCGGCACGAGGCCCAGGTGCGGTCGGCGCTGTGGGACGTCGTCGTGGTCGGGCGCCGGCCCACGGACCGCGAGGTGACCCTCGTCTCACTGCTGCACGCCGTCGACCAGGTGCCCAAGCAGTTCGCCGCCGACGGGATGAGCGCGCGCCAGCTGCGCGAGCGGGCGAAGGCGCTGTCGGCCGGCAACCTCGGCGGCGACACGGTCCGTCGCGCCATCGACGCGACGAACGCCGCGGTCATGGCAGCCGTGACGGCGTCGATGGTCGCGACGAGCGCGTCGATCAGCTGACGGCCGCCCCCGGTCCAGCAGCCGCCCCGGGACGCCGGCCGCCCCCCGCCGGCGTCGCACCGCCCGGGACGTCGGACGCCCCCGCCGGCAACCGTGCCGACGGGGGCGTCCGTGCGCGTCAGCGCGTCAGCGCGTCAGCGCGTCAGCGCGTCACATCGTGCGCGAGTCGCCGTACTCCACGCCGCCGGCGATCTCCCAGCCACCGTCGATGACGAAGCACTGACCGGAGACGAACGAGCCCTCGCGGATGAGGAACGCGATGCCCGCGGCGAGCTCCGGCGGCTGGCCCCAGCGGCCGATGGTCGTCGTCGCGCGGCTGGCGGCACCGGCCACGGGGTCCGCGAGCGTCGCCGCGTTGATCGTGGTCTCGATGGTGCCCGGCGCGACCGAGTTCACCAGGATGCCCTTGCGCCCGTACTCGACGGCCGCCTGGCGGGTGAGCGCCTCGACGGCGCCCTTGGCCGCGGTGTACGAGGCGAGGCCCTGCAGGCCGCGGTGCGCCGCGAGCGAGGAGACGTTGACGATGCGGCCGCCACCGCGGGCGATCATGCTCGGGATCACGGCCTGCATGCCCAGCCAGACGCCCTTGGCGTCCACGCCGAGGACCTTGTCCCAGGCCTCCTCGGTCAGGTCGACGACCGTGTCGGCGCTCCACCGGTTCACGACGCCGGCCACCGAGGCGAGCGCGTCCACGCCGCCGAACCGCTCGGTCACGCGGGCCATGAGGGCGGCCCACTCGGCCGGCTTGCTCACGTCGAGACGCTCGCTGACGGCGGTGCCGCCGTCGGCCGTGATCGTCGCGACGGTGTCGTCCGCGCCCTGGATGTCCGCAGCGACGACGGCGTAGCCGTCAGCCGCGAGCCGGATGGCGGTGGCCTGACCGATGCCGCCGTAGGCGCCGGTGACGATGGCGACCTTCTTCTCCGTGGTCACGAGGTACCTCCTCCTGGCACGGCGGTGCGGCGAGCTGCCCCTGCTCACGGCCCGATCCGCGCCGGGTCGATGTACCGGCCGGATCTCGGCCGGTCATCCACGGTAGGCAGGATGATCATGGCGCTGACCAGGACCTTCGTATGCCGGGGCGGCGGTACGATGTGACGCCCTCGCCCGGGGGGACCTCTCGGGAGGAACCCGGCGAACGCCCGTCAGCCGTCCGCGCGGGCGGCGGCCTCGGCGGCGTACACCTTCGCGCGCGTCACGTAGCGGGCGGAGTTGCCGTGCAGGGCGGCGACCTCGTCGTCGGTCAGCTCGCGGCGCACCTTGCCGGGCACACCCGCGACCAGCGAGCGCGGCGGGATGACCGCGCCCTCGAGCACGACGGCGCCCCCCGCGACCAGCGAGTCCCGGCCAACGACGGCGCCCGTGAGCACCGTGGCGTTCATGCCGATGAGGCAGCCGTCCTCGATGGTGCAGCCGTGCACGATCGCGCCGTGCCCGACACTGACGTTCGCGCCGACGATCGCGGGCGAGCCGAGCTCGGTGTGCACCACGACGTTGTCCTGCAGGTTCGAGCCCGGGCCCAGCACGATCTCGTCGATGTCGCCGCGCAGGACCGCGCCGAACCAGACGCTCGCGTCGGCCTGGACGCGGACCTTGCCGATGAGCGCGGCGTTGGGCGCGAGCCAGGCGGTCTCGTGGACCTCGGGGGCGCGGCCCTCGAAGGGCAGGATCGTCGTCACGGGCGTCAGGCTACCGACGACCGCCGGGGACCTCCCCTCGACGCCCGGAGCAGCACGACCCCGCCGAGCGCCAGGATCAGCGCGGTCAGCGCGAGCGGGCCCGCCGCTCCGGCACCGGTGTCCGCGACCGCCGTCGCGGCGGCGGGGAGCGTCACGGGCAGGCGCATCGCGTACGGCGCACCCGAGGGGTCCGTCCCGAGCGCGACGAAGGTGTGCTCGCCGGGCGCGAGGTCGGTCGGCACCGTGACGGTCAGCGAGAACGCGCCGTCCTCGTCGGTGAGCGCCGTGCCGAGCACCCGCGGCTCCGAGTAGACGACCACGACGGCCGTCGAGAAGGGCACGAACCCGGTGCCGAGCACCGTGATCGTCTGCCCTGAGACCACCGAGGAGAGGGGCCCATCCGTCGTCGTGAGCGTCGCGGGCGCCGCGGTGGGCGGGGCCGGCGGAACGGGGGGTGCGCTCGGCACCACGGGCACCGACGACGCCGACGGCGCCGAGTCGCCCCAGCGGCTGTGGGTGACCACCTGGAACGTCACCGCCTCGCCCGCGACCGCGCCCACCAGGCAGGTGGTGGTGCCCGCGGGGACCTCGCAGACGACCCGACCGTCCGACGTCACCGTGTACCCGGAGACGTCGCGCTCGGTCGACGCGTCCCAGGTGAGGGTCACCGAGGAGACGCCGGCGATGCCCGTCGGCGCCGCGACGGGCATCGGCGGGGGCGCGACGGGCGTCACGGTGGCCGTCCCGCTGGCCGGGCTCGGACCGGCGGCGTTCACCGCCCGCACCGCGACGTCGACCGTGTCGCCGTTGACCAGCCCGAACACCGTGCCGGTCGCGGTCGCGCCGTCCCTCGTCGTCGTCAGCGCCTGCCAGGGGCCGTCGCCGACCCGCACCTGGTAGCCGGTGACGGGCGCACCGCCGTCGCTCGCGGGCACCTGGAAGGTGAGGGCTGCCTCGCCATCGCCCGACGTCGCGAGGAGGCCAGTCGGGGCGGTGGGCCGGATCGGCGCGACGGCGCCCGTGAGGGTCGTCGACCGCGCGCCGTGGGCGTTGCTCGCGGTGATCGTCACCGAGTAGGCGTCCGCCGACGTCGGGGTCCCGGTGATCGCACCGGTCACGGGGTCGAGGTCGAGCCCCGCGGGCAGTGCGCCGGCGGTCACGGCGAACGTCGGGGCCGGGTAGCCGGTCGCGCTGACGAGCGCGGTCACGGGGGTGCCCCAGACCAGGCCGGACAGGGCGCCCGAGACGGCCGACGGCGGGTCGCCGACGTGGCCGCCGATGGTGCGGTCCACCGAGCCGCGGTCGTTCGTCGCGGTGATGGTCGCTGACCACGGGCCGACGGCGGAGGGCGTCCCGCTGAGCACCCCGGCGGACGAGAGGGTCATGCCCGAGGGCAGGGCGCCCGCCGTGACGGCGAACGTGGGCGGGGGGTAGCCGTCGACCGTGTAGGTGACGGACGCCGGGACGCCGGCGAGGAGCTGCGGCGTCGTGCCGGCGATCAGCTCGGGCGGCGAGGAGACCCAGCCGGTGAGGGTGGTGGCGATCGCGCCGTACGCGTTGGTCGCCCGCACCGTGACCGAGTAGGGGCCCACCGCCGTCGGGGTGCCCGTGATCGCGCCGTCGGCGGCGGCGAGGGCGAGGCCCTCCGGGAGCGCGCCGGCCGTGACCGACCAGGTGGGCACGGGGTAGCCGTCGGCGTCGAGCTCGAGCGAGGCGGCTGTGCCCAGCGGCAGGGTGCCGATCGAGCCGGTGATCGCCGTCGGCGCCTGGCCGACGTGACCCGACACGGGCGAGGCCGTCGAACCCTCCGTGTTGGTCGCGGTGATCTGCGCGGACCAGGGCCCCGGCGTCGTCGGGGTGCCCGAGATGGTGCCGTCCGCGGCCAGGACGAGGCCCGCCGGCAGGGCACCGGCCGTCACGGCGAACGTCGGGGCGGGGAAGCCCGTCGCGGTCACCTGCTCGGTGAACGGCTGCCCCACCATCGGCTGGCCCCACGGGCCGTAGGGGTAGCTCGGCGGGTACGGGATCGGCTCCACCGTCACGGCGGCGCTCGGCGCGGAGGCCGCTCCGGCGCCGACGGCGTTGGTCGCCGTCACGGTGAACGTGTAGGACGTCCAGGCGGTCAGACCGGTGACGGCGCAGGGGCTGGACGCGCACGTGGTCGACGCGCCGCCAGGCGACGCGGTGACGGTGTAGGAGGTGACGGCGGCGCCGCCGTCGGACGCGGGCGCGGTGAACGAGACCGTGGCCTGCTCGGGGCCCGTGGTGGCGGAGACGCCCGTCGGGCTGCCCGGGAGGCCGGCGATCGCGATCGTCGACGACGCGGTGGCGATGCCGACGAACGGCTCGGCGTCGCCGTACTCCACGACGTAGCCGGTGATGTCAGTGGTGTTCGACGCGGCCAGGTCGTTCCAGAGGCCGTCGAAGCTGTTCCAGTTCGTCACGGCGACCCACTCGCCCCCGCTCGCGTCGTCCTGGTTGTTCGGCTCGCCCGACGCCCAGTTCCCGTAGGACCCGCCGGGCGCGAAGTCGCACACGCCGAGCAGCTGGGTGCACCGCGCGATCACGGTCCCGGCCTCTGGACCCGTGTCCCAGCGCCACTCGCGCGCGTAGCCGCCGACCGGACCGGTCGCCTTGGCGCCGATCCACACGTTCTTGGCCTGCGGGATGCGGCTGGTGACGATGGCGTTCTCGGCGCTGCTCGTGATCGTCACGAGGTAGCCCGGCCTCTCGAGGAAGTCCCGGCCCGCCGCGGCGGTCCTCGCGGTGTCCCAGCCGATCTTCGCGGCAGGGACGAACTCGTAGAAGTGGCCCGTGGCGGGACCGAACACGATGCCGGCCTGCTGCTGGTAGGCGGTCACCGTGACCGTCGCGGACTGGCCCTGCGAACCGGCGGGCGCGGTCAGCGTCGTCGTGGCGAGCGCGGCGTTGACCTGCGCGGGCTTGCCCGTGAAGCTCACGGAGGCGCCCGAGGCCAGGTTGTTGTAGGCGAGCGCGACGCCGGTCGAGACGGTGTCGACCTGCACGGTCCCGCGGCTCGTCGCGACCGTGACCGCGAGCGTGTCCTCGGCGGCCGCGCCGGTCACGCCCATCCCCGTCAGCGCGGTCGTCGTGCCCTGCACGACGAGCGCGGTGGTCGGCGCGGTGGCCACGAGGCCGGCGCCGGCCGTGGCCGGCAGCACGCCCGCGAGGGCCAGGACCGTGGCGGCTGCGACTAACCCGGTCACCTTGCGGGTCACCTTGCGTACTGCCGTCGGTCGCACCACTGCTCGCCGCATCGTCGCGCCTCCTCGTCCCGGGCGCGCGTGGGGGTGAGCGCGCCCCCGCCGATCATGGAATCGGAAGCGATCTGGGCGCTGTGAGGAAAACCGGGCGCAGATGTCCGGCGGATTCGGGCGAGGGGAGGCAACCCTCCCCGGCGGGCCCCCGACGCTCGGACCGGGCCGCTCGGGTCGCCCTACCGGGCCGCTCGGGTCGCTCTGCGGAGGATCGTTCGCGAAAACCGCGACGGATCCTCCGCAGAGCTCGCAGACCGTCGGCCCGAGAGCCCGACCCGCACCCGGTGCTGCCGAGCAGCTCGAGTCGGCTACCATCGTGCGGCCGGGAGGATTCGCCTAGTGGCCTATGGCGCACGCTTGGAAAGCGTGTTGGGGTAACACCCTCGGGGGTTCGAATCCCCCATCCTCCGCCGGAAGAAGGGCCCGTGACCTGCGGTGACGTGGGTGGCGGGCCCTTCGTCGTCGGCCGGGTTCTAGGAGACCTGCTCCACCCAGGCGTCGAGCTCCGCCCGGTGGGCGTCGACGTACTCCTGCTGGAGCCGGTCGCGCGCGGCGCCCCAGGCGGCGTCGTAGTCGGTGTCGGCGCGGCAGTCCCAGTCCGCGGTCGCCAGCGACGCCTCGCGGGTCGCCAGGTCGCCCTCGCCGGCGATCCCGCCGTCGGGGCCCACCTCGCCGAGCGTCGGGTCCGCGGCGATGCCGTCGTTGAAGGCGAGCCACGCGGCCCAGGCCGCCTGCTCGGCGTCGGGCGGCGAGGCGTAGCCGGGGTGTCCGGCGTCGGCCATGCACTCCGACCACTCCGCGGCCGCCGCCATCACGGCTGGGTCCGTCGGCGCGACCTCGGCGTCGATCCGCGCGATCTCGTCCTCGAGGCCGGCGCGCACGTGATCGGTCTCGCGGTCGCCGAAGACCTCGTTCCGCGCGGCGCGGAAGCAGCCCCCGAGCTCCGCGTCCCCGTCGGACGCCCCCTCACCGGCGTCGTCGCCCCACAGCGCCCGGACGTAGGAGTCGAGCGCCTCGGGGCTCATGGCGGCCATGATCGCGTCGTTGGGACTGCGGCCCGGCGACTCGGAGCGCATGCCCTCGGGGGCGGCGGCGAACCCGTAGCCGAACTGCTCGGCGAACGCCCTGCTGCCGGGCGGCGGGTCGATCGCCGCCTCGTCGATCATGACGTAGCCCTCGACGTACGGGACGTAGTCGAAGCCCTGCTCCGACATGCAGGCGGCGACGAGCTCCTCCATCTGCATGGTCAGCTCGGGCGCGTCGTCCGACGAGTACCCCGTCCCGGCCTCGAGGTACACCTCGGCCGGCCCCGGCTCGACGGCCGTCGGCGGCGGCTCCGGCTCCTGGCCGCCACACCCCGTCACCAGCGCGAGGAGCGCAACACCGACCGCGCCGCCGGCCCCACCAGCCCTGCGCGCCACGTGGCCCCCTCCGCTGCCGCCGTCCTGAGTCCCCCCATCGTGCACGAGGTCCGTGGCGCGCGCGGGCCCTTTCCTTGTGCGGATGCTGTGAGCCGCTCAGGCTTTCCGGGACGCCGGCGTTCCCCTGAACCCCATATCTGCATACTCGCGCAGACATGCAAGAATTACCTGGTGCTGAGCGCCCTCGCCGACCGGACGTACCGTCGGCTGTTCACCGCCCAGGCGATCTCGCTGGCCGGCACGGGCCTCGCGACCGTCGCGCTCGGCCTGCTGGCCTACGACCTCGCCGGCGACGACGCCGCCCTCGTCCTCGGCACGGTCTTCGCGATCAAGATGGTCGCCTACGTCGCGGTCGCGCCGGTGGCGGCCGCCGTCGTGCACGCCGCGCCGCCCCGGGTGGTGCTGGTGACCGCGGACCTCGTGCGCGTCGTCGTCATGCTCGGGCTGCCCTTCGTGACGGCCACCTGGCAGATCTACGTGCTGGTCCTGGTGCTGCAGGCAGCCTCCGCCGTCCACACGCCCACCTACCAGGGCGTGCTGCCGCGCGTCCTGCCCGACGAGCGCCCCTACACCCAGGCACTCTCGCTCTCGCGACTGGCCGAGGACCTGGAGATGCTCCTGTCGCCGCTGCTCGCGGCGCTGCTGCTGCTCGCGGTCCCGAGCTCCGGCCTGTTCGTGGGCACCGCGGCGGGCTTCGCGATCTCCGCCGCCCTGGTCGTGCGCACGACGCTCGGCCGGGCACCCGTGGAGGTCGACGGCGAGGCCCAACCGTTCCGGGTCCGCGTCCGGCGCGGCGTCGACCTCATGGTGCACACCCCCGCGCTGCGGCCCGTCCTCGCGCTCAACCTCGCCCTCGCGGCCGGCGGCGCCTACGTGCTGGTCCAGTACGTCGTCGTCGCGCGCACGGTGTTCGACGGCGGCGACGGCACCGCCGCGCTCCTGCTGGCCGCGCTCGGCGCCGGGTCGATCACCGTGGCCGTCCTGCTCCCGCGCGCGCTCGAGGCGCTCCCTGAGCGGCCGCTGATGCTCGGCGGTGCCGCGCTCCTGACCCTGGCCACGGGCGCGGTCGCGGCCGCCCTGGCCGTGCCCGGCGTCGGCGGGCTGGTGCTGGTGGGGGCGCTGTTCGCGCTGGTCGGCGCCGGGTGGGCCGCGGCCGAGACGCCCGTCGGGCGGATCATCACCCGCTCCACCGCGGAGGCCGACCGGCCCGCCGTCTTCGCCGCGCAGTTCTCGCTGTCGCACGCGTGCTGGCTCGTCACGTACCCGCTGGCCGGGTGGCTGGGGTGGCTGGGGCTACCCGGAGCAGCCCTGGCGCTCGCGGTCCTCGCCGCGCTCGCCGTCGCCGCGACCGCGGCCTTGTGGCCCCGCACCGCCACGCCTCCCCGGACACCCAGCGGCGTGACAGGGTGAGGCCCGTGGCCCTCGAGACGCCCGACCGCGCGCCCGACCCGGGCACCGACCTGGACACGGCGGTCGAGATCCTGCGCCTGCTCGCCGACCCGACGCGGCTCTCGATCCTCCGCCTCCTCCACGACCGGGAGCTGTCCGTCGGCATGATCGCCGACGAGCTCGGCCGGCCCGGCCCCGCGGTGTCGCAGCACCTGGCGAAGCTCCGGACGGGCCGCCTGGTCCAGACGCGGCGCGACGGCGTCACCGTCTACTACCGGCACGCGAACGGCCACGTCTCGGCCATGGTCCGCAACGTCCTCGAGCAGGCCGAGCACGTCACCTACGAGCACCCGCCGCACCACGCCTGACGCGCGCCCGGGCAGCCCGCCGCGCCCGCGCCGCGTCATCGTGAAGCGTTGCTTCCGCGGGACGGAAGAAACGCTTCACGATCCGGGCGACCCGCGGGGCGCCGCGCTACATCTCCTCGTGGGTGTTCGGGTCGCCGCCGAAGAGACGCCCGTCGGGCCGGCCGAGCGCGGTGATCGCCGCGACCTCCTCGGCCGTCAGCGCGAACCCCGCCAGGTCGAGGTTCTCGCGCTGGCGCCCCGGGTCGGCGGACTTCGGGATGGGCACCGCACCGAGCTGCAGGTGCCAGCGCAGCACCACCTGCGCGGGCGTCACGCCGTGCGCCCGGGCCGCCGCGACGACGGGCGCCGTCTCGCGCACCGGCGCGCGCTTGCCGAGCGGGCTCCACGACTCGGTGACGATCCCGTGCTCGGCGTGGAACGCGCGCAGCTCGACCTGCGGGAAGAACGGGTGCAGCTCCACCTGGTTCACGGCGGGTACGACGCCGGTCGCGTCGGCCACGCGCGTCAGGTGCTCGGCGGTGAAGTTGGAGACCCCGACGGACCGCACCCGGCCCTCGGTCTGCAGCCGCACCATCGCGCGGTAGGCGTCGACGTACTTCCCGACGCTCGGGTTCGGCCAGTGGATGAGGTAGAGGTCGACGACGTCGAGGCCGAGCGCCGCGACCGACCGGTCGAACGACGCCAGCGTCTCGTCGAAGCCGTGGTCACGGCCCGGCAGCTTCGTCGTCACGACGACGTCCTCGCGCGGCACCGGCGACTGGGCGATCGCCCGGCCGACGGTGTCCTCGTTGCCGTAGTTCACGGCCGTGTCGATGAGCCGGTAGCCGAGGTCGAGGGCGCTCAGCACGGCCGCGGTCCCCTCCGCCCCGCGCAGCGGGTAGGTGCCGAAGCCGACGTCGGGCAGGGTCGTTCCGTCGTTCAGGGTGGGCATGGCCCGACGGTAACCCGTCGGTCGTGGCGGCGCCGTCGGGCATAGGGTCCCCCCGAGGAGCGAGCGGAACGGGGAGCGAGATGTCGGCGCAGATCATCCACGTGGTGCTGGTGCGCTGGGCGGCCACCGCGGCGCCCGACGTCGTGGCGCGGTTCGACGCCGCCGCCCGCGTGGTGCGCGAGACCATCCCCGGCGTGCTGGAGGTGGCGCACGGGCCCAGCGTCAGCGTCGAGAACCTCGAGCAGGGCTACGACTACGCGCTCCACGTGCGCTTCGCCGACGCGGCGGCCCGCGACGCGTACCTGCCGCACCCCTCCCACGTCCCGCTCGCCGAGCTCATCGTGGCCAACGCGGAGACGTTCGTCGTCTTCGACCTCGCCGTCGGCGACGCCTCGTAGGCGGTCGAACTCACCCTGCGTCGCCCGGTCCTCGATCACTAGGCTGGTGGTCGGGGCAGCCTCTCGTGGAGGGACCGACATGGCGACGAAGCCGCGCATCCTGATCATGGCCGCGCTGGTCCTCCTCGGCGGGCTCACCGGCTGCTCCAAGGAGCAGCAGACGGAGCCGAGCGCCCCCGCGACCCCCGAGCCGACCTCCACCAAGGACGCTCCCCCGACGCCGGACGCGACGCCCACCGAGACCCCCGAGGTCGAACCCACCGTCGACGCCCTCCCGCCCGGCTTCCCGGACCCGGCGACGCTCATCGGCCAGGTGGTGCACGACGAGCAGGCCGCCGACGGCAGCTGGCACACCGTCGTGGGCGGCGCCCCGCTCGAGCTGACGACCACGCTGGGCGCGTGCTTCGACGGCGGGTCGGGGGACGTCTGCGGCTACTCCGTCTCGGCCTCGGTGCCGCCGGGGCCCACGCCCCAGCCCGCCACCGCCGCCCTGGTGCTCCTGCTGCGCACCGCGGGTCCGCTCGCCGACGGCACCCCCACCTGGACCGTGCTCGACGCCGTCGCGACCACCGCACCGGGCGGCGCACCCGCCTACGTCGAGTCGTGCGACGGGACGGACGGCGTCGTCGTCTGGGCCGATCCCGCCGGCTCCACCGGGGACACGGTCCCGGTCCTCGCGGCCGTCGGGCCGGACGCGTCGGTGAGCTCGCTGGTCGAGGTCGACCCGGCGTCGCTCAGCTGCCCCTGGATGGGTGGCTGAGCGGACCGCGCGACTGAGCCGCGCCGTCAGCCGACCGACGCGCGGTCCAGCGCCGCGCGCAGGGCGGCACGCTCGCGGGGCTCGAGGCGCTCGACGAGCCCCGCGAGCGCCGCGGCGCGGTCCTCGGCCGCGAGCAGCGACTGGACCATGCAGCCCGCGACGTACTCGGTCCGCGACATCGTCGGCCGGTAGGACCACGAGCGAGCCCCCGGGACCCGGTCGACCATGCCCTTGCGGGCGAGGTTCGTCAGCACCGTGGCGACGGTGGTGTAGGCGAGCTCGCGCTCGGCGAGCCGCTCGAGGACCCGGCGGGCGCACAGCTCGTCGGGGCAGTCCCACAGGGCGTCCATGACCTGGTGCTCGAGGGTGCCGAGCCGGGGGAAGGCGTCAGGCACGGCGCGCTACCGGCGTCGGGCAGAACACCTGGCCGCGGAGCCGGAAGACCAGCGCGCCCGCCGTCATGAGCAGCGCGACCGCGGCGAGGTAGGGCTGCATCGGCGCGAACCAGGTCAGGGCGCCGGAGTAGCCGAGCGCCAGGAGCGCGATCTTGTTGCAGACCGGGCAGCCGACCGCGAACCACGCGAGCACGCCGCCCGCGACGGCCAGGCGGCTCGGCGCGTCGACGGGCGCCTCGGCGTCGGCGTCGGCCGGCTCGGCCGGCGCCGCCTGGCGCGCACGCACGTAGGTCGCCGCGAGCATGCCCGCGAGCACGGACGTCGCGATCCAGACCGGGTAGTTCCACGCGACGACCGGGATCTCGCGCCCGAAGACCGGGTTCGGGATGAGCACCGTGGGCACGCCGATGAGCACGGCGAACGCGACGGAGAAGAGGGCTGCCGCGACCACCTGCCGGCGGGTCCACGAGCGCAGCGCGGTGCGGACCGCGTCGAGCGTCCGCCGCGGCTCGGTGACCGCGGGCACGAGCGGGGTCATCAGCTCCACGCCAGCTCCTCTCGCCAGGCCGGTTTCGGCCGACTACTACGGTGCATAGTAGCCGCGGGTCGTAGGCTCGACCGACGTGGCGACCTTCTCCTCAGTGACCCGGCAGCACGTCCTCGCGGCCCTCGCGGAGCACGACGCCCGCGGCGCCGAGGAATTCCTCGACCTGTACGGCTTCGAGCCCGGGGTCGGCACGCTCACGCACGAGGGCCGCACCTACGACGCGCGGGCGGTCCTCGGCGTCGCACACAAGTTCGCGACCGGCCGGCTCGCCCGGCAGGACGAGTTCCACGGCGACCTGCAGGCCACGGGCCTGCTCAGCAAGCGCGGCTTCGAGGTGACCGAGCCGGCGTCGGCCCGACGCGCGGTCGCGGCCCCTTCCGCGACGCGCGCCCCCCGCGCACCCCGGGCGCCCCGCGCGTCG